>JAFGAO010000052.1 GCA_016933615.1 Acidobacteriota bacterium
AATATGGGTGACAAAAAGGTGAAAGTCAAGCTAAAACTGAAAAATTGCTAAAGGGCATTCCGGCTTCGCTTCGGCTGGAGTGAAAACGGATTGAACGTCCCGGGGCTACGGTGGATTCTCAGGGTCGGTATTGCAGTCGGTATCGGAATCGGGATCTCTATCACCGTTGATCTTGGCTTCCCGATTTCGAAAGCGACGATACCGACTCCGACCCCGATCTGTTTGGCGCCGGATGTGCCAATAATGTCGGGCACCCACCACTCGATTCCTTCGGGATTTGTCAAACTTTTACTGCTCTCCGGCACAGCCGGGGCTCCCTCAAGGGATTGGCGGGAGGGGGCGGACACAAGGTTCGCCCCCTACATTTGTGGAGGATGAAAATGGAATGGAATGCGGATTAAAGCTTGTATTCTCGGCCTGTGCCGCCTTCTCTGCCGGTATCTCCCGGCAAATTTACGATTACTTTTATTTCCTTCCTGTCCCGGATCACATCCAGACTGATGGTATCGCCCTCGGCCCTCTGCAGAACCATGCGTAAATTTGCCGGATCGGAAACAGTCCTGCCGTCGGCCCGGATAATCACATCTCCGGCCTGCAGCTTTCCGGCACTGGGGGACTCTTCCCTCACGGATGTAACCAGAACGCCTCTTTTACCTGGAACCTTGAGGGTGTCCGCCAACTGTTCGGTAATCGCCTGAACGGTAATTCCGAGCCTGGGGGCGCCTCTGTCCTCCCACTGTTCCGGCATGGGAAAATTATCCGGGAATCTATAGGAAAAACTGCGGTCGCCTCCCTCCCCGAACGGCGCCGGGATAACAATGGAGCGGCTTTCCGAACGCAGTTCGTTTCTTTGCTCCAGCTGGACTTTCATACTTTTTTGTTTCCCGTCCCGGCTGATCACCAGATCCACTTCCCGCCCCACCGGCGTCTCCCTCACAAGCCGGGAGAGCTGCATCGTGGACCGTACCTTGGCCCCGTCGAATTCCAGAAGGACGTCTTTTTCCTGAAGTGCCGCTTTCTCCGCAGGGCTTCCTTCGACTACGGACTCCACGATCACGCCCGACACGCTGTCCAGTTTATATTCGGACACATTTTTCTCCGTCACGTCCGTCATCCGGATTCCGAGAAATGCGTCGCTGGAATCATCGGGCGAAAATAACTGAAGCACCCGGTTCTGCGCATAGGATGACGGAAACAATAAACCCGCAGCCAGGAGAAACGCCGCGGCGGCCGCCAGGTATCGATGGCTTTTACTCATAACCTACCCCCATTCAAAAATCTTTCAGTCACAGCTCTTACACGGTTTCCAACGGGAGTCGTTCCAAAAATAATAAATCCGCATGCCCCGACAGCACGAATATCGCCCCGGTCCCGTACAAGAGATTGGCCGGGAAAAAATGCGGGCCGGGATCAAACAAGCCGAATACGGATAAACTCGATCAGATCCTGGGGCAAAACATGGAGGTCCGAAACCGGGAAAATCGGCACATCCGTTGCCGTTTCGGTAGAAATCCCATTCCAGGCAGGCGTAACGCCGCTATAGTTTACGGCTACGACGGCATGGGCGCGCCCGATCGTTTCACGGGCGCTCTTTTTGTATTCGGGGACATCGTATCTGTGAACCATCAAAAACAAGGAAGGTTTTATATGCTTTACTATGCCGTTGCTTTCTACGACGACAAAAGGATTCGAATTCAGGACCGGCAAGAGCCGCGGCATCGCTTCGCGCATGCGGCCCGGCAGGATGCGGACCCAGAAGGACCTCGACGCCCCCGCAGCGAGGAAGCGGCCGGTATCCCTGGAGCTGCCGCGGTCGAACTCCTCATCCACGCGGCAGATTTCCTCTTCGCCCCCGAGGGCGGTACCGGAATTATCGTCGTGCCAGTGCGAGGACAGCTTTACGGCCGTCCAGGAGTATTCCGGCCAGGCGGCGATAATCGCCGCGGCTATGGAAGTTTTCCCGACATTCCGGGAATGCCCGCCGACTACGATGGTCGTCATAGGATTCGAATACCGTCGATCACGCCGTCCCTTGCCTGGAGGGAGTCCTGATATTGAATGCGTGCTTGTAGACATCCTCGTAACGGGATGCATAAAAAACGGTGAGGCCTTTCTTCAGGTACTCGGGCAACTCGAGGTAATCCTTTTTATTGGACTCGGGGAATATAAGGAACTTGCAGCCCGACCTGCGTGCGGCGATCACTTTTTCCTTCACGCCCCCTATCGGCAACACCTGTCCGGTCAGGGTCAATTCGCCCGTCATCGCAAGTTTTTTGCGAACCGGTTTCTTCAGAATCATGGATATGAGGGCGGTCGCCATGGTTATGCCCGCGGAGGGGCCGTCTTTGGGGGTCGCCCCGGCCGGCACGTGAATGTGCACGAAACGCCGGTCAAAAAAATCGGACTGGGCCCCGAAACGCTCCAGGTGGGCCATGACATAGGAATACGCGATATCGGCGCTTTCCACCATGACGGCGCCCAGCTGGCCGGTCTGCTTGAAACCCTTGTTCAGGCTGCTGACCGCCGTCGCTTCAATCTGCAGGGTGGCGCCCCCCATATTGGTCCAGGCCAGACCGGTAACGACACCCGGAATGTTTTCGAACATCTCGTCCGCCGAGAAAACAGGCCTGCCCAGATAGGTTTCAATTTCTTTTTTGGAAACTTCAATTTTCCTTGAGGGGCCGCGAACGATCTCCATCACCGACTTGCGTGCGATCTTTTTGATGAGATTTTCGAGATTTCTGACCCCGGCTTCGCGCGCGTAATCCTCGATTATCAGCCTCAACGCATCCTTGCGAATGCGGATCTGGCTTTCTTTCAGACCGTTGCTCTCGAGGGCCTTTGGAATCAGATACCGTCTGGCGATTTCCAGCTTTTCTTCGGCGATGTAGCCCGAAAGGCGGATGATTTCCATCCTGTCCAGAAGGGGGCGGGGGATTGTGTCGAGCTGGTTCCCGGTCGCGACAAACAGAACGTTGGACAGGTCGAAGGGAACGTCCAGGTAATGGTCCCTGAAAGAGTAATTCTGTTCGGGATCCAGCACCTCCAGGAGGGCCGAGGCGGGGTCTCCCTGAAAGGAAGCCCCGATCTTGTCGATTTCGTCGAGCATAACGAGCGGATTGGATGTCCCCACCGTTTTCATCGCCTGGAGGAACTTGCCCGGAAGCGCGCCTATATAGGTGCGCCGGTGCCCCTTTATTTCCGCCTCATCCCTCATTCCTCCCAGGGAAAAACGGAAGAAGCGCCTTCCCAGCGCATCGGCGATGCTTCTCCCGACCGAGGTTTTTCCCACTCCGGGGGGACCCACCAGGCACAGGATCGAACCCGAAATATCCCCCTTCAGCTTTCCGACCGCGATGAATTCAAGTATCCGGTCCTTGACGTCTTCGAGACCGTAGTGGTCCCGGTCCAGGATCCTCTTCGCCCTGTTTACGTCGAAGGAATCCTTGCTGAACTTGCCCCAGGGAAGGGCGGTCAGCCAGTCCAGATAGTTACGGGACACGGCGTATTCGGGCGAGTGAGGTTCCAGCAGCTGGAATTTTTCCATTTCTTCTTCGACGGCCTTCTCGGCCTCCTCGTTCAACTTCAGCTCCTTCAGGCGCTTCTGGTATTTTTCAATTTCGGTCGTCTTCCCTTCCTTCTCCAGGCCCAGTTCCTTTTTGATCGCCTTGAGCTGTTCCTTGAGGAAAAATTCGCGCTGCTGTCCGGACACCTTCTCCTGGATCTGCCTGTTGATCTCGATATGCAGCTTGGATATCTCCACTTCCCTCTTGAGCAGGACCAGGACGCGCTCTATTCTCGCGGGAATATCAAAGGTTTCCAGAACCTCCTGCAGCTCGGCTCCGTTTGCGGTGGTCAAATTCGCGGAGAAATCCGCCAGCCTTCCCGGATCATCGAACGTGGAACGGCTGAGAAACATCTTGATGGCTTCCGATTGAAGCGGATTCAGCTTCACCAGTTCCTTCAGGGTTGTTACCACCGACATGGAATAGGCTTTAATTTCCTCGTTGATCTGCAGCCTTGCAGGATCCGGGTACTTCACGTCGGCGACCATCCCGAAGTCGGTCTTTTTGACGTCGCCGATCGTAAAACGTTCGATGCTGTTGATCAGAATCCCGGGCGCATCCCCTTCGCCCTGAAAAGTCTTGAGTATCTTCGCGGCAACGCCCACCCTGTGCAGATTTTCAGGTACGTCCCCGCCGTTCGGATCCCGCACCAGGACGACCGCGAGCGTTTTGGAGGCGTACTCCAGCGCATGCTGCACAAGGGCGACCTGCTCGGGCCCTATCTCCAGCGGGATCGGGAGCCCCGGAAACAGGGGACGGGGCCGGATAGGCAGGACCGGCAGACGGGTCGGCAGCAGCTCCGATGCCAGCACCAGGGGCGCATTCTGAGAATCATCGGGAACCTTTCCCGTATTGGGATCTTCTTTATTGTCTTCGCTCATTACAAGTACTCTTCCTTCCGTGTAACCGGGTAAAAATTTCGAAAATTCCTCACAGACAGCAATTTAATCGAGGCGTCCGCTTTTTGCAACACACCGGACCGCCGCGGCGCCCGTATCTCAATCCTCTGACTGCTTTTTCACCCCGCCGGGTCTGCATCATCATACCAGATATAAAACGCCGGAGGATCGGATGCCGCCGCCCGGATAATTTTTTTTGCGTGACCGGATGACTCAGGATTCCGAGAAGCCGCCGCTCCTGCTTTTGGACCGCAGTCTCCTAAGCAGGGCACGGCCGGGAAAGAAAGCGATACATAGAAAAATCGCGATGATCGCCAGGCCGACGAGCGGCAGCACTACGGCAAGTATGGAGAATGCGCTCGCGCCGACGGCCTCGGCCGTTGCCAGGATAAAATTTCCCAAACCCGCGGTTTTTATTGAAGATGCCGCCCTGACCATGCCGGTGGTTGCGTGAAATGTCGCGGCAATTCCACCGCCCGCAATGATGGCAAGGGACCACCGCAAAAAGGGGCTGGCATCCGTCACGGAAGAGGCCATGGCGACAGTCCCGGCGATGACGGCCGCGGGAGCTCCGGCGACATCGAGAAAATTATCCACCCATGGAATGTAATAGCCGGCGATTTCCAGGACGGTTGCCACGGCGAATGCCAGCAGGGCCGGGTAGGTGCCGATCCACTCGAAGCCGGAAGAAAGTGTAAGATGTCCCGCAACCGATGCCACGCTCATGACCAGCAGCGGCAAAAAGATCCGGAAACCGCAGGCGGCGCTCAGCCCCAAACCGACAACCACACTGAACAGCGTTTCCACTTCCATCAGCCAGTCTCCTGTTTTTCCCTGATCGGGCGTAAACAGCAACTATGCCATTATAAACGCTGAAATCACGACGGAAGTTCAACGGATTGCGGCGGATTCGGAAGCATCACGCAAACAGGCTCCGGCTCAGCTTGAGGCCTTCAAAAACGATCCGCTCAAATCCAATAAGAAAAGGGACCGGCCGTTTTCATGGCCGCTACTTTTCATCGCACCCCTCAGTCATGGGCTATGCAGACAAACTTCCATATTTTGTAGCTTTGCATGCCTACATCTTCTTAATAAGAAATCAGCGCACGCCTGCCGTCGCGACCCGATTCATTCCATGTTCACCCAAACGGATTTTACCTGAGTGTAGAGATCGATTGCCTGGCGTCCCAGTTCGCGGCCGAAACCGGACTGTTTGAAGCCGCCGAACGGGGATTCCGCCGAAAGCGCCAGGTAGGCGTTGATCCAGACGGTGCCGGCCTCGAGCTGATGCGCGATCCGGTGCGCCCTGCCCACGTCGCGGGTCCAGACCGCGGCCGCCAGCCCGTATGCGGTTCCGTTTGCTTTTTCCAGCAGATCGTCCGTATCCTTGAAGCGAAGCACCGAAAGAACCGGTCCGAAAATTTCCTCCCGGGCGATGCGCATGCCCTGCCCCACGGAATCAAATATCGTAGGAGTAACGAAAAAGCCCCTCTCCCCGGCGCGGCCTCCCAGAAGGACGGGGTCGGCCCCCTCTTTTTTCCCTGCCTCGATGTAGCCGAGGACACGTTCCATTTGATTTCTGGACACCAGGGCTCCCAGGCGGGTCTTGGAATGCAACGGATCGCCGGGCTCGAGCTTCTTTGCTCTGGCGATCAGCGCATCCATGACGGAATCGTGAACGGAATCTTCGATAAAAAGGCGGGATCCGGCGACGCAGACTTCTCCCTTGCCGTAAAAAATTGCGTTGAAAGCGCCTCCGACCGCCGCATCGATATCCGCGTCGGAGAAAATGATATTGGGCGATTTTCCCCCAAGCTCCAGCGACACCTTTTTCAGGGTGTCGGCTGCCGTCCGCATGATTTCCTTTCCCACGGCCGTGCTTCCGGTGAAGGAGATTTTGTCCACATCGGGGTGCGCGACAAGGGCCCGCCCGGCGGTTTCGCCGAATCCCGGAACGACGTTGACGACCCCATCTGGGAATCCCGCTTCCAGGCAGAGCTGCCCCAGGCGGAGGCCCGTGAGGGGGGCATCCTCCGCAACCTTGATCACGACGGTGTTCCCGCAGGCCAGTGCCGGCGCGATTTTCCACGCAACCATGAGGAGCGGGAAATTCCAGGGCGTGATGATGCCGCAAACGCCGCAGGGCTGGCGCAGGGTGTAGTTCAGAAAGTTCCCGGGAACCGGGACAGTTTGCCCTTCGATTTTGGAGCACCAGCCCGCGTAATAGTAGAAAGTCTCTGCGGCAAACGGGACATCCACATAGCGCGATTCGAAAATCGGCTTCCCGGTGTCCATGGTTTCGGTCCGGGCCAATTCGTCGGCATTTTTCATGATCAGATCGCCGGTCTTCCAGAGGAGTTTCGCCCTTTCCCTGGCCTCCATACCGCGCCAGCTTTTGGAAACAAACGCCTTGCGCGCCGCTTCAACCGCGGCGCTCACATCCGCCGCCTCCGCTTCCGAAACATGCGCCAGCACCTCTTCAGTTGCGGGATTGACGGTGGCGAAGGTTTTCCCCGAAATGGAATCCCGGAATTTGCCCCCTATAAACAGCTGTGTCGGTCCGTTCATGGCGGTTCCTTTCTCCTTTTCTTAAAATCCGTCCGGAATGTTGAAATGCGGATTTCCCGAGAAGTCCCCAAGGGAAATATTGACAGAAGAAGCCAAGAATTCGTTCTATTCCGATCCCTTTATGACATAAAAAACGCCCTTCTCATTTTCTATGACCGATACAAGATTTTCGGCCGAAAGGTGTTCCAGGTGTTTGACCGCTTCGTTGCGGTGGATGGCAAGGCCGGCGGCGACATCCTCCAGCGTGCAGGGCCTGCGTTTCAGGAGCCGGACAATATCCTCGCGCGATGCGGCCATGCTCTCCATATCGGCGGCGTGCGGGTAATCCGCAATCACTTCAGCCTCGGGATCAAATAACTTCGCGAACGCGCGCATCCGGTCTTCCGGAACGGAGAGGGCGCTCTTTTCGGCCGGCGGACGCACGACGGTGTTGAGCTGCACTTTGTCCGGGCGGATCGACCGGACAAGCGCGGCTATGCGCCGGATATGCTCCTCCGCGGCCGTAATGCGGTCCAGAAGAAAAACCTCCAGCCAGAACGCTCCGCGATAGGAGTGTCTGAATTGACGCAGGCCTTCCATCATTGTGTCGAAATCGATGCCTTCAACCGGTCTGTTGACCCGCGTGAAACGGGCATCATCCCCGGCATCCAGAGACGGGACAACCAGGTCGGCCTTATCGATTCCCGTGCGAACGTCCTCGTTCCATAAAAGAGAACCGTTGGTCAGTACCGCGACGGGAATATCGGTGATGTCTTTAATCCCTTCAATCAGCGGGGCCAGATCGGAATACAAAGTAGGTTCCCCCGATCCGGACAGCGTAATATAGTCCACTTTCCGTTTTTCATTCAGTTTGCGGCGGATTTCCCGGATAAGAACTTTAATGGGAATGAAGGTTTCCCTCTTCATTGTTTTTACTGTAGTTCTCCCCAGCTGGCAGTAGATGCAGTCGTAGGTGCAGGTCTTGAATGGGACCAGATCGACGCCGAGAGAACGGCCGAGCCTTCTTGAAGGCACGGGACCGAAAACATACCGGAACTTATTTTTATTTATATCCTTTGCCATATCCCATAAAGACGGTACCACAACACCTCAGGTCCTGACAACGCCGGGCATCGGGCCCCGTCATACGCATCACGGCTTCCGGCATGCGGGCAAACAGGGCACGGGGGCGTCCATAGAATTTCATGCAAAGAAATTTACGGACAAACAGGGGTGAAAGCAACGTCCGCCCTCAAACCGCATCCCAAAGAGGCTGCGGCCGCATTCCTTTCTGCGCCCATGCCGGAGAAACAACCGTAATTTTTATAAAGCGGGGGTTTCCAACCCGCCGTCCGGGGATGTGCATCCAATCCCATCCAGGCGGGCGGCGAGCACCTGGACCGGCACCAATTCCCCGCGGCGCAAAGATGCACGCCCTTCAGGAATGCAGATGAGGCCGTTGCAAACCGCAATCGCCTGCAGACGGCTTCTGTTGCGGTAAAGACCGACCTGAAAACAACCTTTGGGGTCCTTCGACAGGCCGGCATCCCTGAATTCGGTCCAACCGGAGCTCCGGCCTTTAACGTCCTCCAAGAGGATCGCCGGTACGGACTGGAGAGGATGCCCGCGCACCCCCGACATGTGCAGGATTCCCGGGAAAGCCAGCTGCAGAAATGCCATTTCGTTGCTGGCAGGACCGCCCGGAAGGCAGAATACCGGTCTGCCGTCCAGGAATCCGAAAGCGATCCCCTTTCCGGGTCCCATGCGCACGCGATGGAACACTTTTTCCCAACCGATGGAATCGAGCACGCCGACGACCAGATCGCGCTCGCTTCCCCATGCGCCGCCGCTGGTAACGATGGCGTCGTATTGCCCGACCCGTTTCCGCAATTCGGATCCGATGGCATTCTTGTTGTCCTTGACAACGGACAGAGCATATCCGATTCCGAAGGACTGCAGCCAGCCTCCTAAAGTCACCAGGTTGCTGGCGTAAATCTGGGAGGACCGCAACCGATTCCCGGGCACGACCACTTCATCGCCGATGCCGATAAGAGCTACTGTGGGACGGCGGCATACCTCGACTTCGCTGATTCCCGCGGCCGCCGCCAATCCCATGATCCCGGGAGAAAAAACCGATCCTTTTTCAACGATGACGGATCCGGCCCTGACCTCCGCCCCGGCCCTGAGAATATTTCGCCCTTTTTCCGCATCCGCGTGGATTCTGACTTTCCCATCGGCTTCCGTTTCGCTGAATTCGACGGATACCACTGCATCCGCACCCGGGGGGATCGGAGCTCCGGAACAGATCCCTACGGCGCTGCCGGAACTTACCTGTCCCCGGAATCGGGTGCCGGCATATGCAGTCCCTATCACTTCCAGCGATACTGCCCGGCCGCCGGTCGCCCGCGCCACATCCGCGGTTTTTACGGCAAAGCCGTCCTTGAGAGAAATGTCCGATGAAGGATAGCTGTTGGGCGCAACGACGTCCTCCGCGGCAATGCGGTTGACGGCCGATCCGATCGGCATAGCCTCGCAGCCAAGAAGGCCCGTGCCGGACAGGATTTTCCCATAGGCCTCAGGGTATCCGATATATCCGGCGCCTTCATCGATCTCGGGCATGAATCGGGTCATAGTCTTCCGGACCTTCCTTGCGGTTTTCCATGCAGTCTATTCCATTTGCCTCTCTGGAAAAACCTCGAATTTACGGAAGCTTCCGAGCTTTGCCGGATACGGCCCGCGATCTATGAAACTCCGGGGAGGAATTTCGGGAAGCCGGTAAAATTAAGGCATGCATTTCCACGAGAAAAAAAAACGTTTTTTTAGGGTTCGCGCAAAAATAATTTTACATTTTGGCGCGAACCCTGAGACAGCGTGTGTTGCTGATGTATGGTTTGTATAACCATGCAACAGGTCTTGCCGTCCGGAGGGATTTATAATATGCAAGACGCAGACAAAAACCTATGACACTGTCATCGCACTCCACGGCCAATCCTGCCCCGGCCTGGCCTGGGGGTCATGCAGGTCATGAAGAAATCGCACTACCTGGCCATATCTCTTGAACTGAATGGCCTTTTTAAAACCAAATAACCGTGGATGGCGTTCCCTGAAAAGTTACTCTGTATTTACGGGGATAAATCTGCTTATTATGTAATGAATAATTCGTTGTCTCTAAACAGGAGAAGAATCTGAAAATGGCCACCAGAAAAACTGCAACCAGAAAAAAGGGGGCCGCCGAGACCCGCGATTCCGTCCCGAAAAGAAGCAAAAAGACGAAAAAAGCCACCGCGGTCGAAGAGTTGCTCCAGGAAACCCGGAGCGCGGATTTTGCGTCCATCTCCATCCATGAAAAAGTCGCGCTGCTTGCCTACAGATACTGGGAGGAAAGGGGGCACCAGGGCGGCTCTCCCGAGGAAGACTGGTATCGCGCCGAACGCGAAATCCTGGCCGGCATCGCACACTATAATTCCTGACGAGGGCGAAGCGGCGGCAGCAGACATGGTCCTTTTATTTCCCGGCGCCCCGGAGTCGGTAGGCACGGGACTTGCCCTCAACGGCTGCAGGAAAACCAATATGCGTGGACCGTCCTCATGCTGCATGGGCGGCAGTGGTGAAATGCGTGCATGGCCTGACGGCTTTCGGAACAGTCTCCGGGAAAATTGGGGCGCTTTCACGGCTGCGCGATCCGCCATTCTGCACAGCATCATTGGCGTGCACTCCCTCGAAAGATGAACGCCCAACGCAGGCGTTGGGACCATTGCCTGCATCGTGGGAACGCGACTCTTGAGCAGCGCCGCTTTTGCGTCTGCCCGTCCGGCGCGCGCCGAAATGGAAGTGTATTTTTACGCGAACCCTTAAAGCGGTTCCTGTGCAGGTTGTTCGCCCCAAAAACCGGGCGGATTTGTATTCCCGATATTATACTGTATGATTGTGGCTTTCGAGACGAAACGGACCTGGATGTTTCCGCGTTGTGATCACCAGGCGTTTGATTGATGAAAAAGGAGACGATTTGTTAGAAGTTACAGATAAAGCAAGCACGATGATTAAAAACTTCCTGAAAGACAGGGAAGTTCTGCCCGCCATCCGGCTGATGCTTTCCGGCGGGTGATCCGGTCCCAGATTGGGCCTGGCTCTGGATGAGCTTAGAGACGGGGATGCATCCTTTAATACCGGAGATCTTACCTTCGTGGTCGAGAAAGAATTTTTCGAAACGATAAAACCGGTTTCCATCGATTATGTATCGACGCCGGAAGGGGAGGGATTCGATATCACCTCCAGCCTGCCGCAACCGGAAGAAGGGGCATGCGGCGGCTGCACGTCCTGTTAGATGCCTTTCCATGCGGAAAAAGCATTGAAAACCCCGTGACGGATATCCGGTACGGGGTTTTTTTATGATCTGCAACGCATGGCATTCCGTTTGGCGCAATCAAAAAGAATTTATGGCCGACATCCCTGAAAACAGCGTCTCCCCGACCGCAAAGCAACGCGGCGAGTACGGCGGCGTGTGCCTACGACCCACTGAAATTCGTTTCCGCCAAAGATGCAAAAAAAACAATACGAAAGGATAGCGCCAGGTTTACAGGACTATAATTTCGGTGACAGTCATCGAAATTAGGAGGGCTCACCCTAAAAAAAAGCCCCGAGGGCTCCTCGGGGCTTGATGTTAAATCCGGCGACGACCTACTCTCCCACATCGTTGCCAATGCAGTACCATCGGCGCTGGAGGGCTTAACTTCCGTGTTCGGGATGG
>JAFGAO010000053.1 GCA_016933615.1 Acidobacteriota bacterium
AAATAATTGCGCGCCGGGCCACCTTTTTCTGAGTCACATCTTGAGCAGATCGATCAGCTCTTCGCGGGTGAAGATTTTGCTCAATTCGGGGTTGTCGACCGGTACGACCGCATCCAGCAGCCGCCGTTTCTTTTCGATAATAGCGGCGATCTTCTCCTCGAGCGTCCCTTCGGTTATCATTTTGAATACATGCACCACACGCCGCTGTCCGATGCGGTGCACGCGGTCGGTCGCCTGGTCCTCCCTCGCGGCATTCCACCAGCGGTCGTAGTGCAGGACGGTCGAGCCTCCCAGCAGATCGATTCCGGCTCCCCCCGCTTTCAGGCTTCCAAGAAAAACCCGGCAATCGGCATCCTCATTGAACCGGCGGACGATTTCACCCCGGTCCCTGCTGGCCCCGGTAAGTCTGACATAGCCGATGCCGAGGGACCGGAGCAGAATTTCCATCATGTCGATCATCCCGAGATACTGGCTGAATACGACCGCCTTCTGCCCGCTGTCGAGGGTTTCGAACAACAGCTCCTGGAAGAGCTCCCATTTGCCCGATTCGAATTCCTGGTGCTTTTCAATCTCGTTCAGTGCCAGGGCGGGATGATCGCAGATCCTCTTGAGATGATTGAGCAGGGCGAAGATATGAATGTACGGCAGCTGCTCCGTACCGGATTCGAGCCGCTTCAGGAGAGGGTTCCCTTTCGTTGCGAGCGCTTCACGATACAGTTTTGCCTGAATGTCGCTCAAACGGCAGGTGCGGATGTCCTCTATTTTTTCAGGGAGTTCCTTCAGCACGTCCTCCTTCAACCTCCGCAAGGTAAACGGCGCGATCAGGCGTTTCAAACGGTGCAATCCCGGGACCGAACTTGAAGCCGGATCCGCATCGGCGGCGATGGAGGCGAAGTCTTCATCCCTGCCGAGATACCCCGGCAGCACAAGGTCGAACAGGGCTTTGAGCTCCGACAGCCTGTTTTCAACCGGGGTCCCCGTCATTCCCAGGCGCATTTGCGCCCGGATCAGACCTGCGGCCTTGTAGCTCAGGGTCTCCCTGTTTTTCAGATTCTGGATTTCATCAAAAACCGCGAGGGAGAAGGGAATCTTCCGGAGAGCGGCGATATCGTTGCGCAGAATGCCGTAGGAAGTCAAAAGCACTTCCCCCTTCTTGAACGTTTTCCGCAGTTCCCGGTCCCCGCCGTGATACACGGTCGTTTTCAGCCGGGGGGCATGCTCCCGGATCTTGTTGCTCCAGTGGCTGACCACGGTGGTGGGGCAGACGACGAGAAACGGTTCCTTGACGGCCTGATTTTCCTTTATCCACGCCATCAGGGCCATGGCCTGGTGCGTTTTGCCCAGCCCCATTTCGTCGCACAGGAGACCGGCGAGGCCGTTTTCAAAGAGGAAGCGGAGCCAGTCCACCCCTTTCAGCTGGTAGGGGCGCAAGCGTGTTTGAAGCCTTTTCCCCGGCTTCCACGGTTTTGCCGGTTCAAGGGCCAGCAGCCGCTTCAGGATATCCGCTCGGTCGGCTTCCCCCCTCAACTCGATCGGTTTTTCGAAAGAGGCCATCAGCCTGAGCAGGTCGGCGGCGGAGAGGCGGATGTTATTCCCTTCCGCCGCGGCTCCGTCCTTGCCGCCTATGCTATCCAGGGGTCGAAACGCTTCCGAGTTGACGTCCACCCACCCGGATTCGGCCGGAATATACGATTTTCCCTCCTTTTTTGCATGGATTATTTCCGCAAGCGAAACGGTCCGGTCTCCGAATCCGTAGCGCGCCGAAAGCCAGTACCAGCTGCGCTTGAGGGCATCGAGCGTGATTTCCAGGCGGTCGAATTCCCGGAACACTTTCAGGTTTCGCAGGGATCCGCTCAGCACGATGCTGCCCTCCTCGATGGCGTCCCTGTGTTCGCTGATAAAAGCGGGCAGCAGGCTCTTTTTCAGGCGCATGTCGGTCGGGGCCGCAAAGCGCCGCCCGGATCCGGGCTTTTCCATCTCGGCCAGGACGTTCATTTCCCTGATGTACACCAGGTCCCCGTAACGGAATTTCGCCAGGTCTCTGCTTTCGATGAACCGGGCTTCCCCCGTTTCCTGGAGCGCCCGGATCGCGGGCCGGACCTCAAGGTCAAGCTTTGTCCGGGGCGTCACCCGGAAAATGGACTTGAGAGGTACCGGATGGATCTTCATCCCGGGCTGCCGGGGGAATTCTTCCTTCAGGAATGCCAGGACTTTCCGGACTCTCGTTCTCGGAACGGCCATTTCAAAAACCGGGTCTTTTTCGTCCCGGAAACAGCT
>JAFGAO010000054.1 GCA_016933615.1 Acidobacteriota bacterium
AAAGGAACGGAAGATTTTAGTAGGGGCGAACCTTGTGTTCGCCCTGCGATCGACAAATGCAAGCTATCCTTGGTATGGTATGAGACATGTAGTTGTCGGTACCGCCGGACATATCGATCACGGCAAAAGCGCTCTGATCCTGGCGCTTACGGGTGTGGATCCCGACCGGCTGAAGGAGGAAAAGCAGCGGGGCATTACGATCGACCTGGGATTTGCGCATCTCGATATGGGCGATGTGCAGGTGGGTTTCGTGGATGTGCCCGGCCATGAAAAGTTTGTGAAAAACATGCTGGCGGGCGCAGGCGGCATCGATTTTGTGCTGCTTGTGGTGGCCGCCGATGAGTCGATCATGCCCCAGACCCGGGAGCACTTCGATATCTGCCGCCTTCTCGGCGTCCGTTCGGGCATTGTCGTGATCAACAAAACCGACCTGGTCGATTCCGAAATGATCGAGCTGGTGCAGGACGAAATCCTGGAGGCGACCGAAGGATCCTTCCTGGAGGGTTCCGAAGTCATTCCCGTCAGCGCCAGAACCGGCGCGGGTATGGACCGGCTGAAAAAGGCGATTCATGATATGGCCCTTTCCGTTCCCCTTCGCCCGTCCAACAGGCTGCTGCGGCTGCCGATCGACCGCTCCTTCAGCATCCGGGGGTTCGGGACGGTGGTGACGGGGACGCTGACCTCGGGCGAGATCAGCAAGGACCAGGAGGTGGAGCTCATTCCCGGAGGGTTGACGGCCAGAGTGCGCGGCGTTCAGGTGCATGGCCGCATGACCGGGCTTGCGACGGCGGGTCAGAGGACGGCCGTGAACCTCCAGGGAGTGGAACTGGCCCAGGTTACGCGCGGAATGGTCATCACGGTGCCTAAAACCTTCCGGGAAACGCAGATTCTCGATGTGCGCCTTCACCTGCTTCCCTCCGCGAAGCCGCTGAAAAACCTGATCAAGGTCCGGTTTCACCAGGGAACCCTGGAAGTTCTCGCGCGGGTGGCTTTCATGGGACAGGACACGCTCGTTCCGGGTGAGGAGGTTTACGCCCAGCTCCGGCTGGATGCTCCCGTGTTCTGCCTGCACGGGGACGCATTCATCATCCGGCAGTTTTCTCCGGCCATCACTATAGGAGGCGGCAGGATACTGCACCCGCATCCTTCAAAGCACAGGAGCACGGACAAAGATATACTGGATATTCTGAAGAGTCTGGATCGCGGAAGGCTGTCGGACAAGATCCCGGCTTTTCTGGCGACGGACTCCAGGGGAGCCATGGATCTCAGCGAACTGGATTCGCTGCTCGGCCTTCCCATGCCTGATTTGAGAAAGCTAAGCTCCGAACTTGCCGGCAAGGGGGGCCTGGTCATGATTCCGGCGCCGTCTCCGATTCTGGTTCTCGAGTCCAGGATCGAATCCCTGACGAAGGAAACACTGGCCCGGGTCGGCGCTTTCCACAAAAAGAATCCGCTGCAGAAGGGGATTTCCAGGGAAGAACTGCGGAAACGCATCTATGACGACATGCCCGCGGAAGTTTTCAGGTATTGCCTTGAAGCTCTCGTCGAGGCGCGCAAATTGGCGATGGAGAAAGAGACCGTATCCCTTTTCGGGCGCGAGGTGGAGCTTTCGGCCGAAGGGGAGCGCCTGAGAGAACGGATCGAAGCCGCCTACATGGAATCGGGAATGCAGCCCCCGTCGCTATCGGAACTGCAGGCCTCTATGGATGCCGATCCCGATGAGTTGCGGCGCATTTTCTACTGGATGCTCAAGGAGCAGATCCTGATCAAGATCTCGGAAGATTTTGTCTATCACCGGTCCACGCTCGACGGCATCAAGGAAAAACTGAGAAGCAGGTTTGCGCCGGGTACGAAATTCGGCGTCGCGGATTTCAAGGAAACGCTGGATCTGACAAGAAAACATTCCATCCCGCTGCTGGAATATCTGGACCGGGAAAAATTCACCCGCCGGCAGGGCAACGAACGCATCCTGCTGTAGCCGCCCGTATGAAAAAATGGCGGAACTCACGGGAGGGGCAAAATTTTTTCAACGTTCTGGCGTCGGACGTTAGACGTTTAACGTCCAACGTTTGAACGCTCGGAGCCTTCAACGGAATGCGGACCGGAAAATCCCGGAGGATTGACTTTATCCCGGCTGTAAAGTACTTTGTAAGAAATATTTATTTGTGGGGGTTTACATGTCTACCATGGATTCGCCGGAACTGATCCTTGCGCTTCCTACCCTGGGTGCAACGGAGCTCATCATCATCCTTGTCATCGTTATCATCATCTTCGGAGTGAATAAAATTCCGCAGTTGGGGAAAGGGCTCGGGGAAGGGATCAAGAACTTCAAATCGGCGATCAAGTCCGCGCACGATGAACCGGATGAAAAGCCGGAAGACAAGTCGAAGGACGTAAAAGCCGGATAGCCGGATCGGTTTTCCCGGAAGTGTTTCCCGCCAAACGGCTGCAGAGAAGATGCCGGTGGCAAGGCTTTGCCGCGGACCGGTCCCGAGGCGCCCAGGCCCCGAAGCCGCCGCCTGAGATATCGATGGAAATATCAGCTGCTTGCCGACGGCCGTGGGATTAACTGGGCATGGAGCCAGTCGAGGTAATCGGGATCCCCGTCTTTGATGGGAAGGGCAATGACCTCCGGAGTGTCGTACGAGTGCAGCTGCCGGATCCGGCTGCGGACCGATTCGAAATTCTCTTCCGAAGACTTGGCGAGAAGCAGCAGCTCCGGGTCGTCGCACACTTTTCCTTCCCACCGGTATATGGAGCGGATCCCGGGAACGATGTTGACACAGGCGGCCATGCCTTCCCGCACGAGGGCATGCGCGATCTTTTCAGCCAGTTCCATCGTGTCCGTTGTGCTCACGATCATGATTTCATTCATGGCATATTCCAAATATTATAGGGGTTGCATCCCGGCCCGGCCCCAAGTATCATGCATCCGTAAATAAAATCAAAGTGATTTAATATTTCGAAAATCTTCCATGGCGCCCGATGGCCGATAAAAGGTTTTCACTCAAGCACAAAAAGGAGCTGTACTATATATCCCTCATTCTGGTTGTCGGGGGAATTTTGCTCCTCGGCTTCGCCGGTCCCGGAGGCTACCTCGAACTGAAGAAGGCGCGCCGGGAACTCGAGCTGCAGCGCGCCCGCGTGGAAAACCTCAGGCGCAGCAACGCCGAACGCCTCATAACGATCGAAGCGCTGAAGTCCGACAAGGAAGCCATCGAGCGCTATGCGCGCAAAAAGGGGTACGGGCGCGAGAACGAAATCGTCCAGCAGCTTCCGGAAAACCCCGAAGACTGATCCTCAACAAACGCCCCGCATGTTCAACCTGTCTGGTGCAACTGAATTGTGAGAAAACGTATGCCGAGGGCGGCCGTCGCGGCGGCAAGGAAGTAGCCTGCGGCTGAAAACAGCCCGGTGTTGAGCGCCAGAACCTGATACCAGACAAGACTTGTGTCTATGCCGTTGCGGGCGGCCAGAAACCAGGGAACGATGAAATACGGGATGCCTGCGGCTGCTATCCAGGCCCAGTGCCGCAGCCGTTTGTTCCAACCGTCGCCCGGGCCCGTGAGGCCCCAGATCCAGCAGGGGAGGGTGAGAAATGAAACGGCCCAGTAGGAGTTATGAAAAAGGGCCAGCACGGCCGCAATCAGCATCACGCAGATCAGGACCGGCTTGGAAACGTTGAAGTCCGGTTTCGGGTGATCCCGGAGCGGATACATGTAAAACAGGATGCAGAGGCCGGCGACAACGGCCGCAATGCCGGCAATGCCTGCCACGGGGCCCCAGGAGGGGCTGCAGAGGACGGGATCCTTCGCGGTAGCCGGATACAGGGGATAAACCGGCAGCTTGCGCAGCACACGGAACAGGCCGATCAAAAAGTAGATGAAAAGAAACGGGATGTACGTGGCGGTGAACGCGAGAAGCTCCCGCGCGATTGCCGCCGGGTTCAACCTGCGACGGTGGTTCCTGAGGCAGTAAAAGAGGCACAGGAGCGGAGGGAGAATGATCAGGCCGTGAAGCGCGAGGACCGTTTTCGGGCCGAGATAAAGT
This sequence comes from Acidobacteriota bacterium, assembly GCA_016933615.1. Lineage (GTDB taxonomy): Bacteria > Acidobacteriota > UBA6911 > UBA6911 > UBA6911 > UBA6911. The sequence goes on from JAFGAO010000054.1 coordinate 4,051, forward strand.
TCGCGCCAGAGACGGAAGGAATCCATGGATTCTTGCGGGATGGCCGGGAGCGCGTCGAGGCTGCGCACGATACGTTCCGCGGCCAAACCGAATTTCTCTATGCCGGCGGTTTCGAGATTGTCTATCGTATCCATCGGGGAATGGAACACGGCCCTCTCCCGGTTCCGGTCTGCGGACCGGCTGCCGAGATTCACGGCCGCGATGCCCGAATTCAGGAAGGGTCCCTGATCCGACCGGGGCATGTAAAAAGTCCGCGCGATGTGCTCCTCGAATCCCGATGCCGACAGAACAGGCAGGCCCTGTTGCGCGGCGGCGCTGCGTGCGAGCATCCTGTACCAGGGAGGGGTGAATCCCCGCAGCAGGCCGGTTTCTTCCAGGCTCAAGGATGCCAGGTCTCCGACGGCCACACCGTCCAGGGTGAGAACCGCCGCGATGCGGCCGCGCACGGCATAGCCCGCCGCCAGATCCGCCGCGCCCAGCATGCCCCACTCGCCTCCGTCGGAAAAAACGATCAGGATGCTTCTGTCGGCCGGTTCCGACGCCAGAATGCGGGCGATCTCGAGCAGGACGCCCACCCCGGAGCCGTTTTTCATGGAACCCTGCACCGTGGTGGAAGCGGTGTCGTAATGGGCGACCAGGGCGATAATCTCATCGCTGTCTCCGGATTTATATCCCAGGACATTCCGCCCGACCTTTTGGCGCCCCGCGATCCTGCCGTTGAACTGGGCGTACTCCAGTTCGTACCCCAGGCTTTCCAGCTTCTCCTGGAGATATCCGGTGGAATGCCGAGACTCGAAGCTCCCGAAAACCCTTTTGGGGTACTGTGTGACGAATTCCCGGATCATCCGGTGCGCCCGCGCGGCGTCGAATGAAAGAGGCCCCGAAGAAAGAGGTGGAGGCTCCTGACGGAAACCGGCCAGCGGCGAAAGGATCCACAGAGCCGGAATGCAGGCGAGGACGGCCCGCACGTTTCTTCTTTGTCTGGCATCCATAGGAATTTCTCCGAAACCGCTGCCGCCGCAGTGCGCGCACGCTCCCGAAGCCGGAGTTTATTGAAAGGCGGCGGCAGTACTCCCGATTATACCAAGCAGTTCAATCTTGCTCTGAAACAGGTTCTGCTCCGCCTCGAGCAGGGCGAATTCCTTCTGCAACAGCTGCGTTCTGATTTCCTCGAGATCCTTCCGGCTGATTCTGCCGCTTTCCAGCAAGACTTCGCTGGCCCGGACGTCTTTACCTAGGGCCTCGACTTCGTTCCGCGCGTGCTCCCTGGCGCCCCGTGCGATCCTGAGAGCGCTCAGGCCTTTCCGTGTCGCCAGGTTCAGTTCCGACTTGAGGCTCTCGAGCCGGCAACGGGCTTCGTACAATTCATGGCGGCTCCGGGCTATTCTGGCGCTCGTGCGGAATCCGTCGAAGACCGGCACCTGGATGGAAATGCCCAGGAGGTAATTATTGCGCTCAAAACGGTTGAAATAGTCCGTGTAGTTGTTTGAATCGCTCAGCAGGGCATACTGTCCGACGAGGTCCAGTTTCGGCAGGCGTTCGCCCCTTTCCGCTTCGACGCGGAATTCCCTGGATCGGATATCGGCCTCCGCCTGCGCAATTTCGGGCGAGTTTTCAAGCGCCTGCCGGTATAGGGCCTCCGCATCGCCATCGACGGCGGGAGCCTTGATTTGCGGTTCCAGGGTATGGATGGGCGCCGGGCCTGAAAGCCCGGTATAGCTTCGGAGCTCCATTTCGGCAACGCCGGCCTGCTCCTCGAAAACGAGGCGCTGCTGGCGCGCCGCGGAAACCGCTGTTTTTGCCGAAGCCGCTTCGGCCGGGCTGATTCTTCCCGCAAGGAACAGGCTTTGCGCCATGTCCTTCTGCGCAAGGGCGGCCTGCAGCCTGTCGCCGGCAAGCGCAATCATCCGGCGCGCCTGGTGCAGCGTGAAATAGGCCAGGGCCGTTCTGCAAGCCAGGTCGTTCCCGGCCGATTCCCGGTTGAACCGGGCGGCCGCTCCGTTTTCCTCCGCCTCGCGAATAAGATTGTTGTTTTTCTTGCTGAAGACGGCCTGACTCGCCCGGACCTGGAAAATCGACGGAGCGGCGCCTTCGATGCTGAGAGGCATTCCGTTATTGTAGGCGAGACCGCTGCCGGCGTAGACCTGCGGCCGGTTGAGGCTGCGGCTTTCCCTTGCGGCCTCTTTTGCGCCCATCGCCTGCGCTTCCGCCTGCAGCATTTGCGGGGACCGGGACAATGCCATTTGAACCGCTTCCCGGACAGTCAGAATCCGCGCTTCCGGAGACGGGATTTCCCCGGAGCTCCCCGAAGGCGCGGCCGCCGGGGCGCCTGAAACGGAAAAAAAGAAAAGAATGGACGATAATTTCATGATCCTGTTCATAGGTGAATGCCCCAGTGAATTTCTTTTAAAAACGCCTGACGCTTCCGATACCGACACCGGTCCCGAAACCGATCTCAAAGTTCAAGCCGCCCTGAGCGGCTCACGCGATAAAGCTCCGGGCTGTGCCTGGGCGTCAGGTTACTCCAGTTCGGACAGATACTTCCCGGCTTTTTCGTAATCCGGATTGTAGTGAAGTGCGGACAGGAACGCATCCCTGGATTTTTCCTTCTCGCCCTTGCCGAGATACAATATCCCCAGCTGGCAGTATACATCTTCGAAGGAAGGGCCGCCTTCTCCGAGGGGTTCCCGGGTCAGACCACGGAGGATGGCTTCCGTTTCGTCCGGATCCCGCCCGAGCCCGATTTGAGACGCAGCCACAATATAACGGGTTTGTTTGGAAGCCGGATTGAGTTCCAGCGCTTTCCGCGCGCTCGCCAGGGCGCGACTGAAATCCCGGCGGTCCAGGAAAAACTGCGCCAGGTCCTTGTGTGCGGCGGCTTCGGAAGGATAATCCAGGGTGGCCTGCCTCAGCTCCTTTTCAGCCAGGTCCCATTTCCCCTCCTGCCGGTAGACCGTCGCGCGCGCGATATAGCCTTTTTCGGGCATCAGCCTGGATATCAGTCCCGCTTCCGCCCATGCCTTGTCTTTGCCTCCGCCGACGATCCCGGGCGCCTGTGCGTAAAATTCAAGCAGATCGAACCGGATGTCTATATTTTCCGGTTCCAGCTCGCCCGCTTTCTTGAATTCCCGGATCACCCTGCGGGCGTCGTTGAATCCGAAAATGCGGTTCTCGGCGCGGGAGCCGTAGGCCCGCCCCAGCCACAGACGGTACATCGCATTGGACGGCTTCATCTGCACCGCTTTTTCCATCGCCTTCACGGCGTCGTCCCATCTGCCTGTCTTCAGATAAGTTTTCCCCAGCCAGAACCGGATTTCCGCCGGATCGTCCCATGAATCGCCCGCCTCCGCCAAAAAATCCCTGGCCTGCCGGTATTCTCCCTTTCCAAAGAGTTGGATGGCCTCCTGCAGAACTCCCTCCGGTTGGGAATGAACAGGCAGGGCCAGCAGAAACAGCAAGACCAGTGAATTCATGTCCCTTCTTCCTTCCTTTTAGCTACGGCATCCGTTGTACACCGTTCCTTTTATACCGGTAAAATACCTGGAATAAAACATTTTCTGTTAATATAGAGCGCCTATGAACAGAATGCACCTGCCCCGGCTGATGCTTGCAGGCATCAGCGGAGATTGCGGCAAGACTCTTGTCAGCCTTGGACTTGCTGCCGCCTGGCGGCGCAGGGGGATCCCGGTCGTGCCTTTCAAAAAAGGTCCGGATTATATCGATCCCGCCTGGCTCGGGATCGCCGCCGGAAAACGCGCGCGCAATCTCGATACCTGGATGATGGGCTCCGGGGCCGTGGTGGAATCCTTTGTCCGGCATGCAGCGGGCGACGGCATCAATCTGATTGAGGCGAACCGGGGGTTGTACGACGGGGAGGATGCCAGGGGAACGCACTCTTCGGCCGAGCTGGCGAAATTGCTGCAAGTTCCCGTCGTCGTTGTTGTCCCGGCGGTAAAGGTCACGCGCACCCTGGCCGCGCTGGTGCTGGGGCTGCGGTCGCTGGATCGCGATGTCCCGTTGGCCGGGGTTATTCTGAACCGCGTCGCGACGCCGCGTCAGGAGGCCCTGATCCGGTCCGCAATTGAAGAAAGCACGGATGTCCCTGTTCTGGGGGCGATTGGCCGGATTACGGGGGAGCTGCTGGCGAGCCGCCATCTCGGCCTGGTGACGCCGGAAGAATTCGGGCAGGGCAGGGGATCCATAGAAAGGGCTGCGGATATCGTAGAGCAATCGGTCGACATTGAAAAATTATTCCGGATAGCGGAAAAAACGGAGCCCATCGAAGCGCGGGAAAGAACTCCCGAAACGACGTTTGCTCCAAGGCCGGGTCTGAGAATCGGGGTTTTCCGCAGTTCCGCCTTCACTTTTTATTACCCGGAAAACCTGGAGGCGATCGATCGCCATCGAGCGATGCAGGTTCCGGTCGATCCGATCGGCGACCACGCCCTGCCCGACAAACTCGACGCTCTCTACATCGGCGGCGGTTTCCCGGAGACGCACGCGGCCCTTTTATCCGCCAACGAATCTTTCCGCCATTCGGTCTTGCGGGCTGCGCACCGCGGGTTGCCGGTATGGGCGGAATGCGGCGGCTTGATTTTCCTCTGTAGATCCGTCGACTGGCAGGGACGGCGCTTCCCGATGGCCGGGGTGTTCCCTGTCGATATCGTACTGGATCCGAAGCCCGCCGGGCATGGATACGAGGAAGTGGAAGTGGATGGTCCCAATCCCTTTTTGGCGCCCGGAACCCGGCTGCGCGGCCATGAATTCCACTATTCCAGGCTGGAGGCCCCCGGCGCCGTCGACACAATTTTCAAGGTAAAAAGAGGGGTCGGAACCGGCAACGGGCGCGACGGCCTGATATACAAAAACGTAGTGGCGACCTACCTGCACCTGCATGCTCTCGGATCGGCCTGTTGGGTCGAGGGGCTGTTGCGGGCGGCCGGGGAAGGGGCGTGATGCCTGTCAGGCGACCGGTTCGATATTTTCCAGGAGGCTGGTATCGACCTTGCTGACTCCCGGGATGCTTTGCGCTATGGAGACCGCGTGTTGGGTCAAATCCGAAGGCAGCCTTCCGTCGAGATAAACGGTTGCGGTGGAGGCATCGGCTTCGACTTCGATGTCATAGGAAGCCATCCGGGCATCCGCCGCGAACTCCGCCCTTGTCCTTGAAGCCAGCAGCATGTTGTCGAAGGATTCAAAACACTGTACGGTTTCGGAAAGCCTGTTCTGTTTGGCGGCGGTAGCCGCGATATCCACGGCAGTGTCGATCTGGATGTTTTCCAGGTTGATGGTCAGGTCGTAGAGCGAGGGGTCCAGCCAGTCGATCCCGTACAGGAAAAGCGCCCAGGCTCTCCGCTGTGCGTCAATTTTTTCTATGTAGGCCGAAGCATGCTCGCGGGTCATCTTCTCGCGCTCGATCAGCTTCCGTATCCGGAAGTCCAGCGGGGCTATGAGGCGGATCCCGAGAACGCAGGCGATGTCCCGAAGCAGCAGGTGACCGACGTTGCCGAGATAGATGACGTCGCCTTTATGAATGTATTCGCACAGGGCCGCCTGGAAGAAGGCCACGTAATTCCGGATATCGTGTTTGAAATCGTCGGAGAATGTCGGCGGCCCGAACAGGTATTTTTCCAGCTTCGCCGCGGCAATGCCGAACCTGGCGGTTCCCTGCAGAATGTCTTCCCGGCGGACGATCCTGTAGTTCAGGGCTTTCGACAGCCCCTCCGCAAGCAGCATGCCGCCCGTTGCGGATCCTCTGGAAATGGTAATGACGGCCATAAAGACTATTGTGTGTATTGTTCGCGCACCGAGAGGGCGATTTTATAAAAAACGGTGACCATCAGAAAGCCGATCGCAAAAATCCCGAGCGTTATGGAAATTTCGTACAGCGTGGGTGCGTACTCGGTGATGGCTCCCAGGGGCGATGGAATGAAGCCGCCGACGACGAGCCCCAGTCCTTTGTCTATCCAGAGCGAAAGGAAAACGACAATGCAGATGACGGGGAGCAGCGTTTGATTGTTTCTGAACCGCGGCGTCATCAGCAATACCAGGGAAACCGCGGCCAGCAGGACCGATGTCCACATCCAGGGCACAAGCGCGTCGCGCCCTTCCAGCCCGGCAAAAAGGTAATGAAAGTGTTCCATGTGCTCCGGAATCTTGCTGTAGAACGCGGTGAAGATTTCCATCAGCAGGAAGAAAACGTTCAGGATCATGCCGTAGGTCACGATGACCGCGAGTTTGCGGAGAGCCTCTTTCCCGACGTCGTATCCCGTCAGCCTCCGTATCAAAAGGCAGAGGAGTATCAGGAGCGAAGGTCCGGAGGCAAACGCCGAAGCCAGAAAGCGCGGCGCCAGGATAGCGGTCAACCAGAAAGAGCGCCCCGGCAGGCCGCTGTACAGGAAGGCCGTCACCGTATGAATGCTGATCGCCCAGGGAATGGAGAGGATTATAACCGGTTTGATCCATTTAGGCGGAGCGATGCCCTTCCGTTCCGCGCTCAGCGTCACCAGGGCGATAACCGCGTTGAGCAGGAAGTAGCCGCCCAGGGAGACCATATCCCAGAACATCGGGGAATTGAGGGTCGGGTACAGCAGCACGTTCAATACCCTGGCGGGCTGGCCCATATCCACGAAAATAAACAGCGCGCACATCGTTACCGAAGAGATGGCCAGAAACTCCCCGAGGATGGTGACCCGGCCGAAAGCCTTGTAGTTGTGCAGATAGTAGGGCAGCACCACCATGACCGCCGAGGCGGCGACGCCCACGAAAAAGGTGAACTGGGCGATGTAGATGCCCCAGGTGACATCCCGGCTCATTCCTGAAATTCCCAGCCCTACATCCAGCTGCCGTAGGTAGGCCAAAAATGCCAGGAACACGACGGCCGCCAGGCATGCAATCCAGGTCCAGTACTTCCGACTTCCCGTTAGTGCTTTTTCAAACATGAACATGAGAAGCGCCTCACACGATATAGTAAATCTCGGGTTTGGTGCCGAGCTCCGGTTTGCGCCGGATGGCGTATTCGGATTTCAACAGCTGCCTGATTTCCGACCCGGCGTCATCCAGGTCTCCGAAGAAAATGGCATCCTGCGGGCAGGCTTCGACGCAGGCCGGCAGTTCTCCTTTTGCGAGCCGGGTATCGCAGAAGGTGCATTTTTCGACCACGCCCTTCGTCCGGGTTGGGAAATCCGGGTTCAGTTGCGCGATATCGTTTCTCGGATCGATCCAGTTGAAGCTGCGGGAGCCGTAGGGACAGGCCGCCATGCAGTAGCGGCAGCCTATGCACCGGTGCCAGTCCATCATGACGATTCCGTCTTCTTCCCTTTTCCAGGTCGCCTGCGTGGGGCATACCCGGACGCAGGGGGGATTGTCGCAGTGGTTGCACAGGAGCAGGACGGGGAGAGATTCAATGTGTTCCGCCTGGTATTCATTGTGGGCGGACGGGAAAGCGTGCTTGAATTCCTCTTTCCAGATCCACTTGATCTCGTGGGCCCTGTTGTCGATATCGGGGACATTGTGGGTGCGGTGGCAGGCGTCGATGCAAGCGGTGCAACCGTCTTCCCGGGCGCATTTTTGCAGGTCGATGACCATGGCCCACCTTTTCGCGGTCAGTGCCCGGGGCGACCCCGGCCCGGCCGACGGCGCGGTCCCGGCAAGAGACTCGGCGATTCTCTCCCCCGTTGCCGCCAGCATGGAAATCCCCGTGAGCTTCAAAAATTTCTTTCGGCTGATAATCATCGGGCGCTCCGCTCTGTTTGTTCCGGGTCGATGTGACAGTCCCAGCAGTAGGGATTTTCAACCCCCGAGTAGTCGTGGCAACGGTCGCAGAAATCCCCCTTGCGGGTATGGCAGGCCGCAAGGCAGGTGTTGGTCAGACTGATGTCGTATGTCCTGCCGTCACTGGTTTTGTGCGTTCTCACGTTTTCCCGCACCAGGGACTCGCGCCAGTCGACCAACAGCTGCATGTGAGAGCTTCGCATGAACTCCTTCGATTCCACGCATTGCGTCTCGTTGTCGGGATATTCCAGGTCCGGCATTTCGCCGGACCCGGCCGCGAGATTATAGGTGAAGGGAAATGTGACCACAGCCAGGAATATCAACAGGCCCAGGTAGATAAGGCTTCGATCACGCATCGGTTGTCTCGGCTCCTGATTGTTCCATTGAATCTCCGCGCAAATCGGTCGTACGTTCGCGCTCCCCTTCGACGATGAGGGCATTGGCCAGAAGCTCATGCACTCCGCCGACTTCGACTCCAGGCACCCAGTAATCCATGAGGGTGGGCAGCGTGGCTTTATCAATTGCGCAAATGCATGTCAGCATGTTCACGTTATACTTGTCGTGAACGTATTTAACCGCGTTCGCGCGCGGGAAACCGCCGCGCATCCGCATTTCCATGTTTTCATCCGTACCCAGCCCGGCGCCCGCCCCGCAGCAGAAGGTCTGTTCGCGGATGGTGTTTTCGGGCATTTCGTAGAAATGATTGCAGGCGCTCTGCAGAATGTAGCGGGGTTCCTCCAGCAGGCCCATCGCCCTGGCCGGGTTGCAGGAATCGTGGAATGTCACTCTCCTGTGGTTGTTCCGGCCGGGGTCGAGCTTCAGCCTGTTGTTCTTGAGGAGATCCGCCGTGAACTCGCAGATGTGCACCATCCTGGTGGTCATGGCATTTTCGAACCGTGTGCCCGTGACGGGGGAGACAGGCTCTTCCAGGAAGTCGGCGGGCCCGTTCATGGTATCCATGTATTGGTGCATCACCCGCCACATATGGCCGCATTCGCCTCCCAGAATCCATTTGACGCCCAGCCGCTTTGCTTCGGCGTAAATTTTGTTGTTCAGCCGTTTGATCATTTCGTGCGAGGTGAACAGGCCGAAATTGCCGCCTTCGGATGCATAGGCGCTGAATGTGTAATCCAGGCCGATTTCGTGGAAAAGCAGCATGTAGCCCAGAAGAGTGTAATAGTGCGGCGAAGCGAAATAATCGGCCGAGGGCACTATGAAAAGGATTTCCGCGCCCTTTTTGTTGATCGGCGCGTCCACTTTTATCCCGGTGATTTCCTCCAGGTCGTCTGCGGCGAAGTCGATGCTGTCCTTGAACCCGTGAGGCTGGATCCCCAGGTGGTTTCCCGTGCGGAAACAGTTGGAAACCGGTTCGATCACCCAGTTGATGTTGCAGCCGACGAGGTTGAGCAGCTCCCGGCCGATCATGGTCACTTCCGCGGTATCGATCCCGTAAGGGCAGAAGACGGAACAACGGCGGCATTCCGTGCACTGGAAGAAGTAGTAAAACCACTCCTTGAGAACGCCTTCATCGAGATCCCGGGCTCCCGCCAGCCTGCCGAGCTTGCCCGCGGTTGTGAAATACCTTCGATAGACCGACCGCAGGAGTTCCGCGCGCAGGACGGGCATGTTTTTGGGGTCGCCGGAACCGACGTAGAAATGGCATTTGTCGGCGCAGGCGCCGCAGCGCACGCAGATGTCCATGAAGAGCCGGAAGGAGCGGTATTTTTCGAGCCGCTCCTTCATCCCGTCCAGGATGATCTTCTTCCAGTCGGGCGGCAGCTTCCAGTCCGAATCCGTGGGTTGCCACTCTCTGGGGTTGGGCAGATCCAGATACTTCACGTGCTTCGCGACCCCGCTGTAACAGTAGGTTCCCTTCCGGAATTTGACGGCCGGATCCATCCAGCTCTTGCGGGGAGGCTCGAAATCGATCGATACCAGTTGCTCGGGTGTAGGAGTATTTTCTTCCTTCATAGACTATGCCTTATCAAGTGGTAAACCGGCGGCCCGGATCTTGTCCCTGAATTCGTCCTCCCATTCTTCGTACGTGTGGACCTTTACGGGGTGGTTCCAGGGGTTGATATGCCGTTTCATCCGGTTGTTGTTGGCCAGATTCCTCGTCGGACTGAGGAAAACTCCCCCCATGTGCATCAGCTTGCTGAACGGGAAAAACGCAACAAGGATGCTAAGCAGAAAAATATGCATGAAGAAAATCGGGGACAGGCCGGCAGGCAGCGCGGGGGAAAAAGTCGCCAGTCCCAGGGCAAGTTCCTTGATTCCGGAGATGTCGGTTTTGATGAAGTACCGGAGCGCGATTCCCGACAGCACCAGGCCGAGCAGCAGGAAGAGAGCGAAATAGTCCGCGAAAAGCGAGATGTACCGGACCTGGGAATCGGAGAATCTCCGGATCAGGAGATACGCCAGCGCCGCAAGGATGACGAGGTCGGTCATGTAGAGAACGGGCGTGCCGATCTGGAAAAATCCGTCCAGTGTTTGGGCGAGCAATACGAAGCCGGGAACCGGTTCCAGGAAGAACCGCAGATGCCTCAAGAGAATGAACAGGAAGGTCCAGTGAAAGGCCAGGGCGGCGAGCCAGAGAAACTTCCTTTCGCTGAAGACCAGCCGCGGACCGTCCTTTATCTCAGCCTTCGTGTTCCGGAACAGCGAACGGAAAAGAAGAATTTCCAGCGCCATCCGAAAAACGGTTCCCAGACCCGAGCCGGGATTGTCCAGGCGGCTGTATTTGATCCACGGCAGGGATTTCTGCTGTCCGCAGGTGGTCGTGATCCGGAACGGTACCGGGATTTTCGCCCACTGCAGGACGCGGGCTGTCAAACCGATGAGAAAAACGGCGATCGCCGCATACGGTATGATAATGCCGAAAAATGTCCCCGCGGCTGAACCGCCGAAATACCCTGCAATGCTGAGGAGCAATACCAGGATCAGCGAATAGAATGCAGCCATCGATCGTCACCTCGTTATAAGCTGTTGTTCTGCCGTCTCTGCAGCATGAACATGCTCCGCTTGGCTTCGTTGTACTTGATTTCGAAGAGCCGTTCACGGCTTTTCATATACAAATCAAAGGCGAGCAGGGCCAGGGAATCTATCCTCGCCTCCAGATCCGAATACGCCCCCGGGTCCCGTGAAATATCGGCCGCGCATTCGCGGCGAAGGATCTTCTTGAGCAGAAATGGAAAAGCTACAGCCTGGCCGGCGCTAAAATCCTGAACGGCGCGCATGCGCACGATGTCGTTGAGTTCGGGCGTCACGGATTGCACATCCTTCGGTCCCACGAGCCCGTCAAACAGAACCGAAAGGTTTTCCTTCAGAGTATGCCCGACAGGATTTCTGAAAGGGTCCTTTTCCCGGGTCAGGAACCCGGACGTGGATTCCGGGTAGGCTTGAACCATCCCGTCGAACCATTTTTTTACAAGGGTATCCCTTTGACTGGCCAGGGATGCCGAAAAAGGCAAACCTTCTTGGGGCACCGCAGTTCTCCTGTATGCGAAACGACAAGCACGGACGGCAGGCTTTCCGGGCATTCGGGGCACCCCTGCACCCCTGAAATTCGGGATAGTCCCATCGCATCCGCAGCATACGAAATCCTGGATTTTCGCATGCTGCGCATGGAGGGCGGGTGCGCTGCGGGGCCTGACCGTGAATCCGGCTCTAAATTAGACGCAGCCCGTAGGCTTCGGCAGACCCGCCAGTTTGCAGGCGCCTTTCGCCGGTCCCGACGGAAATAGCTGATAGATTTCATTCAGCTTGAAACCGCTTTCCTTGCAGAGCTTCCGGATCATCGGGGCGATGCCGAACTCGATGTAATATTTCCGGATATAGTTGATCACCTTCCAGTGATCTTCCGTCAGTTCATCGACGCCTTCGGAGGAGGCGAAATCCTTGGCTACATCCTCGTTCCAGATTTCGGGATTTTCCAGGAATCCGTCTTCATCCACTGCATAGCTTCTTCCGTCCACTTCATAGGTAGGCATAACTGAACGCTCCTTGTGATGAATGTTTTATTAGAATACCTGTCTGTAACAAATACTCTGCCACACTGAACCGGCAGGGGACCTCCCCGCCGGGATGCGCTTCTTTTTAAATCATCTCGATATAACCGCAAGGGCAGGCTTCGGCGCATTTCTTGCAGCCGTTGCAGACTTCCAGCTTGATTTTGTAATGCTCGCCCTTGGGCAGCCTGACGAAGCAGTTGTTGGTGCAGTACATCCAGCAGGTTTCGCAGTCCATGCACATGCCGCACGACATGCAGCGCTTCGCTTCATCCAGAGCTTCCTCTTTGGTGAGGCCGCATTCGATCTCCGTATCCATTCGGCGCTGTTCGACCGGGATATGCCGCCGCTCATGCCGGGCGCTTTCCGGGTACCAGTCCAGGAGTACCTGCTTGACCTCGGGGGGCGCTTTGGGCTTGACGGGCTGCTCGCCCCGCAGGTGGGCATCGATGGCCCGGGCCGCCATCCGGCCCTGGTAGACCGCCGTGGCGACGAGAGCCAGGGAGAGGTCGTCTCCGCCGGCGTAAATGCCCGGGCTTTTCGTCGTCCCCCAATCGTCCGCATTCATCCAGTTCCTGCCTTCGTGCAGCTCTTCGACCGGGCTGAAATCCGGCTCCTGGCTGATGGCGGCAATAACGGCCGTGGCGCCGATCTCAAATTCGCTTCCTTCCTTGGGGACGGGCCGGCGGCGTCCGGACTCGTCGGGTTCGCCGAGTTCCATGCGGATGCACTTCAGCCCGACGGCCGTTCCGTTGTTCCGGATGACCTCGGTCGGGTTGGAGAGGAACTCGATTCTGATGCCTTCCTCCAGAGCCCCTTCGATCTCGGGAGCGATCGCGGGCATTTCATTCCTCGTACGGCGGTACAGGATCGTGACGTCGGCGCCCAGGCGCTTGCTGACCCTGGCCGCATCGATAGCCGTGTCGCCGCCGCCGATGACGACGACCTTGTCGCCTATTTCCACGGGTTCGCCGCTGTTGGTTTTGTTGAGAAATTCCGTGCCGGTAAAAACGTTGGACGCGTCTTCGCCCGGAACTCCCAGGCTGTAGCCCTTGTGCGCTCCTATACCGACGAATACGGCTTTATACTCCCGGCGCAGCCGGTCGAGGGGAACGTCCTTTCCCACGACGCTGCTGCATTTCAGTTCCACGCCCAGGTCCAGAATCCTCCGGATTTCGGCGTCCAGCACCTCTCTAGGCAGCCTGTACTCCGGTATGCCGTAACGGAGCATGCCGCCCGGTTTGCTGAAAGCCTCGAATACGGTAACGGGGTATCCCCGGCGGCTGAGCTGATAGGCGCAGGACAGTCCGGCGGGCCCGGAGCCGATGACCGCGATTTTTTCGGAGTGTTTCTCCTCGGAGAGCAGGGTCGGTTTCAGGCCCTTTTCAATTCCGAAATCGCCCACGAAACGTTCCATGGCATTGATGGCTACGGCGCCGTCCTTGTTTTTCCTGTTGCATTCCGCCTCGCAGGGATGCGGGCATACACGGCCGCAGACGGCCGGGAACGGGTTGCGGTCGGTGATCTGGCGCCATGCCGACTCAAAAGCTTCGTCGCCGGTTCTGCCGTAGGCCTCCGCCTGGGCGATGGTCGTGAGCCAGCCCCGGATGTCGGCTTCATTGGGACAGTGGGAAATGCAGGGGGGCGTTTTCTCGCTGTACTTCGGCCGCAGAGGGCTGATTTCGGCCCCACCCGCGGAAGTCTGCCGGATTTTAGGCTTTTTTACTTCTTTAAATAAAGGCATCGATTCAATCCCAGCAATGGATGTTAATTTAAGAATCGGCCGGTTTTCAGCGTTTTGCCCTTTACGGTTTTCCTGCCCCCCGTTTTTTTCGGGGAGCCCGAAAAGGGCGGCGGCCGAATCTCTCCGAGAAGCGCTCCCCCGGTCGGGGCCGGGGGAGCCGATAAAGCTCTATATTCCCAAAACTCTAACCGCTTGCTTCCTTGCGGAAATCCGGTCAGTATCGCAGGTGAGCGGAGCGTGCGTAGGTCGTTCCCGCGAACTTGAAATCGTCCACATGGTACCGGGTAAATTCGATTCCGGTCAGCTCGAAGAATTTCGGCCAGCCGATGCGGTCGATCCATTCGCCCATGCGCTCGAATTTCTTCGCGTTCTTGGCGTAAACGTCGACGATATTCACGACCGCATCCACAACCTCGGGCCAGCGCGGCGGATTGTTGGGGATGAACGGAATCGCCAGTTTGCTGAATTTGGGAGCGCAGCGCGCATTACTGACTTTGCCGCCGACCCAGATGGAAACGCCGTCGTTATTGGGATCGTTCAGCGGCATGGCCGGGCAGACCGTGTAGCAGTTGGCGCAGAACATGCACTGTTCCTCGATGACATCGACGACTCTTCCTTCGGTTCCCGGCCGGATCGCCCCTGTCGGGCAGGATGCGATTAAAGTCGGGACCTCGCATACCTTCGGCACCTGTTCCTGGTTGACCTTGGGAGGTTTCCGGTGGATTCCGAGAATGGCGATGTCGGAGCAGTGCACGGCGCCGCACATATTCAAACAGCATGCCAGGGCTATCCGCAGCTTGGCCGGAAGATTTTCGTTGGTGAAGCGGTCGCACAGGGCGTCCATCACGCACTTGACGATGCCGGAGGCGTCCGTTGCCGCGGAGTGGCAGTGGACCCATCCCTGGGTGTGGACGATGTTGCTGATGGCGTTGTTCGTTCCTCCGACCGGGTATCCGGCCTTCTGGAGTTCCTGCTTCAGGGGATCGATGTTCTCCTTTTTGTCGGTCAGGAATTCCACGTTGTTGCGGCTCGTGAAGCGAAGGTATCCGTCGCAGTATTTTTCCGCGAGGTCCGCGAAGAAGCGGATCGACTGAATGGCGAGCAGACGCGGGGATGAGCACCGGACGGAATAGATCCTGTCGCCGGATTCGGATACGTGGCACAGGATTCCGGGCCCCAGGGATTCGTGGTACTTCCACTGCCCGTAATTCTTCTTGATCACGGGATG
>JAFGAO010000055.1 GCA_016933615.1 Acidobacteriota bacterium
CCGTGATTGGCCAGGACGAGCGGAATCGAATGTTTCGGCGCCGTGTTGTTCTTTACCTCCTCGGGGAGCAGTTCGTACCAGGTATCCAGGTATTCGCCGGTTGCCGAAACCACATCCTTGAAGCGGTCCTCCTGGTGCTCGACCACGTGGACCCTGTCCACCGTCACCCCATCTGTGATGGCGTTGCGCGCCCCCAGGGAGTAGGGCGCCGCGTTGAAGTTATAGTCCGCATAGGGAGTGGACGCCGTATGGAGATTGGGTTTGGCAACAGGAACGCGAAACGCCCGGGTGAAGAGCCGATCGTAGGCGTCCCGGACGATGGACGGGATGTCCGGATCGTCCCCGGAAGCTGTGATCACCCTCTGAAGCGGCTGTGCCTGGTTGAAATAGTACTTCAGGTCCCCCCGCGTACCCCAGGTATCCGTTGCGTTGGCAGCCCGGTATTTTCCGATGACGGCATCGGGCGCGTTGACAAGATACGCGGGGACAAAAGAGGCCACTTCACGGACTCGCTCCATATCCCCGCCGACCAGGATCATGCCGGCGACGCGGGTGACATAGTCGAAGGTGCTGGAGATGTAGTTGTTGATGAACGTGGCCCCGCCGTCCAGGCCGATCAGGTAGCGATACGTTACGCCGCCGTAATAGGCGCTATCGGCATAATAGCTCAGTTTACGTTCAACCCGCCTGGAGTAACCGACATTGAACATGGCGGACTGAAGCTGGTAATAGGCCGTCTGGTCCGCGATGCCGAACCCTTTTTCCTTGTCGATGGGCGTAACCAGCACCACGCTGCCGAAGGCCTTCCCGATGATGTCGGTCAGGCCGAGATCCTTCAGACAGGCGAGCGCCGCATCCTTGTTTTCGAAGGACTTGTCCGTATAGACCAGGATGTTCGTATTCATCCGTGCGGCTGCACTCAGGTCGGTGAACATCCTGGCGGAGCGGTAGACGAACGTAGTGCCGGCTGGATAGGTATCAAGGGCGGGATCGGGCACATAGGTGCGGCCGGTCCATTCCGCAAGCAGGGCGGGGCCGTTGCGGCGGGCCTCCTCGAGGGTTTCAAAACTCGCTTCGTTGCTGAAATGCTGTTGATACTTCCCCGCCGACGCGCCGCTGCCGAAAAGGAGAAAGAGAATGGAAAACAGGCAGGCAATCCCAGGTTTCATTGTGCATTTCCTTTCCATCCGGCCCGCCAACCCGACGCCGTCCGGGAAATCCCCGACTGCCGATGGAGACATGGGACCCGAAGCCCGTTCGTGCGCATAACTGCTTGAGGCCAATAAAGTTGCATACCAGCAAAGCGGCTCTTTGACGACCCAATCTACCACGCGGCCTCCACTTTTCGGAACACATTTTCACCGACCCGTTACCGTGGCTTGTGAAAGGCGCCTGGGCGATGGAACCATGCCGCCGCGAGGATTGCCGGGCGAAAAACGGCGGGAGGAACCTGCCGATATTTTTCATCCAACCGGCCCGGGCCTGCTGTATGATCGCATCGATGCCGGTAATGGACAGGGTCCGGCATTGCGGTACCGTTCCGAAGGTTCTCTCGAACAACCCTGATGAAACGCCGCCGGCAAACCCGTCGGCAAGAAACGGAGGTTGACCCGTGCTGAAGATCCATTCCCCCCTGACTCTTGCGCTCGCCCTCGTGGCGGGCCTGGCCTTCACCTCCGGCGCTTTCGCGCTCGACTACTCCAACCGGCAGGGGAATCCGGCCACTTTCGAAACGCTGGAAGAGACCCGCGTGAGCAGCCCTCTGGCGGCCGCCGCACAAGGATCCGGGGCCTTCAAGTCCCATCCCGTTCTCGACGGCTATCCCAAAAAATCCACGTATGTATACCGGTCGGCGAACCTGTGGGGCGGGCGCGCCCTCCGCTCCAACACCAACATCCTGGTCTTTGCCGAGAAGGCCTTCCCGAACAAGGATGCCGCGCTCGCCTACCTGAAAGGTCTCGGCCTGACCGACATCATCGATGCGGCGGTCGGGAGCGTGGTGCTCGTCACGCCGTCCGATCCCAAGGCCGGTTTCGCCGCCGCCGACCAGAAGCACTACTACGCCCTCCAGACGGCGATGCTGTCGCTGGGGGAATCGGTAAGATCCGGCAACACCGTCACGACCTACTCCGACGGCGCCTACTTCGGCGGCTTCGGCTTCCTTTATGCCATCGCCATCGACGGCGGCGCGACCTTCTTCAACAACTACATCGCCAGCACCTTCGACTACGCGAGCCGCATTGCCGGCGCCCTGCTCATCAACGGCAGGATGGAGGAGGTCCGCAAGGTGGCCGCCGTTCTGCCTGCCTATCTCGTGAACCCCACCGAGGCCGTCGAGGCCGGGTACAAGGCCGCGAACAAGACCGACGCCGCAAGGGGGGACGCCGGGACCACCACCTGCTTCCATCAGGCCCTGCCGCTTCAACAGGTGACCGTCCACAGGGAATCGAACCCGGACACGGCCGCCATCATCAAAAGGGTGTATGACGGGATGTTCTCCCGGACAATGCGCATCCCCGCTGTCAAACAGGGGTTGCACAGCGCCGGCACGCCCTTCCAGGGATACGCCTTCGATCAGGCGCCCTATTCCCTGGCCGCGCGGAACGTAGTCACCGGCGGCGTGACGCGGGACGGCGTTTCCCTGTTTCCACACCAGGAAGACAGGTTCTCGAGCATCAAAAGCCCAGCCGGCGAGTACCTGCAGACCTGGTACGAGTATGTTCCCGGCGAGGTTCTCCAGAACAGGGTGGCGGCCGGAACCGTTCCCCTCGTGATCGCCCTCCATGGCGGCGGCGATGATCCGCAGGCCTTCGTGGAGGAGGTCGGCTGGCTGGAGATGGTGTGCCAGAAGCGGTTTATCCTGGTGGCGCCGGAACACCAGGGGCTCTATTCCGATCAGCGTGTTCTCGGGCAATCGCTGGCCGCGCTGGCCGCATACATGATGAAGACCTATCCCGCGATCGATGCCTCACGTGTCTATGCGTCCGGCTATTCGATGGGCGGAGGGGCTACCCTCACCCTCGCGACGAGCCACCCCCGGATGCTGGCGGCCGTTGTCGACATGGCCGGCGCGATGTTCACTTTCACGGACGACATGCAGGAGCGGTTTGCGGAAACGGACCTGCCGTTCATGTACCTGACCAGCGCCTATGACCTGGCGCCCAATATCAACCCCGAGGACGGCAGTCTTTCGGACAATTCCCAGGTGCTGCTCGATACGTTCCTCCGTTTCAACAAGATGAGCCCGGTCCGCTTTGACTTCAGGGCGTACCCCAAGCGCGGGTTTCGGGCCGACGCCTGGTCCGAGACCCTGTTGAACGACGAATACAAAAACTTCATATGGTATCTGAATAACAGGCAGGGGGTTCCCATGGTGGCCCTCAACTATACGGCGGGTCTGATTCATGCATTGTACCCGCAGTACGCCAGGATGGCCTGGGATTACCTGGCGCGGTTCTCGCGCGACCAGAAGACCGGGGCGATCGGGTATCACCCGTACGCCAGGTAAGGGCACGGAAAGAAGGGAAGTTTCGACGCCAGGAGGGGCGGAAAGACGCCGCCGGCAGGAAGGGGACGATCTCACCCCTCCCTGCCGGCGGCGATGTTTCGTCGGCAGCCGCAGGCTCCTGCGACCGGCTATTTGACTTTCTTGACGGTTAATTCCATGGGAGGCATGCCGCCCCCGGGGCCCCCGCCGCCGGGAGGCGGTCCACCCATCCCCCCGCCGCCGGGCCCGGCACCGGGACCGCCGCCGGGACCGCCGCCCATGGCGCTCATATCGACTCCGCTCATGTCCATTTCCATCGTGAGCTTCATCTCATCGCCCGCCACGGCCCCCTTGTACTTGATCTTCAGCCCGGCCATCATGCCGCCTTCCATCGCAACCGTGAAGGAAACGTTGTTCCCGTCGATTTTCCCCTCGGTTATCTTGTTTTCGCCCCCCTGCCGACCCGGCGTCGTTCCGGTGAATTTGGTGGGGTCGGCTTTATCGGCGACGAAGGTGAAGCTTACTTCCATGGATTGGCCCATCATCTCCCTGTTGCCTTTCCATGTTCCTGCAATATCCGCGCCCAAAGCCGATGACATCATCACGCTCAGGGCAAACAGAGCTAAAACGAGGATTTTGATCCGCATACGGTGTGTACCTCACTCATGGAGTTGGTCATTGCGCCCAGACATTCCTTTCATGGAATGCGTCGGTACGATATACGCCTGAACTGTTCAGTGTTACCGATTCTATTCCATTATGGCGCTCGATCAACATAAAAGCGGACAGCGATATCCTAACTCCTTAGGAGCCGGCCGCCGCTTCCCGAGGTTGTCACCCTTCAGCCGTTTCAGAGAACAGATCGGCATAGGCCTGTTCGGCTGCAGCGGCTTCGGCATCCGTCATCGCCGCAAATTCCCCTTCCCGCGCCCGCTTCGAGAGGAACTCGGCCTGCGGCGTGGCATCGAAGAATCGATAAAAATCGGCGGTTTCGTTGAGCACCCGAACATTGCCTTCCGGCGTAGGTTCCCGTTCCCTGCAATGATCGGAATCCGATCCCGAGGCCTATCTGCGACACAAAGCGCTGCAGGAAAGTCACCTCGCCATGTATGGGTCACTCCGCTGCCGCAACTTCTATTGTCATTATTACATTATGTGGTATAGTGTAATAACCGGGGCTCGGAATGATTCGCAATTTCGCCAATAGAGCGGCTAACGAAATATGGGAATCAGATAGATCGAAGGTGCTGCCGCAGGATTTGTGGATTCGCACCAAGGCTCTCTTGACTATTATGCACGGCACCAGCAGGATAAGTGATTTGAAAATAAAGGGACAGCCGCCCAACATTCGCCTCCACAAGCTTACTGGGAACCGAAGAGGTGAGTGGAGCGTTACGATAAAGCTTCCCTGGTGTATTACGTTTAAGTTCAACAACGGTGAATTTTTGGATGTAGGAATTGAAGATTATCACAAAGGGTGATGTATGATTGGCAACCGCAAACCGATGCATCCGGGTCTGGTGCTGAGCGAGGTTTATCTGAGAGAACTCAACCTCAATCAATCACAATTTGCCGCGAAGTGCGGATGCTCTCCCCGCAAGATCAATGAAATAGTGAATGGCAAGAGGTCCATTTCGCCGGACTTTGCTCTGACTCTTGAGAAAATTTTGGGGACAACGGCGGAAATGTGGGTTCGGATACAAGCCGAGTATGATCTTTGGGTTGCAAGAAGGAAAGCCGCTTAAGGTGATGTTTCCTGGCGGAAGCCGCAACACTGCTTTACCGGTACATGATTCCATCATCCGTTGGTATTTCGCTGCCCGTCATCCAGTTTCGTGCTCACCTTCGATCAGCCGCGCGCCCAGAAAGGGGTAGAGCCCTTTGCCTCGCGGTTCCGCCACGCCGGGAACCTGCGCTATTCCATGAGCGTCTCCATCGATAAAGGGAGGTAGCCGGGGGCCGAAGTATGTCCACCATTAACATATGTCCACGTTACGTGGACAATTAACTATCATGGACAGCAAAGCACCTCACGACAGGGCTCTTATTGAGGAGGTTTTGACCGCCGCCCAACGATCGGGAATCCGTGCCGAAATCGAGGAATGGGAGCCCAAGGTTAACGGCGGCGGAGTGGACGCATGGATAACGCTTCACCTAAGAGGCGCAACGGTTCGCTACGCGGCGGTGCTGAAGCGCGGGTTGCGCCCCGCTACCTTGGGGGCGGCGATTCAGCAGGTTCGACAGAACGGGGGAAAGACGCTGCTGATCGCCGACTACATCACGCCGCAGCTTGCCGATGCCCTGCGGGATCACGCGGTTGCCTTCATGGATGCCGCCGGGAACGCCTTTCTTGACGATCCCCCGGTTTTTGTATGGGTCAAGGGAGAACGCCCGATGCCGCGGACAGCGCTTTACCCCGCCGGGAGGGCGTTCGAGGCGAGCGGCCTGCAGGTGATTTTCTTGCTCCTGTGCCACCCGGACATGGTGGATCGTCCGTATCGCGAAATCGCCCAAATGGCCGGCGTGGCGCACGGGACCGTCGGCTGGGTCATGACCGAACTGCCGCAACTCCGGTTTGTGGCCAGGGTCGGGGGAAAACGGCGCCTGCTCGAACCCCGGCGGTTGCTGCAACAATGGGTCGAGGCATATGCGCGCGCTCTCCGGCCCAGACTGCTCCTGGGCCGCTACCGGGCGGAAAACCTCGATTGGTGGAAAACGGTCGACCCGACCGCCTATGATCTCATAATGGGCGGGGAAGGCGCCGCGGCGCGACTCACCCGCCATCTGCGCCCCGGCAGCCTGACAT
This sequence comes from Acidobacteriota bacterium, assembly GCA_016933615.1. Classification (GTDB taxonomy): domain Bacteria; phylum Acidobacteriota; class UBA6911; order UBA6911; family UBA6911; genus UBA6911. The sequence goes on from JAFGAO010000055.1 coordinate 6,294, forward strand.
TTTTCGGCCGCAAAGCCGAAGCACGCTTCCTCCTGGATCAACGTCTCAAAGAGGATCCGACCGGAGAAGTGGAAATCCTGCGCCGCTTCTGGCAGTTTGACAATCCTGAGCCGACGCTCGCCCCCACGATCCTCATCTATGCCGATCTGCTCGCCATCGGGGACGCCCGATGCCTGGAGACCGCGGGATTGCTCCATGATCAGATCATCGATCGATTTGACGCGTAAGCGGGAACTGGTATTTTTATCGGATCTCGTAGCCGCCGTTCGATCTGCGCTTCCGAAGTCGGAGATGCTCCTGGTCGGAGCCATGGCCAGGGACCTGCTCCTTTTTCATGCCCATGGAATGACGTGGCGGATTAACCCCTCCCATCAGTATTCCAATGTGCGCTACGGCAGCGGCTCGTGTCCGGAGGTAATCTCGGGCACGAATTCCTTGCGCGCCTGCCCACCCGCCGTAGGCGAAGGGGCCGTGGAGGATTGGGAGTCCACCGTCTTTACCCCCCGAAGAATGATGCGATTAAAACCTGTGGCTGATTTGGTGCTGTGTGGGCTGGGCTACCTTTTGTTCCAGGCGTATCCAGAACTCCACTTCAGAAAGGCTATCGCTTCGGGACTCGGCTTGTCTTCCATCAGGACGAGATCCGCCAATCCTTTGGAGAACCCCGCAACCTCGGCCGCCTCGAGAAAGGGGGCCGTAATCTCCAAAATAAAGGAGCCCTTTGCCGTGGATTCAGCTTCCGGCAACGCCTTCAGCACTTCGTGAAGAACCTTCTCGAGTTTTGAAGGATTCAGCGAAGGCTCCCGGTTGTTCGGGGCCGCATACACCGCGATCCTCTGTTGTGCTTTCGAATAATCCCCTTCATCGGTCGGCCCGTCCGGGCCCACGGAGAGCCGCATTTCTACTCTGCTTTTGTCTTCAGGCTGAATCAACAGATTGACATTCAACAGCTCTCTCAACTGCGCCCGCGCCTTATCCGCCCGATTTCCCTCGGGTTCGACCGAGAAAAATCTCAGGTAGGTCAGGAAGGACGGAACGATATAGCCTCTCGAACGGTACAACTGCGCCAACAGGTAAAGCGCGGTGGCATCTTGAGGATCTATGGTGATCGCCTTCTGGAAATGGAGACTCGCCTCGGGCCCGTTATTCTCATCCAGCAGGGAAATCCCATACCACCGGTGCGATTCGCCCGAACCAGGAAACTGGAGGACGGCCTGAGCGGCGGTTTCGAGTGCTTCCGGTTTCCGGCCGTCTTCGTAGAGGCAAACCCACAGGATGCCGAGCAGACGGTCATCTGCGGCCTTCAGCCGTTCCCCCACGCGCACTTCCCGGATGCAGGCGGAATTGTCGCCCCTGCTCTGGAGCGCCGTCGCAAGGAAGAACCGTGCGGGAATATTCAGCGGCTGTTTGGCCACCTTCTCTTTCAGCATCACCAGGGCTTCGTCGTATCCTCCCTTTTCGACCGCCCGCTCCAGTTCCCTCAGCAGCTCCGCCTCGGTCGTCATCGGTTCATTCGCGGAGGCGGCATCTTCCAGTGCCGCGCCCGATGGCACACCAAAGAGCAGGAGGACCGCACAGAGGAGGGCAACGCTTTCTCCGATTCTCATCGGCATCTCCTGAACCTTGTCATTGACGGCTCTGTCCGGACGTAGGAACCCACCCATATGCACCGGTTGGGAATCATTCTATCATGGCATGGCCGGATGCGCAGAATCCGCGCGGCAACCCAGGCGCAACCAAGATCAGGGCTATCGCACAGCAATCTCATAAAATGTTGTAAGTGATGTATTTTGAAAGGGATTTTGGTGGAGCTGACGAGGATCGAACTCGTGACCTCCTGACTGCCAGTCAGGCACTCTCCCAGCTGAGCTACAGC
>JAFGAO010000056.1 GCA_016933615.1 Acidobacteriota bacterium
AACCACATTGCCTGCGTCGCGGCGCCTTGCATCTGCCCGTCCGGCGCTCGCGCCAAAATGTAAACTTATTTTTGCGCGAACCCTAAGCACAAAAATGGGAAGCCGGCGGTTGCATGCCTTGTGTATTGATTCAACTCAGTCGCGTGAACGTGTGCTCGTATAAACGTGCACACGTTCACGCGTTTGTACGGTAAAAGCTGAGGCAGTTGTCGCCCTGCCGCAGGACGCGGTACCGGCGGTATTTTTCGCCCGATTCGGGGAGAACGGCTTTTCTGCCGTGTTCGATCACGACGCACGTGCGGGCCGAGGCAATCCCGGGGCTGAATGCCAGTTTCAGCAGATCGTCGTAATGCTTCCAGTCATAGGGTGGATCGAAGAAAATAATGTCCGCCCGCTCCCCCCGGCGGGCCATGGAGCGCAGGGTTGTAAAAACATCATCCCGGACGATCAGGAAGTCCGCCTCCATGCCGCAAATCTGCAGATTGCACCGCATGAGTCGCTCGGCGGCGGGATCCCGGTCCACGAAAACAACCCTGCCCGCGCCGCGGCTGAGCGCTTCGATACCGATGGCGCCGGTGCCGGAGAAAATATCAAACAGTACCGCTCCGGAAAGCCGGGGATTCAGGATGTTGAAGAGCGCTTCCTTCAGGCGGTCCCCCGTGGGGCGCACATCCGATCCTTGCGGACCTTTCAGCCTTCTTCCTCGATACCTGCCGGATATGACCCTCATAAAACGCCCCATAAGGCACCCGCTTCCACGAGGCGGATGCTTCGAAAAACTCCGCAGATGCCGCAGCCCGGCGGATTTGCCGTTTCCCTTCAAGGATTCTGAACGATGCCGGGCGACACCGGTCACCCGGTCAGGATCGCCCCGAAACGGTCCCGCCATTGCCTCCGTATCAGTTCCGCCGCCCTGCGGCACTCTCGGTCGGGGCGGATTTGCAGAAGCTGGAGGAACCGGTCCGCCTCGACGGACGCAATTTCCAGAGCGCGGCGGTCGCGCACGATATCCGCGAACTGGAGCGCCGGCACGCCCGACTGCCGCGTTCCCATCACTTCGCCCGGCCCCCGAAGCTCCAGGTCCGCTTCGGAAATGCGAAAGCCGTCGTTGGTCTCGCACATAATTTCCAGGCGGCGCCGTATTTCAGGATTGTCGCCCGCGTGGCCCACCAGAACGCAGGTCGATTTCGCGGAGCCCCGTCCCACCCTGCCCCGCAGCTGGTGCAGCTGGGCTAGACCGAATCTTTCCGCGTGTTCGATGATCATCAGGGTCGCGTTGGCCACGTCCACGCCCACTTCAATGACTGTCGTCGAAACCAGCACATGAATTTTACCCGCCGAGAAATCGCGCATCACGACTTCCTTCTCCCGGCTTTTCATCCGGCCGTGAAGGAGGCCGATTTGAAGATCGGGGAAAATTTCGGCCTTCAGCCTTGCGGCGGTTTCGATCGCGGCCCTCAGGTCCAGTTTTTCCGACTCCTCGACCAGGGGGTACACAATATATGCCTGGTATCCGGCCTCGACCGTCCGGCGGATCCTGTCGAAAATTGCGGGTCTCCTGTTCTCCTCATACCAGACCGTTTCAATCGGCTGCCTCCCGGGCGGCAGCTCGTCGATCACGGAAACATCCAGGTCGCCGTACAGGGTCAATGCCAGGGAGCGCGGAATCGGCGTGGCCGTCATCACCAACACATCCGGACGATCCCCCTTCCTTCGGAGCGTTTCGCGCTGCAGCACCCCGAAGCGATGCTGCTCGTCGATAATAACGAGGGCCAGATTCTCAAATTCAACATTCTTCTGAATCAGCGCATGCGTTCCGACGGCGATGCGCGTTTCGCCGCTTTTTACCCGCAGGGATACCCTCTTTTTTTCCTCGACCGGCTGGCTGCCTTTCAGAAGGTCGATGGTATATCCGAGCGGTTCAAAAAGACGCTTCATATAAAAATAATGCTGTTCGGCCAGTATCTCGGTGGGAGCCATAAAGGCCGCCTGGCAGCCGTTTTCCAGGACGATGACCGCCGCCTGCGCCGCAACGATCGTCTTTCCCGAGCCGACATCCCCCTGCAGCAGCCGGCTCATGGGATGTTCGGACCTCAGGTCCTCCGCAATCTCCCCGAGGGCCCTCTTCTGCGCCGCGGTAGGATGAAAGGGCAGGATTTTTTTGATGGCAGCGCGGACTTTCCCGTCCAGCAGGAATTTCCTGTTTTTCCCGCATTGCATGCGATGCCGCTTCAGCATGCGGATTCCCGCCTGGAACTGGAACAGCTCCTCGAAAATAAACCGCTTGTGCTCGGGGGAGAGGCCGGCATTGAGCAGATTCAGTTCTCTCTCCCGCGCCTGCGCGCCGTTTCCCGCGAGTTTTGGAAAGTGAAGCTGCCTCAGGGCATTCGACTTGGAAGGGAGGCGCAGTTTGCCGCGAAGATAGGCGGGGACGGCGTCGGGAAGCTCCTGGGGCGCGCGGGAAACCGCCGCGAACATTATCCTGCGAAGCACCCTTCCCTCGAGTCCGTCCAGCCTGCGGTAAATGGGAACGACGCGCCCTGAATGGATCGAGGAGGGGTCTTTCTTCCCGTCGAGTATTTCACATTCAGGATTGGCGAAAAAGAGCGCGCCTTTCGAGAATGCGTCCTTTTTGACCTGTCCGTAGAGAACCAGGCGGGTGCCGACCGAATACAGGCGCGCGGCATAGGGCTGGTTGAACAATTTTACCCGTATTCCCCCCCTGTCGTCCCGGACCAGCATTTCAAAGATGGAGAATCCTCTGCGGCGGGTTCGGTAAGCGCCCGCGCGGCACACTTCGCCGCAGACAAGCGCCCATTCGTTTTCTTTCAGGGAAGATATGGGGCGGAACCGGCTCCTGTCTTCATACCGGAAGGGAATGTGTGCAAGCAGGTCGCCGACGGTGCGAATCCCGCAGGCAGCGAGCGCTTCGGTCCGCTGCGGTCCGATCCCGTCCAGGCTTCCGACTGAATCCTCGATCCCGATCATGAACGTATTATAGATTGAAGACTGAAGATTGGTTCTGTTATAAATGAACCGATGCGACTCCGTATTCTTTTCATCACCCTGGCACTTGTCTCAGCCGGCTGCAGCAGCCGCAAAATAAGCCTCGACACGGCGCGGGACGCCATTGTCGCTCCGCCTCAAAAAGTCCTGGAAAAGGACGACATCGACATCGTGCACGTCACCCAGACAAGCGGCTCGTCCGTTGTCGTGGAATCCCGCGTCAAGACCGCTTTCCGCCTGCAGAAGATCGACGACGTCTGGGAAGTCAGGGATATCCGAATCGGCCACGGCGAATGGGAAGAAGTTAAAGACCTCTCCGAGGCGCTCGCGCGCGTCAAAACGGAACAGACGCTCCTGATGCTGGAGGAGGTTGCAGACTCCGTCAGGGAGTACCGCAAAGACACGGGCAGGATGCCGGAGTTCGAGGACTACATCGGCCTGTCGGACATTCTCGCCCCAAAATACATGAAGTCGCTAATACGCCTCGATTCCTGGCGCAATCCCCTGCGCGCCATTGCAGTAAACACCGATACCATACGGGTCGTCTCCGCCGGCCCCGACCTCCGTTTCGAAACCGGCGACGACATCAGCCTCACCATAAAACCCTGATACCCGGACCGACAAGAGCGGGTGGGTCGCTGTGCCTATCGGAGTTCCCCGCTTCCTTAAATCAGGACACCCATTGTTTTGTCTCAAAAACAAAAGAAGTGGACACCCATTTTCTTAATCTGGATCCCGGATGTACCATCATCCGCCTGTGGAAAATCCCGTTTTTCTCCAGACTTTTTAAGCTTCAGGATTCAAAGAACTTTCCGGCACCATTTTTCCTTTAAAAATGCGGGTGTCCAGATTTTCAGATTTTCCGTTCGGGCGCATCCATGCACATTGAATCCGTCAATTTCTTAATTGATATAGGATGATGCCTTCCGGCCTGACTCTTTTAAAAAGGGAAGAGCCGAGACGGGTATCCATCGGCATCGGGGTCGAACTTTAAAAAACCGATTCCGATGCCAACCCCGATGTTGAAACCGAGAAATCACCCGGAGTCACAGGATATTCAATCCGGCGAAGCTTGGTCGAAGCTTCGATTCGGCCAGGCAAAACCGGAGGCCGGCCTGACTTATGGCTTCTCATTGCCGGATAAATCCAACCGAAACGCCAGAAGTGATGGTGAGCTTTTTTGACTTGGGACTTTAGGGTTCGCGCAAAAATAAATTTACATTTTGGCGCGAGCCCTTAGACCTTATCCAGGAGATGCCCGAGCTTTTCCTTTTTGATCCTGAGGTAGGCTTCGCTGAGGGAGTTGGGATCGATTTCGAGCGGGACGCGCTGCTCGACCAGGATGCCTTCTTTTTCCAGCCCCCGGACCTTCTCGGGGTTATTCGAAAGAAGGCGGACGCGGGTGGCGCCCAGGTGCTTCAGAATCTCGGCAGGCATTCGGTAATCCCTGAGGTCCGCTTTAAAGCCGAGTTCCTCGTTAGCGGCCACGGTGTCGAATCCTCCGTCCTGGAGTTCGTAGGCGTGGATCTTGTTGACCAGGCCGATGCCGCGGCCCTCCTTCTGCTGGTAGACCAGAACGCCGCATCCGGACTTCGCGATAAGATCCATGGAGGCTGCGAGCTGATCGCCGCAATCGCAACGTTTCGAAGAAAAAACATCTCCGGTCAGGCACTGGGAATGGATGCGCACCAGCGCGGCGGTATCCGGATCCGGCTTCCCGGTCACGAGGGCGACCGCTTCCTCTCCGGATGCCGGATCCCGAAAACCATAGATGATGAAATCGCCCAGCTGCGTGGGTAATTTGGCTTTTGGAACCTTGCCGAAATCGATTCTTCTTTGCAGGTTCCTTTGTGTACGGCTGCTATTCATTCCGACCGCTATGCTTCCTTCTTTTCGTCCCCGGCAGCGGTCTCCTTCGAGCTTTTCTTCGCTGCTTTGCCTTCCTTCTTGGAACGTTTGAACTCGCTTCCGACGAGTTCGATAATGGCCATCTGCGCTCCGTCCCCGTCCCTGTTGCCCAGCCGGATAATCCGGGTGTATCCTCCGGGTCTCTGGGAGAACCTCGGAGCGATCGTGTCAAAAAGTTTGGAAACGACTTCCGGATCCTTTACAAAAGCCAAAGCCTGGCGCCGCGCATGGAGAGATTCGCGCTTTCCCAGCGTAATCATCCGTTCCGCAAGCGGGCGAACCGCTTTCGCGCGGTCCAGTGTCGTTCGGATGCGCTCTTTGTCCAGGAGCGAAGTGACCATATTCCTGAACATCATCATTCGATGGGCCGTGGTGCGGCCCAATTTTTTTCCAGCAACCCGATGTCTCATGAATCCAATCTCCGTCTGCGTCAGCGGCCCTTCCTGCTTAAAAGATTTAGCCGGCCCTGTCTTTTGAGCCTAATCCATCTTGGCCGTGGAAAGCGGCCTGCCCTCGGGATCCAGCTTCATGCCGAACGAGAGGCCCATATCGGAAAGTATTTCTTTAATTTCATTCAATGATTTTCGCCCGAAATTTTTTGTCTTGAGCATTTCCGCTTCGGTTTTCACCACAAGTTCGCCGATGGTCTTGATATCGGCATTTTTGAGGCAGTTGTAGGACCGGACGGACAGCTCCAGCTCCTCCACGGAGCGCTTCAAATTCTCGTACATCCGCTCGGATTCACGGTCGACCTCTTCCTCTTCCTCTTCCGGCATTTCCTCGAAATTGATGAAGATAAACATGTGGTCTTTCAGGATCTTTGAAGCCTGCGCGACCGCATCCTGTGGGGATATGCAGCCGTTCGTCCAGACATCCAGAACGAGTTTGTCGTAGTCCGTTGTCTGGCCCAGCCTGGCCGCTTCCACCGAGTAATTCACCCGCTTGATCGGCGAGTGGACGCTGTCCAGGGGGATGTAGCCGATGGGCATGTCCTCCTCGAAATTTTCATCCGCCTGCACGTAGCCGCGCCCTTTTTTGACGCGCATTTCAATCTTCAGTTCGCCCCCAATGCCGATGGTGGCGATATGAACGTTCGGATCGAGGATTTCGACCTCGGGATCGGACGTAATGCTTCCGGAAGTCACCTCGCCCGGCTGGTTCGCTTCCAGATAGATCGTCTTGGTATGATCGACGCTTATCTTGAGCGGGACCTGCTTCAGATTCATTATGATGTTGGCGGCGTCTTCCGTAACGTTGGGAATTGGTGTGAATTCGTGAAGGACCCCCTCGATCTTTACTGCCGTGATGGCCGCCCCTTCGATGGACGACAGCAGAACCCGGCGCAATGCATTCCCGATCGTCGTTCCGAAACCCCTTTCAAACGGCTGGGCAAAAAAATGGCCGTATGTCGGACTCAGGGTTTCAAGATCGCAGATCAGCCTCTTGGGCTTCTGAAAAGCTCTAGTCATATTTTTCCCCTTGCTTCATCTCTCCTCTTATTTCGAGTAGAGTTCCACGATAAGTTGCTCGTCGATGGGCATTTGAATGTCTTCGCGCTTGGGCAGAGACAGGACCGTCCCTTTCAACCCTTCGGCATCCAGTTCCAGCCAGGCCGGAAGCCCGCCCCGGCCGCCGACGGAACCGACCGAATCCAGCACATGCTGATTCTTCCTGGTTTTTTCCCGCAGTGTAATGACGTCCCCGGCTTTGACCTGGGCGGACGGAATGTCCACCCTGCGCCCGTTGACGAGAATGTGCCCGTGGGCAACCAGTTGTCGAGCTTTATCACGGGACGGAGCGAATCCAAGGCGGCACACCACGCTGTCAATCCGGCATTCCAGCATGATCAAAAGGTTTTCGCCCGTGATCCCCTTCTTTTTTTCCGCTTTGCTGAAATAATTGGAGAACTGTTTTTCCAGCACCCCGTAAATACGGCGCACTTTCTGCTTTTCACGCAGCTGAACGCCGTACCCAACCGTTTTGGGGCGATGGCTGCGGCCGTGCTGTCCGGGAGGATAATTGCGTTTTTCCACGGCACAGGAATCCCTGTAACAACGATCCCCCTTGAGGAAAAGCTTCTGTCCTTCCCGCCGGCAAAGCCGGCATTTTGCGTCACGGTATCTTGCCAACGTATTGCTCCTTTTCTTGTCGGAATGACGAATTGCGGATAACGAACGGGGCGCGCCCAGGAATGCGGCGCCCGTCATTCGCCATTCGAAATTCGTCATTCACAATAGGGTTCACACTCTGCGTCTTTTGGGCGGCCGGCACCCGTTATGGGGTATTGGAGTGATATCCCGAATCGCTTTCACCTCCAGCCCCGAACTCTGCAGCGCCCTTATCGCCGATTCCCGGCCGGCTCCGGGACCCTTCAGGCGCACCAGTACCGTCCGCATGCCGTGCTCCTTGGCCGTAGTCGCCACCACCGACGCGGCCTGCTGCGCGGCATAAGGGGTGCCCTTGCGGGATCCTTTGAATCCAACCGCACCGGCGCTCGACGTCGCCAGCAGATTCCCCTCCAAATCCGTGATACTGATGATCGTGTTGTTGAAGGTCGCGAGGATGTGCGCCATCCCGGCCGGGACATTGAGCTTCTCCCGCTTTTTCGCCGATTTCCGCTTGACCGTTTTCTTCTTTTGTTTCTCTGCCATAAATGACTCCAGCAAACCTTTCTACTTTTTGCCGACGATTCGTCGCGGCCCCTTGCGGGTCCGGGCGTTCGTGTGGGTGCGCTGTCCCCGGACGGGAAGTCCGCGCCGGTGCCGCAGCCCCCTGTACGAACCTATCTCCATGAGCCGTTTAATATCCATGGAAACCGCTTTGCGCAGGTCCCCTTCAACCATTCCGTCCCGTTGGATTATATTGCGAACGCGAACCGTTTCTTCCTCGGTCAGATCCTTCACTTTGGTCGCGGAATCGATCTTGGCTTCCTCGCAAATTTTAGCGGCCCGGCTTTGCCCGATGCCGTAGATATAGGTCAAACCGATCCGTATTTGCTTGTTCAGCGGCAGGTCCACTCCTGCAATTCTAGCCAATTCTTGCCTCCTCTATCCTTGGCGCTGTTTGTGCTTGGGGTTGGTGCATCGAATCTGGACCACCCTTTTACGGCGCACTATCTTGCACTTGGAACACATCTTTTTCACTGAAGATCTTACTTTCATAACCAGTCCGCAGTCGATAGTCGGCAGTCAGCAGTCAATGCAACAGCTGGAACATTTTTCTGCTTACTACCCTTCTCTCGCTGCATTCCCCCTCTTAAACAGATTCTCTTTGCAATAACCGCCGACCGCCGACCACCGACCGCCGACTATTTATATCGATAAACGATGCGCCCCCGGGTCAAATCGTACGGGGACAGCTCAACCAGGATCTTGTCTCCGGGCAGGATGCGGATGAAATTCTTGCGCATCTTGCCGGAAACGTGAGCCAGGACCATGTGTTTGTTTTCCAGTTCCACCCGGAACATGGCGTTGGGCAGCGTTTCCACTACCGTACCCGTGACTTCAATGGCGTCCTCTTTAGGCATATATCCGACCCGGTTCGCTTTCAGGAATCACTACCGGCGGGCGAAAGCCGGCGCTTTCCCCGCTACGCGTCCCTCTTGATTCGATTCATTATGGATTCGCAGATCGTCCCGATCGGCTGATCTCCATCGACGCCGAAATACAGATCCCTGTCCCGGTAATACCGGATCAAAGGCCGCGTCGCTTTATGGTACACTTCGAGCCTTTCGGCGATGACTTCCTTCGTGTCGTCCTTGCGCTGCACCAGCCCGGCGCCGCAGGCATCGCACGCGCCGCCGGCTTTCGAAGGATCCAGGTTGGCATTGAACATCTTGCCGCACGCGGGGCAGGTCCACCGGGACGACAACCGCCCTATCAGCACGCTGTCGCCGACCTCGACGCCGATCGTCAAAACCCTGGAGCCGTCCTGCTCAAAAATGGACTGCAGCGCCTCCGCCTGGGAAATCGTGCGCGGATAGCCGTCCAGGATCAAGCCCTCGCCGCAGTCGTCGCGCCTCAGCCGCTCGGCCACAATGGCGTCCACAAGCTCGTCGGGCACCAGGGCTCCCGATTCCATGTATCCCTTCGCCTTTTTCCCCAGCTCCGTCTCGTTCTTAAGGGCTTCGCGGAGCATGTCTCCGGTGGAGATGTGGGGAAACTTCAAGCTCT
>JAFGAO010000057.1 GCA_016933615.1 Acidobacteriota bacterium
CTCTTTTTTCAATCGAGAACCTGAATACGGACCGTTACTATCCCCTCCCGTATCATGTCCAGCTTTTCGGCCGCACTGCGGGAAAGATCGATGATTCTTCCCTCCATCATTCATCTTGTAATCGGCGGGACGAATTCCTTAGAATGACACCAGAAAAATTGCAGGATCCGTTCCCCAATCTGTTTCCGATACACGGGCCGCCCGAGAACGACCGCGCGCCCGCATGCGGCAAACGATAGGCGGACCGGAACCGTCGAGAGTGCACATAGATGGGAGAATACGCGCATGTTCCCGAGTCAGTGGTCTTTCCTTGATTTTGTGTTCATCGTCATTATCCTGGTTTCCATTTTTTTCGCCCTGTTGAAAGGGCTGGCGCGCGAACTCATCAGCCTGACGGCGCTCATCGGCGGGTTTATTCTGGCCGTTTTTTTCTACCGTCTGCCCGCAGCCCTGGTCAAGGAATTCAGCAGGACGGAGACGATCGCCAATCTCATAGGATTCATCTTCATTTTCTTCGGCTGCCTCCTGGCCGGGGCGGTGGCGGCCTTCCTGATAAACCGGTTCATAAAAGCGGCGTCGCTGAAATGGGTTGACCGGCTGATGGGAGGAATATTCGGGCTCCTCAGGGGATGGGCGGTCGCTTCGATCCTGGTTGTGGCCTTGATAGCCTTTCCCGTCCGGAACGATTTCATGGCAAGGTCTGTAATGGCCCCTTATCTGCTCGCCGGAGCCCGGATCGCGGTTTACTGCGTTCCCCAGAAATTAAAGGATCAGTTCAACGAGCAGTACCTGAAGGTGGTTGCAGCCTGGAATCGGAACAGGAGTGCGCAATGACAAACGCCGGCAATCCGCCCAGGCCCAGGCTTAAGGAGAGGGTTGAAGCCCTGTGCCGGGAAATGTTTGAAAATGGGATCCTGTTTTCCGAAGCTATGGAGTATTTTGAAGTCAGCTTCATCACCGAAGTGCTTCAGAGAAACGGGGGCAATTTAAAACGCGCGGCCGCCGATCTCGGCATTCACAGGAACACCCTGTCCAAGAAGGTGAACCGTAGGAATCATTCTAAATCCTGACGGCGTCTTTTTTGCTCTGCAAGGCGGGATTTCGCCGCATTGTTCCTCAAGGTGCATTTCCCGGCGGGCCCGCGGGCAAACCGCCGCCGGATCCGTTCCGTGATACGGATCCCGCAAACAGGCAATATGCCTGAAAACAACGGAGAACCCATCCATGGCAAAAGGCCGAATCCTGGTGATTGACGACGAGGCGGATTTAATAGAACTGGTGCGCTACAACCTGGAACAGGAGGGGTTCAAGGTGCGAAGCGCGTCCGACGGGGAATCGGGATTGAGCATCGCCATACAGGAAATGCCCGAACTCGTCCTCATCGACCTCATGCTGCCCGGCATGGACGGCCTGGAGGTATGCCGCTCGCTGCGCGCCGACAGCAGAACCTCCTCCATCCCGATAATTATGCTGACCGCAAAATCGGCGGAATCCGACCGTATTGTGGGCCTTGAACTGGGGGCGGACGACTACGTGATCAAGCCTTTCAGCCCGCGCGAGCTGGCGGCGAGGGTGAAAGCCGTGCTTCGCCGGTCACTGCCTCCGCGCTCCCAATCGCGCGTGATCCACCGCGGAGGCCTGTCGATCGACACCGCACGCCGGGAAGTGAATTTGAACGGAACTCCGGTAGAACTGACAGCCACGGAATTCAGGCTGCTGCAGTTCTTCGCCGAACATCCCGGGCGCGTCTTTTCCCGCTCCGAGCTTATCGACGCCGCTCTGGGGAGGGAGGTTTCGGTGGTCGACCGGACCATCGATGTCCACATCACGGGGTTGAGAAAAAAACTGGCGGGCTACAGCGCTTGGATTGAAACGGTGCGTGGATTCGGATATCGATTCCGGGAAGAGAACGATTTCGAATAGGTTTCCGAAGCTCAAAAAAGCGGGCTGTTTTCTTTCCTGATGGGCAGGATTACGTTGAATGTGGATCCGCTTCCGACCTCGCTTTCGACCGTTATCCTGCCTCCCTGCGCCTCCACGAGATGCTTGACGATGGAAAGTCCGAGGCCGGTCCCGCCGGATTCTCGCGAGCGGGCCGCGTCGGCGCGATAGAACCTTTCAAAGATCCGGTCCTGCTCCACTTTGGGAATGCCGATCCCGTTGTCGGACACCGACAGGACGATCTCGTTTCCCCTGACGGCCGCGCGCACCTTGACGACTCCGCCGTCGGACGTGTACCGCACCGCGTTGTCCAGCAGGTTTTCAAGGATCTCCTGGTAGGAATGAAGGTCTCCGAAAAGGAGGGGCAGATCGTCCGGAAAATCCGCCTTCATCACCAGGTTCTTTCTCTCCGCACGGACCCTGGCCGTATCCAGGCACGGATTCACGATTTCGGCAACACTTATGCATCGGGCGTCGCAGGGGAGCTGCCCGGCTTCAATCTGGGCCAGCTTCAGCAGGTCCTCCGTCAGACGGCTCAGCCGCAGCGCATGGTCCCGGATGATTTCCAGGAACCGCTTCCGGTTTTTCGTGTCCTCCATGGCTCCGCCCAGGAGCGTTTCCGCGAACCCCTGAATAGCTGTCAGGGGAGTTTTGAACTCGTGCGAGATGTTGGCGATGAAATCGCGCCTCGCGCGCTCCAGCCTCCGTATTTCGCTGATGTCGTGCAGCACCAGCACCGCGCCGGTCGTGGAGCCCTCCGAGCGCACCGGGGCCGCGGTAACGGCGAAACTCCGCGTCTTGACCGAACCGACGACCACTTCGCTGCGAATCGCCCCATCAACCGTCAAAACTTTCTTAATGAAAGCAATCAGGTCGGGATAGCGCACCAGCTCCATAACCGGCCTCCCGCTCCATCCGTTGTCGGCGGCGTCCATCGCCTTGCAGAAGGCCCGGTTGCAGTAAATAATGCACTGGTCCCTCCCGACGACGGCGACTCCCTCCTCCATCCCGGCCAGCACGGCCGCGGACTGATTCCGTTCCTCGGTCAGGGTGCGTATGGTAACGTCCAGTTCTTTGGCGGTCCGATTCAGGCTGGCGGACAGGTCCGACAGCTCATCCCCGTGCCGGTCCCGGGGAAGGGGGCGGAAATCGCCTTCGGCGACCCTGTGGGAAAATTCCTTCAGGCTCTTGATGCGCCCCGAAATGGTCCGGAAATACAGGAGAGATGCGCCCCCGGCCAGGATCATGATAAAGAGCGAAATAATCCCGAGGCGGTCCCGGAAAGTGCGCAGCGTCTCGTCGAGGTGGTAGAGCGGTACAGAAAACCGCACGACCAGGGATTTCTCGCTGTCGTAATCGTACCGCTTGGCCAGATACACCAGGTTGCGCCCCAGAGTGGCGCTATAGCGCTCGGCGCGTCCGGAGCCGTTTAAGAAAGCCTCCCTTATTTCCGGTCTCGACGCGTGGTTTTCCATTTTTGCCGGATCCTCCTTCGTGTCTGCGAGCACAATGCCGTCCGAAGAGATGAGCGTAATGCGGACGCCGCTTTGCGCCAGGATGTCCGCCCATTGCTGCACGGCGGGAGTGTCGGACGAGGGAGGAAGCCACGCCAGGGCGACCCGGGATAAAGATTCCAGCTGGGTATAGGCCGTATCCAGGGACTCCTGTCTCAGGGCACGGACGACATACAGGCCAAGAGCCCCTATCACCAGCAGCAGCATCAGGAGGTAAATGATGCCTAATTTCCAAAAAAGTTTGTTCTTCATAAACCGGCTGTGAGCACAATATACAATAGTTATCCTTCAAACACATACGCAGTTTTTCTTTTAGGGGCCGGTTCGGCCGCCCCCATGGAATATACACCCCCGGAGTTCGCGTGGAATATAATTTTCAATGTTTTAGCGGGAATTTAACGTAGAATTCACAAAGCTGCAACATCTCGCCTTTAGAATGTCAGCTATGGAAGTGGATTCTTACGATGTGTTGATCCTCTCGGACCTGCATTTGGGATCCAAGATCTCCAGGGCAAACGATGCGCTGCATGTTCTGAAAGAATTAGATTATCGGCGCCTGATATTGTTGGGGGACATTTTCTGCGATCTCAATTTCAGGCGCCTGGACAAAGAACACTGGAGGTTCCTTTCCTACATCCGCAAGCTTTCAAACCCGAAACGGAGCGTTGAGGTCGTCTGGATCGAAGGCAATCACGATTTCGGTTTGTCGGATGTCATGTCCCACCTGGTAGGGATCCCCGTGTACCAGGAGTACCTCTGGGAATCGAGCGGAATCCGCAACCTGGCGATTCACGGGCACCAGTTCGACAGGCTTATTTTCAGGAACAATTCGATGCTGAACCGGTTTATCAGCAACCTGTACCTGAACATTCAAAAAATCGAGCCCAAAAAGGTGTACCTGACGCGGATTTTGGACAGACTGGGGGCGCGCTGGCAACGCCTGACCCCCAGGATCGCAAAAAGAGCGGTCCTGTATGGGCAGGCCCATGGGGCCTCACGCGTGTTTTGCGGCCACACACATGAACCGACCCGTGTTGTAAGGGACGGATCGGAGTATTACAATTCCGGTTCATGGACCGGTGACCGGCCAACATTCATTACGCTGCGCGACCGGGAGGTCGAAATTCATGAATATAGCGAGCGAATTGACGGTAGTGATTCCGGCGAAGAACGAGGAGACGCTGCTGCCCCGGCTGTTGGCTTCGCTTAGAGTACAGGATTACCCGCTGATGCCGGAGACAAAAATTTTGCTGGCCGACGCCGGCTCGACGGACGGCACGGTGGAAATCGCCTTCCGATTCCGGCCGGATCTGGATATTGAAATCATTAAAGGGGGCCTGCCCTCCATCGGCCGGAACAACGGGGCGCGGCATTCACAGAGCCGTTACCTGCTGTTCATCGACGCCGACATCGAGATCGCGGAAACCACGCTGCTGAGAAGGGCCGTGGATCGAATGAACCGGGAAGGCCTTCATTGTGTTACGACCGATATCCTTTGCCGGGACGGCAAATTCCTGGATCGCCTTCTTTTCGCGATGAACAATGCCGCGCAGCGTCTTTCGCGTTTTCATAAACCGTTCGCCACCGGGATGTTCATGATGGTGCAGAAGGCGCGATTTGAAAGCATCGGCGGATTCGACGAAAAAGCCCTTTACGCGGAAGATTATCAGTTCACACAACAAATAGAGCGAAAACGCTTCCGGGTCATCCGCGGGGGCGTGTACAGCACCAACCGCAGGTTTGTAAAAATGGGGCACGGGAAAATCGTGCGATCCTTTCTGGCGACCGCAGTGCACCACCGCCATTCGGAATACTTTCGCAACAAAGCCCACATGCGGTATTGGGAGCCTTATTAGAATAAGAAATTCGTTGCATTTGACCCGGATGCGGAAACAGCGACGGGAATATTCCCGCAACAGGGAACGAAGGATATGGATGCCATGAACGATACGGATACAAAAACATGCCGCGTCGATGCGGAATTCCCCGGCGTGGAGAGAAAACGGCAGAGGAGCAGGGCATCCGAAAGAGCCCAGCGCGGCAGGCGGTCGCGGACCCGCCGGCGCAGCATAAAGAAGATGAGGAAAGCGGCTTAAAGTTTTCGAAAAGAGCGTTTCCGGAGTTCAATAACGCGGGCAATTCTTGAGAGGGGCCCGATGCCGGCCTAATTTCCGCAGCGCAGCCCAAGTCCGTCGAATATTTTCTCCAGATCGAATGCGCTGACGGCCGCATCGTCGTCGATCGCGAAAAACGCCCCGCCGGGAAACGACGGAAAGGCTGCCTGGGTCAGGGCAACCCCGTCTGTGTTTGCCGTCGAACAGCCCGTAAAAGTTCCAATATAGTTCAGGGAGTCCCGGTCGAAGACCCGGAAACAGCTCAGGCTTGCCTCCTGGTCGCACGCGATCCAGTAGCCCTTGCCCCCGCAGCGGACCAGTGCGGCCCCTTCCGGCTCGTAGCGGAAAATGCCCTCTCCCATCACCTCGCCGCGGAACCTGCCTTCGAGAGTGTAGGCGTTGAATTTATTATTCCGTTCGTCAGCCACAAGGAGGCGGTTCTTCTCCGGATCGGCCGCGATGGTTTCCACCTTCCACAGAATTCCCGGTCCATCCGTATTCCCGAATCGCGACATCATTTTGGACGCTAGGGAATTGGGGCCTTCCGGCGTGAATGAGAAGCGCTTGATCCTGCGGTCCAGGGTTGCCGCTAGGCCTTCGGTCTGCCCGGCAGCCGATTCCGGGGCATCGTAGTTGTCCGTGACGTAGGCCTGCATCCCGGGCACAAGCGCGATGCCGTAAGGCCTTTGAAGTTCACCGGCGGCCGTTGTACCCAACGGCTGAAAATCAGGCAGCCGCAGCGCCTGAAGGCGCTGATTGTCCCGCTCCACCACGAAAAGGAAATTTCCCGATACGGCAATGCCGTTGGGACGCGAGAACTCTCCCGGCTTGTTGCCCGGATTCCCGACGTGCCGGACAAAAGCGCCGGTCGAGGCATCGAAAACCAGCAGACGGTCCTTCGCTTTCGAGGTGACGATCAGCCGGTTCGCGTTCCCGTCGCCGTGCCAGACGGCGACGGAGTCCAGGTCGTCGCCGGCATATTTCTCGGTCGTGTAGCTTTCCCGGATTCTGACGGCAGGAACTTCTTCCTGTCCCGAAGGTGCAACCCGATTATATTGAGCCGCATCTTCCGTCTTCGGGTCGCTGCATCCGATCCAGGAAAGGATTGCCGCGAAAACAAGAACGGACGAAAGCAGCCGGCGGCGATTCTGCGTCGTCGTCATCATATGAATAATAAGCGCTCCCTTATCTTCAGAGACTTTCCGGCTTGATGCCTTGAAACGGCGGCACGCCTGACGCCGGGACCGATTTCGGTGAATGCCGTCCCGCTTTCATCCGGGATTCAGGCTGCCGAAGCCGCACCCCTTTGATTGTACGAATTTCAGGGGCAACGAATATCGGCTAGAAGTCGCACTTTACACCGAAGGTTCCCCACCACGAATAGTACTCTTCCTGGACGGGCCGGTCACGCTCGCCGATATAAAGCCGCCAGGGCTCGTTGTTCAGGTTGATGAATTCCGCGAAAACGCGCCAGTTTTGGACGATTTTCTGGCTCAGGGACAGATCGATCTGGAAATGCCTGTCGATATAGACGTCGCCTTCGGGGCCGTCCAAATCCACTTCGGACAGATAGGAAGAATGGTAGTTCATCGACAGACGGCCCGAAAAGCCGTACTTTTCGTAGCTGACGGCGAAATTGCCCAGGCTTTCCGCCTGGCCGGGAAGGCGGTTGTCGAGATCCTCACGGCCGAAAAGGTCCCCGCCGGAGTCCGCGACCGTCCAGTTGAAATAGACTCCCAGGCCGTCCATCGGAGAAGGCAGGAAACGGAAGGTGTTCTGGTATGCGAATTCCCCTCCGAGGATATGGCCTCCCCGGAGGTTCCGCGGCTCGGTCACCTCGTAGGTCCCTTCCTCGCGCTCGATTTCGGTGCGGGTCACGAAAATATTGTCGGACGTTCTTTTATAGAAAAAGCCTCCCGAAACGACTCCGACCGAGCTGCCGAAGTAGTGTTCCCCCATCAGGTCGAAGTTCCAGGAGGAAGTCGGTTTCAGATCGGGATTGCCGCGCTCGATCTCGCCGTCTTCCTCGTTGATCAGAGTCGTGGGGACAATCCACTCAAAGTCGGGCCGCGAGTAGCTGCGCGTCATTGCCCAGCGGAGGTTCGTGTTCCTGGCGATTTCATAGCGGAAGTGGACCATGGGCAGGAAGAAGTCGTAATCCCGGGAAGCGGTGACGGGATCGATGGAAAGAATATCCCCCTCTTCGTCGAGGGTGAGTTCCTTGCTGGTGAACTCCGCATCCACGTATTCGTAGCGCGCGCCTGCGAGTACCGTGGCTTTTTCGGTCGGCTTGAGTTCAAGCTGGCCGTAGGATGCATACGTGTTTTCCGTGCCGTCATAATCGGCGAGGTCTTCCTCCAGGTCGGCCTCGCCCTCCATGTCGGAGCGGAGGTCCCGCCCCGTCCGGTCCCCGATAAACCATGGATTGAAGGCGTAGCGGCCGTCCAGGAGGCTCCTCTTGTTGTAGCTCCCGTCCAGAAGGTCGGCCAGATAGAGATCGTCTTCCCAGTCGTACCCGGTCACGGTGTTGTCGCGCCGCTTCTTCCTGAACTTGAGTTTGGCCCCGACCTTACCCTCGCCCTGCTTGAAGAAACGGCTGAGATTGACGCCGGCCGTGGTCATTCGATCGTCGGTCCAATTGCTTTCGCTCGACAGGTCGTCGAGCAGGAACTCGTCGAGATCCTCCCCGGAAGGGTTGCTCTGGATGTTGTCGGGATCTATAAAATCCGGCGTGACGTTCGGATCGAAAGAGACGTCTTCCTGAAGGAATGTCGTATACACCGCTCTCGGTTCGTTTTCCTCGGCAAAGGAGTGGGTCACGCGCCAGTCCAGCCGGAGCAGGTCGGCAAGGCCGTGGTCGGCGCCGGCCGTAAACGAATAAATGCTTTGAGTTTCATATCGGTCCTTCAGTTCCCGCTCTATCTCATCGTCGCCGACCTTGTCCACGCGGCGCCGCCTTCGTTCGTCGTCGTCGTATTTGTTGTAAATTCCTTTGACATAAAAATAAGAACTTTCTCCGAAGGAGCGGTCGAATGAAGCCATGACGCCGAAACGTTCGCGATGAACCCGGTAATCCCTGAGCTGCAGTTCCTCCAGTTCTCCGTCGTCGTATTCGACTTCGAAGTTCTCCGATCCGCGGTGGGTGTTGAGGTAGCTGGTGGACACCAGAAACCCCATGCGCCCGTCCCCGTTGCGGTGGGAAAAACTGCCGTTGAAAGTCTGCAATGAGTCCTCGACGATGTCGTTGTAGCCCAGCCCGGCCGTGAAAGAGGCCCGGGTTCCGGCGGTCGCCTGCTTGGTGACGAGATCCACGGTTCCGCCGATGGCGTCTCCGTCCATTTCCGGGGTGAGCGCCTTCGTGACTTCGATGGACGACAGGAGATCGGCGGGGACGACGTCCAGGGCCACATACCGGATATCGCCCTCAGGGGCAGGAATCTGCTCGCCGTTTATGGAGATGGAGGTGAAGCGCGGTTCCGTTCCGCGGACCAGGACAAAGCGGCCTTCCCCCTGGTCCCTCTGAAGGGTTACGCCCGGTATGCGCTGGGCCGCCTCCGCGGAATTGGGATCGGGGAAACGACCGATCTGGTCGGCGCTGATGATGTTTCGGATGTTGACGGCGTTTTTCTGCTTGTTGAGCGCCCGCTCCTGGCTCTGCAGAAAAGGCTCTTCCGTAACGGTGATGGAAGTGCTGGGGCTTTGTTCGGGCGCCATCAGGATTTCCAGATCCGCGGTGCCGTCCGCGCGGACATCCACTTCGGCCGTCGTTGGGAAATACCCCAGATAGTCGACGATGATTTTTTGAGGGCCTGCGGGAACGGGGGCGACGCGGAAAGAGCCCTTGTAGTCGGTCGTGGATTCCAGCAGCGTTCCGAAAACGCGAACCCGGGCATTGGCCAGCGGGTTTTCCCCCTCGGAATCCAGAACCATCCCCTGGACGGTACCGTATTGGGCCAGGACCGGAGCGGCAAGCGCCGCCTGGCTGATCAGGGAAAATAACAGGATTCCATAAACGCGCATAAGAACCTCCGGGAAGAAAAATTGATTGTGTTTTCAAAGCCTTCGGACTGCGGAAATCGCGGCACATTAAACATCAGAAATGTGAAATTTGGATTAAGGTGAAATTAATTATTGATTTTGTTGAGGGTTCCCCTGGAAGGGAAGAGACCCGGCCGAAATCATAAGAAGCGATCGGAGCCGGATATAATATAAAAAATGGGATGCCGGGAGAGGGGTACTGGTTGCGGTGGAAGCAGGCGCAACCCTCAGTCCCGCCTCCCCCAAAAGAAATAGAAAAGATGATGGCGGATGCAGCTAAATTTTTCGAAGAGAGCGTTTCCGGTGTTCGAAGCAAGCAGTCTCGCCGTATCCGGCCGTCCGGGCCAATTCGCGCGCCCGGGAAAAATAGCGATCGATGCTATCCTTCTCGTGCGCGTCCGCACTGATGACGAGCGGAATACCGCGCCGTTTCGCCTCCCGAAGATAAAACAGCGACGGGTAAGCTTCCCGAGCGGGTTTATCCCAGCCGGAAGTGTTTATTTCAATGGCCGCGCCCGAGCGAACAATGGCGTCCAGGGTTTTTAGAGCTTCCGCGGTCAAATCGGAGGATGGATAGCATGCGAATTTTTTGGGGAGATCAAAGTGCCCGATGATGTCGAAAAACCCGGTCTCCGCCGCCGCACGCAACCGCTGCCAGTACAAGAGCCATATCCGGTCCCTTCGTTCCGGCGCAAGCGCCGACCAGGACCCGGAGTCGACATCGACCTGGAAACCGTCGACGCAGTGAACGGATCCGATTATGTAGTCGAATGAATACAACTGCAGCAGCGCGACGGACGCCTCGAACGTTTCCTCGAAATAGTCCACTTCCAGGCCCAGGCGAATTTCCATATCGGGCACGGCGCATCCGGCGCGCTCCACGTCCTGCACGTAATCCCCAAGGGATTCCGGGGCGACCGCACAAACGGAACCCGAATTGTATGGGCTGAGACAAAAGTGGTCCGAAACGCCGAATTCACGGATACCGGCGCCTCGTGCGGCGCGGATCATGTCCGCCGGCGACGCGCTGCCGTCGCTCCATGTCGTGTGGTTGTGATAGCTGGCAAAGAGTGCGGCATGCTGCGACATATTGGGACCCGTATCGCAAGGATTGTTCTCAAAGTCCGGATTGGCTCGATGGAATATTCACGGAACCGGGATAAACGAAGGCTCTCTTCTGAAAAGCTACTGTCAGAGGGTATCCGAACAGCCCGGGTTTTCCGGGCAGGCAGCGGATCGGAAGCGGCTTGCGGACCGGTTCGCATGTTCGACTACCGGTATCAGGAGATCGCACCGGACGCGGGTTTTCCAACGGGACAGATAGAGAATTATTTCCGGATACTCACCCGAATCCCGGCAGTAGGCTCCCAATTGATCATCGGAATCTTCGCCGCCGATCCATTCCAGGCATCGATAGCCGAGATCCCGCAGAATGAACTTTGCAGGATCCGTAAATTTTGAAACCGCCTGGAAAACTATGCTGCAGTGAACCCACCGGAGAGGCGAAAACGCGAAAAATGATTCCAGCCCCTTCATTTTCGCTTTCTCCGTGATCTCCACTTGAACGGATTCTTCGGGTTGGCTCGCCGCCACTGCGCCCGAAAGAAACCTTTTCATCATCTGTTCGAGGTCGTTGCCTTTGCACCGGAACCCGGAAATATCGGCCGGGATCGACAACTGGACGGACGGCTTCGCATCCCGCCCGGAATTGTTCATTTCCATAACGACCTCGGACACACATACGGACAGATCTATATGTCTCATTTCTCCACCTTGCGCCAGCCTATTGTCCTTTCATTAAAGCAATATAGCGGATGCATAAAATTTCCATGAAGGTTTTGCCTTGGACTAAAGACTCGCTCCGGTGCGCCGATGCGGGCTGGGGAGCTTCCTCGCATGCAACTGAGGATGCCCGGGCGACATCGAAACAGCCCCGCTTTTGAAAGCGGGGGTGGAAACCGGCCTCCCTTTCACCGACAGCAACGGAGAAAACAGGGAGTTGCGGGAAATGTGAAGGGTACTTAATTCCTTTTTTATAAATTCTTATTATTTACTGAAAAGTCCGCTTCTTTCGGACCATAGAATTTTTATTATTAACGGTATTTTCGTCTTAGCATCAAATATTCATCACAATTTTCTACTACAATTTCTCCCTATTGGTAAGCGCGACAGGAGAAAAGGATGAAAAAATCGTCGACAGAGCACCACTCGTTCGCGGATTCCACGGCCCTTCTGAAATGCTGCCAAAGCGCCGTATCGCTTCACGGCCACACTCTGTACTCCCGGGAAAGCATTCACTTCTTATTATCGCTTTCCGGGCGCAGCCCCACGCTTTCCCGCCTGATCGAGAGGAAGATCCTCGACCACTGGAATGAGACCGGCGAGAGGATCGATTTCAACCGCGTTCACTGGACCCCGCCCGTTCTGCCCTCCACCCTGTTCGTCCAGGAAGCAAACCAGATCACGCAAAATCTGGGGCTGAATCCCCTGGTTTCCATCACGGACCACGATTGCACCGATGGATGCATCGAATTGAACCGGCCGGGATCCGGGCTCAAAGTCCCCGTATCCCTGGAATGGACGGTCCCCTTTGAAGGCGGACGTTTTCACATAGGAATCCACAATATTCCGGAAAACCGCGAAAAAGACTGGTCCCGGGAATTCCGCGAATACACGGAAAATCCCGTTCCAAACCACCTCAAGGAAATTCTCGCGGGATTGAACTCCCTTCCGCAGACCCTGCTGGTACTGAACCACCCTCTCTGGGACATCGCCGATGTCGGGCAGAAGCAGCATGAGTGCATTCTCGAAAACTTCTGGAATGAATGCGGATCCCGGATCCACGCCATTGAATTCAACGGATTCCGCTCGCCCGAGGAAAACAAGAAGGTGCTGGCCATGGGCCGGGAACTGGACGTCCCCGTGGTCTCCGGGGGGGACCGCCACGGCCGGCAGGCAAACACGGTGTTGAATCTAACACGGGCCGAAACATTCTCCGATTTCGTCCGGGAGATCCGGGATCGGCGTCACAGCGCTCTTTTCACGATGCCGTCTCATCATGAACCCCTTCTGGCAAGAACCATTGAAACAGCGGAGGAGGCCATCCGCAAATATCCGAAATCCTGCGGCAATCCACGGGTATGGACGGACCGCGTATTTGTCGAAACGGAGCTTAAAGGGGTACAACCTCTTTCCACCTACTGGCGCAGCGGGGGGCCCTGGTGGCTGCGCAGCGCCATGTCCATCGTCCGGCTGATCGGATGTCCTCAAATCCGCCCCGCGCTGCGCTGGGCCCTGGCCGGAAAGGACAACACAACATGAGTTCCAAACCTCGGATCGCCTTTTTCACCGATTCCTACCATGACCTGAACGGGGTCTCCCGCACCAGCCGGCAGTTTGTAAAGTTCGCCGGGAAACATAGCATCCCCTTCCTGTCGGTCCGCGCGGGAGAAAAAACCGCCCGCTTTTCGGACGGATCCGTATCGATCCTGGAGCTCAAACGCTCCCGGCTCTCCATAGCGCTGGACGATGACCTCAAGTTCGATCCCGTATTGCAGCGCTACTGGCGCTTGGTGAAAACGGCCGTGGAAACGTTCCGGACGGACCTGATCCACGTCACCAGCCCGGGGGACATCGGGATTCTCGGCACCCGGATCGCAAGGAACCTGCATATTCCCTTGGTGGCCGCCTGGCAGACGAACATCCACGAATTCGCAGCCAGAAGGCTGGACAAAACGCTCGGGTTCATTCCCGCGTCGTGGCGAAAACCGGGAGTCCGCCTTGCAGAGGAACGCATTCTGGATCTGGTTCTTTTTTTTTACAAAATGGCGCGCATCATCCTGGTTCCGAACCGTGAACTCATGGACATGGTCGGGGAGCGAACGGGCAAACACTGCTTCCTTATGCGGCGGGGCATCGACACCGAACAATTCTCGCCATCCTTCCGGAATCGGAAAAACCAGGTGTTCCGGATAGGCTATGTCGGCCGGCTGCGTCCGGAAAAGGACGTGCGCATGCTTTGGGAGCTGGAGCGGGCGCTCCTGGCCGAGGGCGCCGGCTATTTTCAGTTTCTGATCGTGGGAGACGGCAGCGAACGCCGCTGGCTGGAGCGGAACATGTCCCATGCCGATTTCACCGGAGCTCTGACGGGGGAACCGCTTTCACGCGCCTACGCCGACATGGATGTCTTTGTTTTCCCCTCCCGCACCGACACATTCGGCAATGTCGTCCTCGAAGCGATGGCCTCGGGGCTGCCCGCCGTCGTGACGGACTGCGGAGGGCCCAAATCCATCGTTTCCGACGGAGAAACCGGATTCATCGTCTCCGACGTTCGGGGATTCTGCAGCGCCGTACTTTCTTTGATGAAAAACCCAAACCTGCGCAATCAAATGTCCCTCAACGCGCGCAGCCATGCCTGCGCCGCTTCCTGGGAAGGCATTTTCAATAATGTATTAAAGGCGTACGACACATTGTGGGATGCCCCTGCGGATATCCCTTATCGCCGCGCGCTCGGATCTTCTTCCAACGGCAATGCCGCGCGCATCCCTCCGGATATGCCGGAAGAATCGAAAAAATTATGGCCCGATACCTACCAATCCTACTGATCGCGGTCCTTGCCGCGCTCCTCATCCCGTCGGCGCATCTCTCATCCGCGGGAAAGCTTGAAAACCCATCAGACGCCGGCGGCGCGCTTCCCGATATTCTGAATGCCGTCGCCGGCATTCGCGGGCATCCTTCCGTTTCCGCCAGATACGACTACGTTGTCACTGCCGGAGTGCGGATCCTCCTGTTCTGGTATTCGCGGGACGATGTCGGCGAAGGATACATACGGGTGGGGCATGCGGCCGGAGACGAAAACGCCGAGTTCATCCAACTCGTGATGGGATCCGATCCCGCGAAAGCCCCGCGCGGCATCAACCGGTGGGGAGCCGCGATGGAGACATTCCACGGTCGGACCCGGACCGGGTATTTTTTCGGTTTCATGAAGAAGTCCGGGGGAAATAATGTGTCGGAGATGGAAGGCGAACTGGAGCGCGAAAAGTCGGACCGGGAATTTTACTTCGAATCGATCGTTAGCCGCGCTACGGAATCCGGCATGCATTCCGTCACCGTCCCGATCCATTCATCCTTGGACCTGAGCCTGCACCAGCTGCCCGAAGCGGAAAACATGGTGCATCAAAGGATGTCCGCGACCCGAAACCCTTCAAGATTCCTCGATAAAAATTCGATGGATTCGTGCGGCCATACCCACGGCATGCTGTTTACGCTGCGCGAGATGTCCTTATCGCTTCTCGACCGCGAAGAAGCACCCGAGGAGCGTTGCTATGCCTACAATTCAAAACCCTATCTGCTGAGCCTCAGAAAATTCAAGCCTGTTGATGAAAGACTTGTTTCCTTCAGGCGCAAAGACAGCGCGGAGAAAACGGAAGCGGCTTACAGGAACCTGATATCCGCCGATTTCCTGATCAGAAGCGCGGAAAACGGCGACGAAACGAAATTCAGCATGCTCATCGGATCGGAAGGGAAACTCAGGGGCGTCCCGGTACAGATCCGGTACCAACCCAACTGGTGGTTCCGGGTTGTCCTGAACCTGGACCCCGAAAATATTCAATCCGAATTTCAAGAAGAGAGGCAGCCGCTTCCCGAGTAATTGCCGGAATTGAACCGGCGAAGGAATCCCCGCAAGACGATTGCATGGCCTGGAATGAACGATCCGGATGCCGATCGGCGCCGCGTTTCGATTCCTTCGTTTGAAACGATCCGATCGTACTGATACCATGACCGAACCGACCCATAACTCGATTTCCACCGGAGCCGGCCCGGCGCGGCCGCAGCGGGCAACCACCATCGCGGGCGTCTTCCGACACCTGGCCCGCCGCCCCGGGCAATGCTTCATTCAGCGCTGGAACTGGAAATCCGCCCTGATGAGCTCTCTGGCCCGAGGACTCATCTTCTTTGCGGTCAATGTCGGCGTAAGCCTGGACGCGGCCGCGGCCGCGATGGCGACCGAGGTGGCCTACCGCATCGTGGCGGCCGGCCTGTACGGATCCTGCACCCAGGCGTTCCGTCACGTGGAGCCTTTCTGGAAGGCGATCGTCTGCACGATGATCCTTCTGCCCATGGTAAGCCATACCGCGGAATTCATCCTGCACTTCTATCGGGGGACGGAAAGGCTGGGATGGAGCCTGCTGTTTTCGGTCTGCTTCACGGCAGTCACCACTACTTTCAATCTTTTCGCCATGCGGCGCGGCTTGCTGGTCGTAGGGGAGTCCGGGTCCACCCTTCTGGATGACCTCCGCGCCATGCCCGCGGCCATCCTCGCCTACCTTCATTGCCTGGCGGCGCCGCTGAGGCAGTGGATCGGGTTTTTGTGGACCCGATCGGAGCAGTCCTGCAAATGATGCCGGAGCACCTCGGAGGATCTATAGCGCATGCTTCAAACCCAAACCGCTTCCCGAATAAAGACGCTTCATTTGACCAACTGTTTTCACTCGACCTCGGGGGGCATAAAAACTTTCTACAACAAGATGCTGGAAAGCGCGGAAAATATGGGCCGGAGGATGATCCTGATCGTGCCCGGGACGGAGAACGGGCTGGCAAGCGCCGCCGAATTTACGAAGATATACACCGTTCGGGCCCCGAGATCGCCCCTGGCCGACGGCCGCTACCGGATCATTTTGCCCTCGAACTACCTGCTTCCCTGGGCCGGAGCCGTGAACAGGATCCTGCGGGAAGAACAACCGGACCTGATTGAAATCTGCGACAAATACACCCTGAACTGGATGGGCGGGCTCTTCAGGAAAGGCTTTACCCGGGGAATTCGCAGGCCGGTCCTTGTCGGCCTGACCATGGAAAGGATGGACGACAACGTGTCCACCTTCATCCATTCGGGAAGCTCGGCCCGCCGATTCTGCCGCTTCTACCTTCGCTACCACTACATTCCCATGTTCGACCACCACATCGCGATATCCCACTATACGGCTGAAGAACTCAACACAGCCATGATCGGGAAGCACCGCAGGCCGGTCTGGATCCGGCCTCTGGGAGTGGACACGATCCCGTCCGCCGGCATTCCCCGGGCAAATGGGTTCAGGGAGAAGCTCGTCCGGGAACTCGGGCTGGCAGGCTCCCCCAGGCTTCTGCTGTATGCGGGAAGGGTGTCCCACGAAAAAAACATGCCCCTGCTGCTGGATATGATGAAGGAACTGGCCCGATCCGCATGCGGCAACTACTGCCTGGTCATAGCGGGGGAAGGTCCCCTGATGCCGATGATGCAAAAGGAAAGCGAACACGGGACGCCGGGACGGGTCAAGTTTCTGGGGCACGTAAATGATAAATCCTATCTGGTGTCATTGTACACCCATTGCGACGCATTCGTGCACCCCAATCCCCGGGAACCGTTCGGCATCGCGCCGCTCGAGGCGATGGGATACGGACTGCCGCTGGTTCTTCCGAACGCGGGGGGGGTCCTGACCTACGCCGCCCCGGACAACTCCTGGATCGCCGAACCCGACGGGAAATCCTTTGCGGCGGCGGTCCTGTCGATATTCGGGAACCCGGAGTTGCGCCAGGATAAAATAGGACGGGCGCGGCGGGTTGCGGAGAACTACCGCTGGCCCGGCATCACCCGGGATATTTTCGATCTGTACGACCGCCTCCATAATCAGCAGATTACGGCGCCGCGCTTTTTCACGGAATCTTCTTTATTCAATCATTAAACGAAAACAAAATACGTATAACATTTTCCTCGCCGCAAGCGAAGCACGAAAGCCTGAATGGATTCCATCGGGAGTAAGCAAGCGTTTTCCGGCGCCGCCCGGCTCACAGGAAAACCTGATGCTTCAATGAAGAAGCCATAAGGCTTCATACAGGCGAAGTGCGCCTTGCGCAAAAAAACAATGAACACAGAACCAATAACGGCAGAAAAACCACTCGAAATCAAACAAGGGAGAGACTGTAAAATGGCAAAAAAACTGAGCATAAGCATCGCAGTCCTGCTGGCGGCCGCCTTGATGGCGTCCCCGCTCGCAGCGGACGGCCGGGGATTCGGCGACCGCATGCCGAAATATATATTCTTTTTCCTGGGCGACGGAATGTCCAGCAGCCAGATCCAGGCGACGGAAGCCTATCTGACCACGATCAACGGCGGTTCCGCCATGGTGGCCAAGGACCTTCTAAAGCCGGAAAACCGCCTGAACATGAGCAAGCTCCACATCACGGGCATTCAGACCACCTACGACGCATTCGCCCTGATGACGGATTCCGCCTCCTCCGCGACGGCTTTCGCCGGCGGCCTCAAGACCAAAAGCGGCACGATCGGCATGGATGAAACCGCGACCAACAACTACAAAAACATCGCCCAGCTGGCCCACGAAGCGGGCCGGTACACCGCGGTTATGACCAGCGTGTCCCTCGACCACGCGACGCCGGCGGCCTATTACGCCAGCGTGCCGAATCGCGGCTACATGAACAGCATCGCCACCCAGCTCGCAGAAAGCGGCTACGAATTCTTCGGCGGCGGCGGTCTTGTATGCCCGGACGCAGCCTGCCGTGCAGGCGACACGTCCAACGACGTCTGGGCCCTGCTGGCGGCAAAAGGCTACGCGGTATTGAACAGCAAGGCGGATATCGAGGACCTCAAGAACAACCCGATGGACAAGGTCGTCTGCATCAACGAGATTCTGGACGGCTCCCAAGCCATGCCCTACGACATCGACCGGCCGGGGGAAAACCTGTCGCTCGCCGAAATGCTGGAAGTGGCCATCGCCAACTATACCGGACAGTTCAAAAACAGGGGGCAGATGAGGCGCGACCGCGGGGCTTTCTTCATGATTGAGGGCGGCAAGATCGACTGGGCCTGCCACGCGAACGATGCCATGGCCACAATCGGCGACATGCTCGACTTCGACGACGCCGTCGGCGTCGCCCTCGAGTTCTACAAAAAGCATCCGCTGGAAACCCTGATCGTCGTCACCGGCGACCATGAAACGGGCGGCATGACCATCGGGCACGCGACCACCGCCTATAAAGCGTACTACGAGAAGCTGCTCGGGCAGACCAACAGCTACGAGCACTTCGAGGCCAACCAGTGGGCCGACCACAAGGCTTTTCATGCGGGTTCCGTGTGCCCGAACGTGGCCGATCCCGACAACCTGGCGACAAGCGCGGACATGCTGAGCCTCATCGAGACTCATTTCGGTCTTAAATGGGATGACTTCAACGACTATCAGAAGGAAAAACTCGAAGACGCCTACGACAAATCCCTCTGCGGCGCAAACAACAACAGCAACGACGAGAACAAGCTGCTTTACGGCGGCTACAATCCCATCATCGTCACCCTTACTCATATCCTGAATGAGAAAGCCAGCATCGGCTGGACTTCCTATTCGCACACCGGCGTGCCGGTGCCCGTTTTCGCCCACGGCCGGGAAGCGTGGCGCTTTGCCGGCTTCTACGACAACACCGATATCGCCAAACGGCTGGCGGAGGCTATCGGCCAGATGCTGCCGGCCCTGAAGTAAGGCTTTATCCGGAACCGAAACATGATCCCGAGGCGCCCCTGACCGCAGGGGCGCCTTTTTTTCAACAGCAACCGGAGGTTTTATGGCATACCGGAACCGCGGATGGATTTTTATACTCGCGATCGCCGCGGCTTGTGCGGGCATCACCCTGCTGGACCTGGCGGACACGCCGCGGGCCGCCGCGGGCATTCACGCCCGCGCCCTGGTCACGGAGACGGACAACAGCCACGTGCGGCAGAACCTGATCGTCAAAACCGAAGCCCAGTATCTTACCGTGAAGCTGCTGGACGGGCCGCACAGGGGGCAGGAACTTTCGATCGTGAACATGCTGACCGGGAAGATGGAACTGGACGAGTTCTATGAAACCGGGAGCACGATCCTGGTGGAATACGACCTCGCCGGGGGGAAGCCAGCCAACGGAGTGGCGCGCGGGCATTACCGCCTGCGGCTGCAGTTGATCCTGATCGGCCTTTTCGCCCTTCTACTGGTATGCGTCGCCGGCGCGACCGGTCTCAAGGCCATGCTCTCCTTCCTCTTTGCGGCCCTCGTTTTATGGAAGATATTCTTCCCTCTTCTGCTGAAGGGATTCCCTCCCATCCCGACAGGACTGGCAATCGTGGCGCTTCTTACCGCGATCATCACCTTTTCGGTCGGCGGGCTGAACCGCCGCGGGCTTGCCACTTTCGCCGGATCCATGATGGGCGTGCTGCTCACCTGCGGCCTCGCCGTCGGATTCGCCCGGGCTTTCCATCTGCACGGGGCCTTGCGCCCTTTCGCGGAAACGCTGCTTTACTCCGGATATACCCACCTGGATCTGACCGGCATCTTCATCGCAAGCGTCTTTATCGCATCCTCGGGCGCGGTTATGGACCTCGCCATGGATATCGCCGCAAGCATGGACGAAATCAAGCGCAAACAGCCGCTCATCGGCTTCTTCGAGCACCTGGGCAGCGGCCTGAGAATCGGCCGGGCCGTCATCGGCACCATGACAACGACCCTGCTTCTGGCCTACTCCAGCAGCCATATCAGCATGTTTCTGTTGTTCATGGCGAAGGGGCTGCCCGCCGGAAACATTCTCAACGCCCCTTTTGTTACTGCTGAAATTCTTAATATTCTGGTCGGGAGTTTCGGATTGGTCGCCGTTGCACCGTTCACGGCATTCATTTCCGGCCTGCTTTACCGGGAGGGGAAAAGAAAAAGGCGGCCGGATTTGTTCGCCTAGATCCGTTATCCGGCCGCCGGCAGGAGTTGTTACATGGAAGAACTGTAGCAGACCCGTTTGAATTTACCGTGAAGGCGGAATGAAGGAGCGGTAAATTATTGAAGGCGTCGGCACGTCCGGCCTTGGGGAGGGCGATGACCCGGGTCAGCTGCGCTTGATCACGACGAGGCTGATGTCGTCTTTCTGCTCTTCCATCTTATTCCTTGCATCCAGAACCGTGGAGCAGATTTCCCGGGCGCTGCCGTCGCGGGCGCTTGAGACGGCCCTTTCAAATTGATCCTTGGTAAAGCCCGAGAAGGAATCGGTGAGGCCGTCCGTGAACAAAAACAGGATGTCCCCGCGACCCATCAGATTGAGATCGTTCACCGTGTACCTCTTTTTATACCCCAGCGCCCTTTCGTAATGCCGGGCGTCGGCATGATCCTCGCCCGGCTGCAGCCCGATCGGCGGGTAGCTGATCAGCCGGTCCGGGGTGATTTCCACGAACCGGTCGTATTCCCGCGAAAAAACCAGCGGGGCCGGATGCCCCGCGCTGACGAAATGAAATCGCCCCGTGTGCGAGATCTCGCCGTAGATGAGGGTTATATACGAGGCCGAATCCCTTTCCTCGGAGGGCGTACGCAGGGTCCTGGATTTCAGGAAGCGGGTGTTGACCTGCTCGAATAAACGCACCGTGATCTCCCCGTTGAGATCCATTTCGTACAGCGCCGCGGTATGGAAAGCCTGGTGCAGCATCAGGGCCCGCATCGCGTCGATAAATTCGTGCCCGGCGACGTCGGCGACCAGGATGCCGCCGGTATTGCGAAGCTTCTGCAGAGCCTGGACCATGTCCTCCCGCCCTGCAGCCGCGGCGTGCGCTATGCGGACATCGAGATCGAAACGCTCCTGGAAATTCACGTAGGTAATGAGGTCCCCTCCCGCGACCCCGTTCAATGGAACTGTCATTCCATAAATATCGATTCCCGGTATGCGGGGGACGGCGCCGGGCGAGGGAATCAGATGCATCGCGGTATATTCCGCTCCGATATGCAATTCCTTATCCAGCTCGCTATTGGAAATTTTGAGCACGACTTCCTCGTCCATGGAACCGCCCCTCGGAGAGACTTGGGGCACGGGTTTGCCGCTATCCGCTTCGCGGGACTCCTCATTGTTCGTCATATTGGATCCAAACGCGGAATTACTCGGAATTCCTCGACAAAACTTCATTTCCTTATATACACCATCCGTGTGAACGTATTATTAGGAAAAGGTAACGTGCGAAAGAAGCCTAAAATTTAGCATATTGGAAGGATTTTGCAACCCATCAATGCCGTCAACCGGAGCAGGCCCGCATTCATAAATTTGGGGAAGTTTGGAGAGAGCCCCGATGCCGGGGAGACGGATTTGTTTATCCGTGGGGCGCGCGGCCGCAGGCGCAAGCAAACCACTTTTCTGTCTGCGCGTGCGTGCCGGAATATTTTCTGAATGTCTCGCGATGCGAGGTTCGTAGCGGATTTACAGGTCGATATGCTTGGATTTAACCTTTTGGTAGAGCACATGGATCAGCCCGTCGGACAAACCCATGATGGGCACGAAAATTTTCTTTACGCCGGACTGCTGCATGACGGTCAGATAGATATCCGCGGCTTCCACGATGACGTCGGCGCGGTCCGGCCGGAGCCCCAGCACCTTGATACGCTCCTCAACGCTGAAGGACTCCAGGTAATCCCGGAGTTCCTTTATCCGCTTGACCGAGATCGGCTTGCCTTCCTTCTTGCGCGAGAGCCGGAAAATATTGTTGATGCTGCCGCCGGTGCCCACGGCCGCAAAAGGGCGGAAGGGAGCGACTTTTGCCTTAAGCCAGGTTTTGAGCCGGGCGAGCTCTTCTTTGGAACGGCCTTTTTTGAGGAAGCGCACCCCGCCGATTTTAAAGGAGCCGGACTCGACGATTCCGTTGCGGGACAGCAGGGTCACTTCCGCGCTCCCTCCGCCGACATCGATATAAAGCATCGGTTTGTCGGCGCGGAAGGCCCGGCTGATGTGGCTGGAGTAGATGATGGCCGCCTCGCGCCTGCCCTCGATTATTTCGATATCGACCCCGATTTCCCTGCGAATCCTGTCCGCAATCTCTTTGCCGTTTCGCGCCTCGCGCATGGCCGACGTTGCGCAGGCTATGGAATCCTGGGCTTTGTAGGCTTTTATAATCAGGCTGAACGCCCTGATGACCGTCGCCAGCTGATCCGCTTTTGCCGACGTGATGCGCTGGTGGGTGAAAACATCCTCCCCCAGTCGAATCGGCACACGCACCAGAGATTCCTTTACATAGACGGTTTCTCCGTTATTGTCATAAACACTTGAAAGCATTAATCTTACGGCGTTTGAGCCGATGTCTATGGCCGCCAGCTTTATCATAAGCCCTCGTTAAATGACTTTCATAAAAATTCTGATGATCCCGGCTCGTTCCGGTCAAGTCAAGTTAGGGTAAAGTTAAGAATCCATAAAAGCAGGCAATGCTAGAACGGCCAGAAATTGCTGTCGTTCCAGACCTGTTCCTTCAGATCCTCGTTGAGTTTGTACAGCAGGCGGTGGTGGGTTCGTTCCCAGTCGGCCAATGACTGATACATCTCTTTTTCATTGGGATCCGTGGCTTCATCCGCCCTCTTCTGGTAGACCTCGATGGCGCGGTTTTCGAAATCGATTGCGGCCGATATGGCTGCGGCCTCGAAACCCGCGGCCGAGATTTCATTTTTTACCTGCTCGCTCAGGATCATTGCGGCCTCGGTGTCGTCTACCGAATGTGGGAGTTCGCCTTTGGCGAATTTGCCGTTTTTTTCGAACTCGGCGAACTGCCTGGAGAGGAACTCTACGTGTGCCGCCTCTTCCCCGGCCATGATCGTGAATATCTCGCGCACGGCATCGCTGCCGGCCTGGCGGGCTGCCGCGGTGTAAAAAGCGTTTCCCCTGCGTTCAAGCAGGATAGCGGTTTTCAGGATATCTTCCGCTGTTTTTGTCATGATGCCCCCCAAACTTTCCTAATAAAAATGTCTGATTATCCGGACCGGGCGCGATCACACCTTCCGTTTTTTATCCGGGGTTTCCACATCAATGGGCACTTCCGGGATGGTCAATATGAGCAGAAAAGCCGCCAGCGCGCAGACGGCGTTTATTATAAATACGGTTCTGAGGCTTGCTTTCAGGGAATCGCGCAGCGCCCGCACCGTCCGTTCAAAAAGCTCCCCGGCCCTTTCCCCGGCCGGCGCCATGGCCCGCTCGAGCGCCTCCATCGCTTCCTGCGATAGCAGGACCCGGGAATCCACCAGGGGCCCCAGGGCGGCTTCATCCGCGATCCGCTTCAATTCGGCAGGCAATCTGGTCTCGAGGGCCCTTTCATAGGACGCGTTCATGGCCGACCCCAGGATCGCGGGCCCTATCGCGCCTCCCATGAACACAAAAAAGAACATGGCGCCCACGGCCACCCCCAGCAGGCGTTTGGGAACGGAAAACTGAGCCACCAGGGTGTTCATCGTGGGAATCGATCCCAGGCCGAAACCCGCCAGGGACGTGATCAGGACTCCGAGCCACGCGGGGGTATCGGCATCGAACGGGATCATGGCGAACATGGCCGAGGCCAGGATGCCGTAGCCGGTAATGTACATCCATTTGTACCTTTTGGTTCTGGCCAGCACGTATCCGGTCGGCACGCCGATGAAGGCCATCAGGATCCCGAAAGGAGTGATGATCTGCCCGCTCAGGGTCGCGCTGGTTTCCTGCACGCCCTGCAGAAAAAGAGGGTAATACCGCAGCACACCCAGAAAACCGAAATAGGATATGAATCCGGCCAGCGCTGCCGTCAGAAATCTGCGGTTTCGGAAAACCTGAGGGTCCAGCATGGGCTCTTCCTTCCGGTTTTCCAACCGGAGGAAGGCGGCCCAGAAAGCCAAAGAGACCGCAAACAATCCGATAATTCTCGCGGAAGTCCATGCGTATTCGCTTCCGGCCCAGGAGAAACCGATAATCAATGTTCCCGAGGCTGCCGCCAGCAGAAGGGAGCCGGGCAGATCGAAGCGATGATCCGACTTCTTTGAGACCCTGGGGATCGTCCAGAGCATAAGCAGCCCGCTCGTCAGGGCCATCAGCACGGAAATCCAGAAGAAATACCGCCAGCTGAGGCTGTCCGTTATCATTCCCACCAGGGTTGGGATCGTGAGGGCCGCAATACCGGCTGGGATCTGAAGCAGGCCGCTCCACCGGCTCCTTTCGGCAGGAGCGTAGAGATCCCCGATTACCGAGAAACACAACGGAGTCAGGGCCGCCTGCCCCGAAGAAAGGACGACGCTGGCGGCGATGAAAAACACGTAGTCCCGGCTCAGGCCCGCCATAACGGCGCCGGCCATGTAGAGAACGATGGCCGTCAGAAGCAGTCTCCGCCTGCCGTGCATGTCGGACAGTTTTCCGAACACCAGGGTGGCGATGGCGGCAGCCAGGGAGGGCAGTGAAATCGCCCAGGAGAACAGGGCCATGCCGTCGAGATCCGCCGCGATCTTGGGCGCGGTCACGCTGGAGCCGCGGAAAAAGTAAATGGATGCGAAATAGGTGCAGAATATCGTTACCAAGCCTAGGGTGGCGTGGGTCGTCCTGCCGGGCACTTTGGAATCCGCGCTTTCGTAAATTGGCATGGAGGCTCCGATTGGGCTGCGTGCCGCCCCCGTTCCCGGGGCGCATACCGCAGCGGTATCCGTCCGCATTCCGAAGGAAGCGAGCTTCCTCCCGTTCTCTTGCGAGCCTACAGTATAAACGCAGCCGGCGAACGAACCTCGACCTATTTTTCAATTGCGTCCTTTTTTATCGACCATCAACATT
Organism: Acidobacteriota bacterium; assembly: GCA_016933615.1. Lineage (GTDB taxonomy): Bacteria > Acidobacteriota > UBA6911 > UBA6911 > UBA6911 > UBA6911. The sequence continues at coordinate 25,190 of JAFGAO010000057.1, forward strand.
GGAATTGAGCAACAATGCCCCGTACCGCCGGAGGAAGGCCTCCCCGGGAGAGGGAACAAGCGAAACAAACGGAGCTCCCTATCCGAAGCGTCCGGTGATGTAGTCTTCCGTCTGCTTGTTCGATGGGTTGGTGAAAAAGCGGCTGGTGAGATCATACTCGATCAGTTCGCCGAGGCAGAAGAAGGCGGTGTGCTCGCTGACGCGTGCGGCCTGCTGCATATTGTGGGTTACGATTACGATGGTGTAGCGGTTCCTGAGCTGGGCGATCAATTCCTCGATGCGGGCGGTGGCTATGGGATCGAGCGCCGAACAGGGTTCGTCCATGAGAAGGGCCCTGGGCTGGGTCGCCAGCGCGCGCGCGATGCAGAGGCGCTGCTGCTGTCCCCCGGAAAGCGCCAGCGCCGATTTCCGAAGATCGTCTTTGACCTCGTCCCACAGAAACGCCGAATGCAGGCATTCTTCAACAATGGAATCCAGTTCGGAACGGCTGTGCACTCCCTGCAGGCGCGGACCGTAGGCGACGTTGTCGTAGATGCTTTTGGCGAAGGGATTGGGTTTCTGAAACACCATCCCGACCTGCTGCCGCAGGTTGACGAGGTTGACGCGTTTGTCGTACACATTCTGCCCGTTTACGGTGAGAAAGCCTTCGGTGCGGATGTTGGGGATCAGATCGTTCATGCGGTTGATGCTGCGCAGAAAAGTGCTCTTTCCGCACCCGCTGGGGCCGATGATCGCGGTTACGGTGCGGGCGTAGATATCCATCGTAATATCTTTCACACCGATGGTTTTTCCGTAAAAGAGAGTGAAATCCTTGGACCGGATCACGCTGCCGGCTTCCCCGGATTCGGCCGTGGTATCTCGTGCGGCATTCTCCACGGCGCGGGCCGGTCTCCGAAGAAACGAGGCGTCCGCTCCATCCAGGCTCAGTTCCTGACTTTGATATTCTGTCATAACCACTCATCCGTTCTTTAGATTACAACCCGCGCAGCTTCCGGCTGGACCGGGAACGAATCCAGATCGCTATTATATTAAGGGTCAGGACCAGTGCAACCAGCGTCATGACCATACCGTACTGCTTGTGGGGAACGAGCATGGCCAGCCGGTCTCCGACCGCTATGTCGTAACTGCCGTAGGAGAGAGCCCGTGTCGGCTCCAGTATGGAATCGGGAACGGGCCCGAAGGCGATGGCCCCGGTAAAAAGAATTGGAGCCGTTTCGCCCGCGGCGCGGCTGAGGCTCAGTATGATGCCGGTAAAAATGCCCGGCGCGGCCGCCGGCAGAATCACCGTCATGAAAGACCGGAACTGGCCTGCCCCGAGAGCAAGCGCCGCTTCTTTATAGTTGATAGGAACGGCCCGGATCGCCTCTTCGCTGGCCCGGATAATCACCGGAAGAACGAGCAGGCCCAGCGTTAAGGAAGCGGCCAGTATGTTGGGCTTCGTCAGTTTGTCCGCGGCTTCGGCGGAAAAGATGCCGAGCGTGCCGTGGCCGAATTCGCCGATGACGGGGAAAAGGAACAGGACGAAGAAGGCCATGCCGAAAAGGCCGAAAACGATGCTGGGGACTCCCGCAAGCGTGTTGATGCAGGTCCGGATAACGCGGACGGCGATGTTGTCGCCCGTACATTCAACGAGAAAGGCGGCGGATATGATTCCCAGAGGAATTGCGAAAAGCATCGAGAAAAATGTCAGGGCCAGCGTCCCCAGAATTTCGGGTCCGCAGCCGCCGAAATAATGGCCGTCGGTGCTCCCGTCCATAAAATAGCGCCAGTAGAAGGTGAACCGGGGTTGAAAAAGCTTTTCCAGATTCGTTTCCACATAATCGAAGACCGGCTCCAGCTCCGTACCGGCGAAAAATTCCCTTCGCGCCCTCGTCTCTTTGACCATCGGGCGGCCGGGCTCGGTCTCGACCCAATCTTCGCTCCAGAGGAGTCTGTGAAGCTCTCTTTCAACGGCATCCCAGCGGGTGGCGCCGTACTGGTCCATCGTCAGCGCCGGCGCCGGCTCCCCGGGGCCGGGCCCGAACAGCTTATGCAGCGCTTCCCGGACTTCGCCGAAGGCTTCGGCATACTGTTCCCGTCTGGAAAGATCGACGGATGCGGCAATCCGCGAGTAGCTTTCGGCCGTTTCGAAGTAGGCCTCGATGGGGGTGCCGCCGAAATCAGGATCGGCCCGCGATTGAAGCACGCATTGCAATCTGCTTTGAACGTACTCCTTGTCCCGGCTTTCGAATGCATCGAGCAGGGCATCCCGGAGGTCCTTCGCCCTGGCGCGCTGCGCCGAATAGCGTTCGCCCGAGATGCCCGCGGCCCTCAGGTAGCTGCCGTAGTCGCGATAGGCGCCCCGAACCTCGTCGGCAAGGTGCTCGGTGTCTATGCCCCGGCGGAACCGGTTTGCAGCTTCGTAAACGAAGGCGCGGGCTTCTTCAATTTCCCCGTTTTCTCTCTGAATCCTTTCGGCGTCGCCGTGCCCGAAAACGACCAGCTGCATTTCCCTGAATTCATTGGTCCCTTGGAAGAAGACGGCTTTTAACCCTCGAGCCATCATGGGGAACAGAACCACGACAAGGATAAAAACCATCAGGCACACCGAGAACATGCAGGAGGCCGTGAAGCACTTGTCGCGGAATTCCCTGGGGAAAATGCGGAATTTCATATCAGGCCTCTTTTTTTCTACGGACTCTCGCGAGCAGGTGTTCGCTGATCAGGTTCAGTCCGAATGTAAAAACCAGGAGAAGAATCCCGATGGAAAAAAGAGCCTGATAATGGACGGAACCCTGCACCGTTTCTCCCATATCCCCCGCGATTGTGGCGGTCATGGTGCGTACCGACTTGGATAAATCCCACCACGGGGAGGGAATCTGGGTGGCGTTTCCGGAGGCCATCCACACAACCATGGTTTCGCCGACCGCACGCATGACGCCCAGGATAACCGCCGCGATGATTCCGCTGTGCGCCGCCGGGATAACGACCCGGATCATGGCTTCCGCACGGGTGGACCCGAGCCCGTAAGCGGCTTCGCGAATCTCCATGCCGACCGCGGACATGGAATCCTCGGCAACGCTGATGATCGTCGGAAGAGCCATTACGGCCAGAATTACCCCGGCGTTCAGGATGTTGGTCCCGGTATCGAAACCGAAGCGGGTCTGCATCCAGGGAGCCAGAACCAGGACGGCAAAAAAACCGAAAGCCACCGAGGGAATGGCGGCAAGAATTTCTATCACCGGCTTTATGATCTGGCGCACCCTGAACGAAGCCACATCGCTTAGCCAGACGGCCGAGAACAGGCCGACGGGCACGGCGACCAGCATGGCCACCAGCGTAACGTAGGCCGAACCGCCCAGGATGGCCAGAACCCCGTATTCCGGGTGTTCGCGGGATTCCGGATACCAGTGGGTACTGGAAAAAAACTGTTTGACGTAGGGTCCGGCCAGAAATCCCGAGGCCTCGCGGATGATGAAGAAAAATATAAGCAGCACCGCGACGACGGAAAGGAAGGTGATGAAGAACAGAAAAGAGCGGCCGAGCCTGTCGAATACGTATCCCCGCAAATCCTGTCCCGGGGAAAGAAGAAGCGGCCGGTTGAATCCGGCCGCTTCCTGCGGTCTTGAGGAATGCATCGGCAACTCACTCCGGACGGCACCTACAATCCGTAGGCTTCAGCGTCATCATTGGGGGGGGCGAATCCCTGCACTAGTAGGCCGTCACAGGAACAAACCCCTTGGCTTCTATTATTTCCTGGCCTTCTTCGGTCAGGTAGAACGTGCAGAACTCGTGCACCAGGGTGCCGAGTTCGGGATATCCGTTGGTGAACAGAAAAAGCGGACGGCTGATCGGATAGACGCCTTTGGCGATTGAAGACCGGGTCGGCATTATTTTGTCGATCTCGAGAGCCTTGACGCTGCTGTCCAGAAAGCCGAGGCCGACATAGCCGATGGCTCCCGTAGTGGATTTCACCCTGGAGTGCGCCTGGGGATTTGAGTTCACATATTCCACGTTCGCGGCCATTTTTTCACCATTCATGACCAGGCCTTCGAAAGTTTCATATGTTCCCGAGGAGGTGTCCCGGCTGATAGGAACGATAGCCTGGCTGGGCCCGCCGAGATCCTTCCAGTTTTTGATCTTGCCGGTATATATGCCTCGAACCTGTTCTCGGGTCAAAGCCTTTACCGGATTGGAAGGGTAGACGATGACGCAGACGCCGTCCATGGCAATGGCGTGCGCAACCGGAAGAAAAGGTTTCGCACCTGTAACTGCGGTCTTGTATTCCTTGTCCTTCATGAATCGGCTCATCATGGCAATGTCGCATCGCCCGTCGACCAGGGCCGCAGCGCCGTTGCCGCTGCCGGTTTTGTTTACCGTGATGGAAACCTTGGGGTACATCTTCTGGAAAGCTTCAGCAAAGGCATCCGAGATCGGGCCTACCGTCGTGGATCCTTCCAGAAGCAGCGTTCCCTCGCGAGGCGCCGCTACCACGAAAACCAGGGAGATCAGCAACACCACGATTCCTGCAGACAATAGCTTTTTCATATTATTCTCCGGATAATGAATGGTTTTGATTATTCAGCACTGAAGTTAAGAATAGGTTAACGAAGTGTTAAGAATCCGTTAACCTATTAAATTATTGTAAGAAATACACTTACAATAGGCTACCAACTGTTCTACGCCTATTTTGACTTTGAAACATGCTGCAGAACCCATTTTCTTAGAACTTGAAGGCGACGTCGAGCTGCACCCGGTTGTAATTCGGCGTATCGTACTCCGAGTCCCGTTCGTTGAGGAAGTAGGACATACTGGCCGTCCAGGCCTTGGCTACCTGAACGTCGAAACCGAATTCGCTTCCACGACCGTCCGTCCCCCCTCCGATGAAATCGGAATCGGTGAAGATTCCCAGAACAGCGTCCGCTTCAATGACCCTGTAATTGTAGCGGAATGCCCAGGAGCCGGGATCTTTGGTTTTTCCAACAGTCGCTCCGACCAGCCAGCCGGTATCCCATTTCACATTTTCAGCAACATTTCTTACATAGTCGAAAAAGAAGCTGAGCGGTATATCCCCGGCTTTGAATCCAAGCTCGGCGAATAATTCCATGATCTTGTAGTCGTAGAGGTAACCGTCTTCGCCGAGGGTGTTTCCGAAGGAATCCTCGTCGTCAAAGATCGGATCGTAGCCCCTGAGGTTGCCGTAGTGATAGTAGCTGAAGCCTCCGACCATGTTGGCATTATCCGAGATCTTTATATCCACACCAGCCTGTCCGCCGAAAAGCCAGGTATCACAATCGGAGCTTCTTTCTTCAACCCAGAAACCGCCGACATTGGTAAAAAATTCAACGCTGTCGTTCGACACGGCGTAGGTCAACGCAGCGCCTTCCGGGTTCAGATCCCCGTCCCAGATCAGTTCGGTGCCGCCGGGCATATGGAAGGGATTCTTTATCTTTCCGGCTACGATATTGAGTCCGGGCGCCTTGTCCGAGTGCAGATCCAAGTAAGCCAGATCGAGCCGGATGTCCTTGGTTGAAAATCCGCTGTCGAGGCTTTGGTTCGTGGAAATCGGGTCGTCCGACCCGCTCGCAAGCTGAAATCCGAGTTTTATGTTGTCTGTCGGCTTCGCTTCCACGCCTATCCGGGCCCGGATGCGGTGCCGGTTTCGGGCATCCTGATCCTCTACCTTGATAGTCTCGTGGCGATAGCGCAGGTCGCCCTTGATCTTGACGACTTCCCACCAGTCAGCCGCACCGACTATACCGGGCAAAAGTAAAAAAACAAGGCATACTCCAATAATTACCTTCTTCATGCAACATCCTCCTGTATGTGTTTAAATGAGCTTCCTGCACACTCCTTGGTGCTTGGGGCAGATCAGCATGCGCCCGAAAGCATTTCAGAGCAGACTTAACGGCGATGCTCCCATGCCCGCCCATCTCAGCAGCGAAATTCAGTAATGAGCGCGACCCGACAAGCGCGAAAATTACAGGGGATTTATTAAGAAGAAATTAAGGCGGCATAAATATACGGATAATTATAGTATCAGCGCCACAGGCGACAAAACCGGCTTGAATGCCTCTGGTAAAATTACCTAAATTCCCTTATTACAACAGATATGTTGCAGCCTGTACGATGGGGCTTTGTGCTATTATAAATTTCTTTTAACAGTTAAACCTTTTGAGCGCTTCTTGCGGACAGGCAAGGGCGCAGGAAAACAACAATCCTGTTCTTGATGCATTTTCAATGACGTTCGAACCTCCTTATAAGCGCCCCTGCCTCCTGTTTTTGCTCCTTTTTTTATTTCCCGCAGCCCCGGCATTCGCCCAACGGGACAGGGGTACAAAGACTCCCTCCTGGCTTCACCTGTCCTTCGAGCAGCGCACCCGTTACGAACATCTCACCAACTCCTTCCGTCCGAACATATCCGGAACCGAAAAGCATTTCCCCCTCCGGACGAGGCTGAGAACGGAAATCGGAGAAGCCGGCAGGCCGGCCCGTTTCCTTATAGAGCTTCAGGATTCACGAACTCTTTACGAAAAAGAAAACCTGTTCTCAGCCCGCGCGAACATCAACGAGCTCGATTTGCTGCAGGGCCAGCTGCAGTTCAATCTGGACAATCTCCCCCTGAGAGGCATAAAAAGCCGGATCGTTCTCGGTCGGTTCACTATGGATCTGGGCCATCGCCGCCTGGTGGCCCGCAACAACATGCGCAACACCACAAATGCTTTTGACGGCGTATCCTGGACTCTGGCGGGAGACTGGGACTGGGAGATACGAATGTTTCTCACACGCCCGGTCACGATCGACCCCTACCGTCCGGACTCCGGCAGCCGGCGATATCTCTGGGGCGCTTACCTTGAATCCGCGCGATTCCACCGGCTGATGCTGGACGCGTATTATCTCGGTTTCCACGACACGGAAAACCCCGCCTCGAGGCAAAGGCATTCGACTGTGGGAGGACGTCTTTACAGGATGCCGGCGCCCGGCACGATGGACTATGAAATGGAATCCGCCTGGCAGTTCGGCAAAAACGGGACGCAGGATCATTTCGCCCATTTCCAGCATGGAGAACTGGGCTTCAGTTTCAATTTGACATGGGAACCGAGACTGTCCGTGCAATACGACTACGCAAGCGGAGACGGCAGTCCGGAGGACGGCAGATCCGGACGGTTCGATTCTCTTTACGGGGCCAGGTCTTTTGAATACCCGCCCACAGGTATTTACGGCCCCATATACCGTTCCAACATAACTGCGCCCGGAATCCGCATCGAGGCGAACCCGGCCGGCAATCTGCGTATAGCGACCGCATACAGGGCGTTGCGGCTGGCCAGCGCCAGGGACGCCTGGGCGGGGTCGGGGTTTCAGGATTCAACAGGAAGAGCGGGAAAATACCTGGGGCAGAATTTGGAAGTTCGGCTGCAGTGGCAGGCAAACCGCATAGTGTCTCTGGAATCGGGCTATGCGCGCTTCTTCAAAGGCTCCTATCCCGAACTTGTCCCGGGCAGCCCGGATCCGGAAGATTCCCATTACTTTTATATCGCAACGGAGCTGAAAGCCGGATTGCTGCCCCATTGAGCGGGTGCGTTAAAGCCTTGGCTCTTCTGCGCCGATGCAGTACCATCATAGAATAAAAGGACATCCTAAGGTATACCGGGTGCTGAACAGGCGGCCCGATGCCGGAAAATGGAAAATATTCGCGATAAAAAAGAAAACGGGGATGCGACCGACATTATAAAGCCTGAAGCTGGTCCGAATTGCGGCCGAAGCAAAGAGCTCAAGAATGCCGATCCAATGCTCCGCCGTCTGCGCCCCATTCTACCGGAGGGGTGGAATGTGATTTGGGTGGGAAAAGAGACGCGCCCCTTCAACGTCCTGGACAGCTACGACGGCTCGTTGCTGCAGTCCGGATCTTTGCTGCTGGAATTTCCGGAGAAAGAGGCGACGGCCGAACTCCTGCCGAAAAGGATTGAGGCGAGACTCGATGGCCCGCTTCCCCGAAACGTGTTCGAAACCGATTTTTTACCCGACGGTGCATTGAGAAAAATCGTGCAGGGTCGCGCCGGCGCCTGGAGGCTTCGAGTGTGCGCCCGGGGAATGGAGACGGCCGAACGGTACAGGATTGAGAATGAGGATCGGAAGGGCGTCGCGCGTTTGCAGCTCCGCAGATTAAAGTGCAGGAACAGCCCGGCCGTCATTGACGTCCGGTTGGGCCCTTACCGCGGTTACGGCCGGGATACGGCGCCTATCCGGGCGCTTCTCGAGGAAATAGCTCCGTTCCCTGAAGCGACAGCGCTGTTCCGGAGCTCGCTGCCCGCTTCGATGCGAAGCCTGATGAAACCCCCTCCCGAAGTCCGGCCGGACCAGGGAGACCGCACGGCGGTTTCGGACCTGGCGCGATACATTCTCGACCGGGTTCGACATTTCGAGCCGGGAGTGGTCGAAGACGAGGATCCGGAAATTCTGCATCAGTATCGGGTTTCTCTCCGGCGCATGCGGTCTCTGACGGCGCTGCTGAAACAGGTTTTCACCGGCCAGGAACGGGAGACGATCCGGGTCTGTTTGAAACAGGCCATGCAGATTACCAACCGCCTCCGCGATCTGGACGTGCAGATCAACGAGGTACGAGCGCTTGGCCCGTCCATCCCCGATGCGCTGCAAACGGGTCTCGATCAAATCATGCAGCGACTGAGAGGGGAACGGGAACTGGAGTTTCAATCGGTGCGCAAGAGACTGGAGGCGGCGGAATTCGAGGCGCGTTTCGGGCCGGTGTCCGCGATTCTGGACGAAAACAAAGGCCCTGTTCCCAAAAAAATCTCAGACCTTCTCGCACCAGCCATCCTAAAGCGGTACCAAAAGATCGCGCAGGATACGGCCAAAATCGAAGGGGAGATCAAACCGAATCAGCTGCACGGGTTGCGGGTATCCTTCAAGAAGCTCCGCTATCTGGTGGATTTCTTCCCTCAACTCCTCTGCCGGGATCCCGTCAAGCCGTTACTGAAAGACCTGAAGAAACTGCAGACCCTGTTGGGCCGATACAACGATCTCTGCGTGCTGGAGGCGCTCCTTCTGGGCCAGGCGCGGCAGCACCCGGGAGACAGCGCCGCGCTTATGACGCTAGGCGCCATCATCATGCAGGCGCATCAAAAGCGGGACAGGCTTGCAGGAAAAAGCATCGCGGCCGTGCGTGATTTCTGTTCGGAAGAACGGGGCGATTTATTGCCAAACCTGCTGGGAGGAAGCGAAGATTGAAAATCGTATCCCTGTTCAGCGTCAAGGGCGGGGTTGGGAAAACCGCGGCCGCGGTCAACCTCGCGTTTTTCGCCTCCAGACGCGGGCACAGGACTCTGCTGGTGGATCTCGACCCGCAAAGCTCGGCCGGATACTATTTCCGGGTTCGCCCCTCTCCGGAGGCCCGGGGGAAATCTCTCCTGAAAGGAGAAAAAACAGTAGCAGACCTGATCCGAGAAAGCGACTTCGACGGGCTGGATATCCTTCCCGCACCGTTGGGATTGCGCAACATCGACCGCCATCTCGCAGGGGAGGACCGCAAGCGGCAGCGGCTCATGCCCGTTTTCGAATCTTTCAAAGATGCGTACGACCGCGTCATCGTCGACTGCCCGCCCCATTTCGGCCTGCTGAGCGAAAACGTATTCCATTTCAGCCACACCCTGCTGGTTCCGGTCGTTCCTTCGGTTCTATCCATGAGGACATTGAGGCAGCTCCACGATTTTTTCATGCAGCGAGAATATGCAGCCCAAAAGATCCGCGCATTCTTCTCTATGGTGGATATGCGCAAGCGCCTTCACTGGGAGACGGTCCAGTCGGCCGACCGCAAAAAGTACGCTTTCCTCGACACGTCCATTCCCAATGCGTCGGAGGTCGAGCGCATGGGGCTGGAGAGGAAACCGCTGCTCGCCTACAACGCGCGCTCGAAAGCCGGCATGGCTTTTATCCACCTGGGGCACGAACTTGAAGTCCGGGGATGTTTATAACGGAATGGGCCCAAAGATCGGAGCGCCAGCGGCGCATCTGCCGGCCCGATGAAGCGGCGGAACTGCTCCTTGACGCCGGATTCGTCCAGGCGTTGCGATTCACGATGGAGAAACTGAAGAATTAAAGCAGATTGCTGGCAAGCTCCGCCAGTTCCGACCTTTCGCCCTTGTTCAAATTAATGTGGCCGTACTGGCTCTGCCCCTTGAAACGGTCGATCAGGTAGGTAAGTCCGTTGGACTGGGCGTCGAGATAGGGGTGATCTATCTGCCATATGTCGCCCGTAATGGCTATTTTCACTCCGTCGCCCGCGCGCGTGATGATGGTTTTAATCTCGTGCGGGGTCAGGTTCTGAGCTTCGTCGACGATAAAAAAGATCTTCTGAAGGCTCCGCCCCCGAATGTAGCTCAACGGCTCAATCACCAGTTTGTTGTTCTGAATCATCTGGTCGATCTGCTGGTATGCCCGGTCGTCTTCGGGATACTGGTTCTGGATGATCTTGAGGTTATCCCAGAGAGGCCGCATGTACGGGGACAGTTTGCTTTCGATGTCGCCGGGAAGGTAACCCATATCCTTATTGCTCAGGGGCACGACCGGCCTTGCAACATATATCTGCCGGTATTCCCTCTTCACGGAGATGGCGCTGGCCAGCGCCAGCAGCGTCTTGCCGGTCCCGGCTTTCCCGGTAAGAGTGACTAAGGGGATATTGGGCCGGGTTAAAATGTCTATGGCGAAGATCTGTTCGACGTTGCGCGGCTTAATGCCGGAAACAGGCGCTTTTTCGACCCTTCGGAGCATTCCCGCATGGGCATCGTAGTAGGCGAGGACCGATCGGTTGGGATTGCGCAACACAAAATATTTATTCGGCACCAGTTCGCACTCATGAAAGCGGGCGAGTTCCTCTCCCGGCAGGCCGGCGGGCTCCTGGTACAGAGCGCTTATGGTCTCGCTGTTTACTTCCTCTATTATTTCCTTGCCGCTGTACAGCGCGTCGATACTGTGCACCCTGTCGGTGGTGTAATCCTCGGCCGGAATCCCCAGCGCCTTGGCTTTCATCCGCATGTTTACGTCTTTGGTAACCAGCGCGACCGGCTGATTGCGGGCCTGGGATTTGTGCAGATCGTAAGCCATGCTGAGAATCCGGTGGTCGGAATTGTCTTCGCAGAAGATTTCACGGATTTCCGGGCTCAACCCTTTCGTCAGGGCTATGCGCACAAGGCCTTTGCCCGGTCCGAGGGAAACACCTCCGTTGAAGAGGCCGTTGCCGGTAAGAGAGTCGAGGGTCCGGGCGAATTCGCGGGCGTTTAAATTGATGACCTGGCCGCCCCGTTTGAAACGGTCGATCTCCTCTATGACCGCGAGCGGGATTACGATGTCGTTTTCCTGAAACTGGTGAATACAGGTCGCGTCATGCAGGATGACATTCGTATCCAGGACGATTGTTTTCATAGACGGCTACACCGTAATGAAAAAATGTGAAAATCTATTGAGGATTGTGTGAAAACTTTAAAAAGAAGCAGAAAAACAGCCTGTTCTTTGTAAGCCCCTACAGCGCAATCTTTAAAAATCGAAGGAAGCCGGCTTCGCCGGCTGCGGAATACACGATCATTAAGCATTCTTAAAAAATTAACCGGTCTTTCATCATTGCCTAATCCGGGAAGTCTAAATTGTTCCCGAATGCGCGTGTGCAGTTCGAATACAAACACCCATGACCGGAACGCAAATGAACATCCCCGACACAGAAATGCCCCTGCAGGACAAGGGCAAGCTTGAAGTCATGATGGCCCCCCTGACGAGCCGGATGCCCAGGTTCATACGGGGATTGCTTGGTAAAATACTCAATGTCGAAGAGCTTGATTATCTTTACCGGCATATCAGCTCTCAATCCAACCCGCAGAAGGCTCCCGAAACCCTGCTGGAGCTTCTGGGCATTTCCTATGAAATCAGCAGCGAGGATCTCAAGCGCCTCCCGAAAACCGGTCCGCTTATCGTCACAGCCAACCATCCCTTCGGGATTATCGAGGGGCTGGTTTTGGCATCGGTGCTCCGTTCGGTGAGACGGGACGTAAAAATCCTGGCGAACTCCATTCTGGAACCCGTCGAAGAATTGAGGGATTTATTTATTTATGTGGATGCCTTCGGGGGGCTGGACGCGGCGCACAGGAATTACCGGCCGGTCCGGGAAGCCATTCGTTGGCTGGAGGGGGGCAGAGTGCTGGCTGCATTCCCGGCCGGGGAAGTGGCGCACGTGCAGTTCAACAGGGCGTCCGTAACCGACCCGAAATGGAAGGATACCGTCGCCCGCCTCGCCCGGAAAATCGGGATCCCGGTGCTCCCGGTCTATTTTTGCGGGACGAACAGCCTGGTTTTCCACATACTGGGATTGATGCACCCAAGAGTGCGCACAGCCCTGCTCGCGCGCGAGATGCTGAACAAACGCAATCGAATCCTCGAGGTCCGCACCGGTAGAGTCATCAGTTTAAAACGTCTGAGAGATTTCGGCACGGACAGGGAGGCTACAGAATACCTAAGGAAAAGAACTTATCTTCTGTCGCATAGATTCCATGCAGGCCTGCCCCCCTCAGGCGGAAAGAATACCAAGAATCAGAAAAAATACTGCAAAGTTCCCACAGACCCGGCATCGGATCCGGAGGATCTCGAAGCGGAAATCATGAAGCTGGAACGCACAAATTTTCTGATAGAAAGAGGCGGCATGCTCCTGGCGTATGCCGACGCGTGCGAAATACCCCTGACTTTATACGAAATCGGGAGGTTGAGGGAGTGCACGTTCAGGAGTGTGGGAGAAGGTTCCGGGAAAGAGATCGATCTCGACGTTTTCGACCGGCAATACCAGCACCTGTTCCTCTGGGACCTGCAGAAAAAAAGAATCGCCGGAGCTTACCGCTTGGGCCGCACCGATCGAATTCTAGCCCGTTCGGGTTTCAACGGCCTGTACGTCAATACGCTTTTCCGACTGGGCAGGTCGTTTTTCACGAAGCTGGGGCCGGCCCTGGAGCTCGGGCGCTCCTTCATCCGGTTGGAAAACCAGAGGGACAGCCGATCGCTCCCGATGCTCTGGGCCGGTATCGCACGGTTTGTTGCCCGGCACCCTCAATACCGCTACCTTTATGGTCCCGTCAGTATCAGCGGCGATTACCGGCCTATATCCAGGGAACTGATCGCCTGGTACCTGCGCCTGAATCATCCGGAGGAGGCGCTCAAATTCAAAATTAATCCGATGACCCCTCCGTCCTTCAACAGATTCAAGACCCGCGCCGCCCGCAACTACTGCAAGAGCGTCCGGGATCTGGATGAGCTGAGCGACCTGATCTCCGATATAGAGCCGGATTCCAAGGGCGTCCCCGTCCTTTTGCGTCACTACATCCGTCTTGGAGCAAAAACGCTTGCGTTCAACCTGGATCCTGAATTCGGAAACTGCCTGGATGCTCTCGTCATCATCGATCTGGCGCACTTGAATCCCGCGATCCTGGAACGAATGATGGGGAAAACGGCCTCGGAGAACTTCCGCCGGCACCATCATGTCCCGGATGGAAAAGCGCCAGGTTTTCTGTGTCGAAATTGATAGGTGGGAAACGCGGATGCGGGGGAACTTCTATTCAAGCGCGTTTTCGTCCCGGAATTTATAGCCGAATCCGCGGATGGTTTCTATCCACTTGTTGCAGGCTCCGAGCTTTCTCCGCAATGCCATAATATGGACGTCGATGGTCCGGTCCAGAACGGTTACGTCTCTTCCGAGCACTCCCTCGATGATCGCATTGCGCGAAAAGACATGCCCCGGGTGGGACGCCATGAACTGCAGCAGGCGGTATTCCGTGGCCGTCAGTTCCACCACATCCCCGTTGCAGGAAACTTCGTGGCTGTTCAAATCGATGGAAAGATCCCCCCGCCGTATCACGGATATATTCCGCTGGAATCCGCGCGTGCGCCGCAGCAGGGCTTTGATGCGCGCGGCGAGTTCCCTGGGACTGAACGGTTTGGTGATGTAGTCGTCGGCCCCGAGCTCCAGGCCGACAACGCGGTCGGATTCGGAAGCCCTGGCGGTCAGCATGATTATGGGAATGTGAGCCGTCTCGGCCCTGGACCTCAAGGAGCGGCAGACTTCGAATCCGTCGATGCCGGGAAGCATCAAATCGATAATGATCACATCGGGCTTTTTCTGTATGGCCCGGGACAGGCCCGATTCCCCGTCGCAGGCGCTTATGACTTCAAAGCCTTCTTTGCCGAGGTTATAGCGGACCAGCTCGATCAGGTCTTCTTCGTCGTCAATCGCTAAAACCATGCCTTTGGACATAATCGCCTTCTGCCGTTTGTATCGGATTTTAGGGATTAATGAACGCCTCTCAGGTCGCTTTCCTGCTGATGACGCACTTCCCGGCCCTCTACCAGGTAGATGACCTCTTCCGCAATATTGGTTGCATGATCCCCTACCCGCTCCAGGTGCCGCGAGATCAGGATCAATGCCAGGCTGCGCTCTATGGTCCCGGGATCCGCCATCATGTAAGTCAAAAGGACCCGGAAAATTTTGTCCCTGAAAGCGTCTACCTTATCTTCCTGTTCCATAACGCGATTCGCCAGGGAGCAGTCCCTGTTCACCAGCGCTTCGAGACTGTCCCGAACCATTTTTTCGGCGATTTCCCCCATCATCGGCAGATCCACCAGGGGCCGCAGCGACGGGGACTTCAATATAGGGGAGGCCTTTTGAATGATGCTGACCGCCTGATCCCCGATCCGTTCCAGTTCCGAAGCGATACGGGAGGCCATGAAAAGAAACCGGACATCGGTACCCATGGGCTGCTGCAATGCGGTCAATTTAACGGCGCTGTCGTCGATTTCAATCTGCAGCTCGTTGACCTCCTTCTCCTTTTTTACGACCATTTCTCCGAGGGATTCATCCCTTTCTATCAGGACCCGCAGCGCCGTCTGGACCATGGACTCCGACAGCCGGCCCATCAGGAGCAGTTTTTGGAGCAATTCCTGGATTTTTTCTTCAAAGTTGCGCATGATTCAATCCCTCCCGGATGCACCGCGGATCTGTTCCGGTATCCGAAAAATGTACAAAACTCAAGCGAATGGATACAGTCAGCGGTCGTCTCGGGCTCCGGTCCCTGGAGCCGTCAGTACCGAATGATATGCTTATTCAATCCATTTCTCAAATCCGGCAGGAGACTCCATTCTATCCGGGAAATGGTTTTCCTCCGGTTTTACCCGCCACAAGATTTACAACATATCTGTGAAAAAGTCGCAAGGGATCTGATAAGATTTGATTAATCAGGGTTCGATTCAGGCGCACGGTTCAGGCAAGTTAAATATAAGTCATTGATTTAATTATACATATGTTTTTCCCTGCTCCTGTGCTCCAGCAGAAAATAAAAACGCGGCCGGGATCATCGAAATCAAAAGTTTGCCCCTCCTGAAGTTGACAACCGGCGAATCGCTCTTATATTATTAGCACTCGCCTTGGGTGAGTGCCAAGCGAAGCGGGTTGCAAACCATTGGAGTTGACCTTATAAGCTACCCATTTAAAAAGGAGATCTTGTATGAACGTTAGGCCTTTACACGATAGGGTTCTTGTAAAGCGTGTTGAAGAAAAAGAAACCGTAAAGGGCGGCATCATTATTCCGGATACCGCCAAAGAAAAGCCGATGGAAGGCGAAGTCATAGCTGTCGGCTCTGGAAAAGTCATGGATGACGGCAAGCGCGCCGCGATGGACGTCAAAACCGGCGACCGCATCCTTTTCGGAAAATATTCCGGCACCGAGATCAAGATCGACGATCAGGATTATCTCATTATGCGGGAGGATGAAATCCTGGCAGTTCTTGGATAAACCGAGCAGAATCAATAGATTGAGACAAGGAGCAATAAAACTATGGCTAAGGAAATTATTCATGGCGAACAATC
>JAFGAO010000058.1 GCA_016933615.1 Acidobacteriota bacterium
AACGTGCAACGGTTTTAAGTTTTCGTGACCGCACTCACATACGCCGGCCGGCTCCCGGCCTATAATGGCGGCAATTAATAACATTAACCTCCCGCGGTCGGGACAGGGGAAAATGGTCGGGAATCGGGGGATGCCCGGACATTTCCCGGTCCCGGCTGCGGCCCATAAACATAGCCCCGTCATTGCACGTTGAAACGCTGTGCCGTTGATCGTCAAAAACAAAACACACCGCCGCAGGTTTAAAACCGAACGGACTTACATCCAATCATAGCAGCTCCCGGAAAGGGCAACGACGCTTTTTGTTTTGAAAGGTCAACGCTCAAGGTTCGATAGGCAACGACGCAGTAAAGCGAGGAACGCTTCATCGTCGCGAAACCTTGTCGTCTGTACAGCCACCAGGAGGGGGAAGTCGGGAGGGGGCGAGATTTTGACGGCGTCTTTTTCCGTCACAAGGATGGCGTCGGCGGCGGACCGGCGCGCCCCGTCGACACACCGGGCCCAGTCTTCAGGTTGAAGCTTGTAGTGGTCCCTGAAAAAAAGGCTCCCGCGCACCCGGACCCCGAGCTTCAGCACGTCCGTGCGGAAGCGTTCCGGGTTTCCCAGTGCCGCCGCCAGGAAAACGGATTCCGGCACGGGGAGGCTGGGGGCCGGCTTGTCCGGTTCCCTCCAGATGCCGAAGGGAATCATTTTGTCGATGTATTGTTCGCAGCAGAGTACCTTGCCGGCGAGGTGAAGCTGTTCGAATACGGCCTTTTCCGGACCGGCGGGGCTGCCGCTTTCCCGGGTTCGGTTCAGGACAATCGCGTGGCTGCGAAGCAATCCCGACAGGGGTTCCCTCAAGGTCCCGCGCGGGAAAATGCTATTATTTTCCAGAGGCTGACTGGGATCGATGACGACAATATCCAGGTCCCGGTGCACTTTCCGATGTTGAAAGCCGTCGTCCAGAATAAAAACCAGGTTGCCCGTCTGCCGTTCAATCCGGCTGCCGGCGGCATACCGGTCCCTTGAGAGACCCAGCCACGCTTGTGGCACATGGCGCCGGACGAGAGCCGGTTCATCCCCCAGACAGGAAGCCGGAAACCGGATCGGCTCGCCGGGAGGGATGATCCTTGCGGCGCCGGGATCGGATCTTCCGAAGCCGCGGCTCAGAATCGCAGGAGTAAACCCCATGCCTGCAATTTTCTTTGCCGTGAAAATTGCCAGGGGTGTTTTGCCTGTTCCGCCCGTTGTGACGTTTCCTATGCTTATTACGGGGCTTCTAAGACGACTCCGGCGAAAGACCGAGGAATCGTAAAGAACGTTTCTCGAGCGCACGACGGCTTCATAAACCGGGCCGACAATCGCGGCCAGAGGGACGAGGGCTCGAGGAATCCTGTACATGGGAAAATACATTAGCACGTGAAATCGGTTTCAGGGTAGAAATACCCCTTATTCAGCCGGCCGCGGATATTTTATTGCAGGAGCGCCGCGGTTTCCCGATAAACTTCTGCGCTTATCGGTGCCCATCCAGCCTGACACCAAATTATGGCCCATATTTCCTTGCGCCCGGGAGAACTTATTGTATAATTAATCTCCTTATTGCATAAATATGTAATCAGGCGCGCTCGTTTCCACCATGATGACAAAGAAGGCCAGGCAGGGAAGAATACTCGAGATCATCCGGAGGCATTCGGTCGGGAGCCAGGAGCAGCTTTCCCTGCTCCTGGGAAACGAGAATGTGACGGTGACCCAGTCCACGCTTTCCCGGGACATCCGGGAACTGGGTTTGGTGAAGGTTCGGGGACGGTACCGGCTTCCGGGGGAGACGCCCCCCGCCGCCGCCGGCGGACATCTGCGGCGTGCCCTGGGGCAGTACGTCCTGAGCACGGCAGTTTCCGGCAACATGGTCGTAATCAAAACTTCCCCCGGGAATGCCCACTCCGTGGGAGTGGTTTTAGACGCCGCCGAATGGCCCGAGGTCCTGGGCACCGTTGCCGGGGACGACACTATTTTCGTGCTGGCGCAAAGCGGCCCCCTCGGTAAAAAAGTGCTGGAGAGGCTTCGGGATTATTTCTCCTGAGCCTCCGGATGCAATGCAGGGTGATTCACGAAAGGCGGGTGAATTATTATGCGAATCACGGTGAAGCTGGGCGGCAGCATCCTGGAGGAGGCATCGATCCGCGGCGCCATCCTTTCCCAGGTGGCGGAAGCCGCTTCCCTGGGGCACGAAGTGATTCTGGTGCACGGCGGGGGGAAAAGCCTGAACCGCCGGCTCTCCCAGATGGGAATAGAATCCAGATTCGCCGAAGGCCTGCGCGTAACGGATTCGGAAACGCTCTCTGCGGCTGTCATGGTTCTGGCCGGGGAGGTCAATAAGAAGATTGTGTCTGAAATGAATCGCTCCGGCGCACGCGCCGTCGGAATATGCGGCGCGGATGCCGGTGCGGTGCGGTGCATACGGCTTTCGGATCTTCCGGACAATCCGGCCGGGATTGGATTCGTAGGGAAACCGTCCGGGGTCAACCGTTCTTTTTTCGACAGGGCGTTCGATGCCGGGTGGATCCCTGTGGTATCGAGCATCGCTCTGGGACCGGACGGGCAGCTCTACAACGTAAACGCCGACCAGATGGCATCGGCCTGCGCTTCGGGGACCGGTTGTTCCTCCCTGGTTTACCTGACCGACGTCGCCGGGGTGAAGGACGAAAAAGGTTCCGTACTGCGCGATTTAAAGGAATCCGACATAGCGGCCCTGCGGCGCAGTGGAATCGTCAAGGGAGGCATGCTGCCGAAAACGTCCTCCTGCCTGGAGGCGCTCGCCGCGGGTGTCCGGGACGCCCTCATCCTGCCCGGATCCAGGCCCGGTATTTTAATGCAGTTCATCGACGGAACGCTGACGGAAGGAACGCATATCCATGGGAACCGATAAAGCATTGGAACTCGAGCCCGAGGAAATCGCGGCTCTCGAAGAAAAGTACCTTTTTGCGACCTACAAGAGGTCGGACCTTTACTGCTCGCACGGATCCGGGGTCCACATCTACGACCTGGACGGGAAGCGCTATCTCGATTTTCTTGGGGGCATTTCGGTGAACTCTCTGGGGTACGGCCATCCGCGGCTGGCTCGGGTTTTGACCGAGCAGGGGCAGCAGCTGATCCATTGCTCGAACCTTTTCTACCACCCCTACCAGGGCGCGCTGGCGAAGAAACTGGTCGAAGTTTCCGGCATGGCCAAGGCCTTTTTCACCAACAGCGGAACGGAAGCGGTCGAAGCGGCCCTGAAAATCGCGCGCGCCTACGGCAACGCCCGGGCGGGCAGCGGCAAATCGGTAATCCTGACCCTCAGGAATTCGTTTCATGGCAGGACGTTCGGGGCTCTCAGCATAACGACGCAGGACCAATACCAGGCTCCGTTCCGGCCCCTCGTGCCCGATATCGCGGTTGTCGGGGAATTCACCCCGGAAGCACTGGAAAAGGCGTTTTCCGACCGTGTCTGCGCTCTTGTGATTGAGCCGGTTCAGGGCGAGGGGGGGATCGTGCCCCTGCCCGGGGACTTCGTGCGCGCGGGGCGCGAGTTGTGCAACCGGTACGACGCCCTGCTGGTCGCCGACGAGATCCAGTGCGGCCTGGGAAGAACGGGCAGATATTTCGCTTTTGAACACTACGGAATAAAGCCGGATGTCCTGACGCTGGCCAAATCTCTGGCCGCGGGATACCCCCTGGGCGCCGTGCTGGGAAATGCCCGGGTCGCGGCGACCTTGGGGCCGGGAGATCACGGCACCACTTTCGGCGGCGGACCCCTTGCATGCAGGCTTGCGCTTGAAGTCCTCGGTATCATCGAAGAGGAACAGCTAATCTCCAAAGTCGAAACTCTGGGGAATTACCTCATCGATTCGCTCAAGAAAATGGCATCGCGGCACCGGTGCATCCGCGAAGTCCGCGGAATGGGTTTCATGATTGGAATCGAAATGGGGGAGGCGGCAAAGGAGGCCGTGCGGCGACTGCTGAAAAAGGGGATCATCACAAATGCGGCGCATGAAACCGTTCTGCGCCTTTTGCCTCCTTTTATTATCGAAAAAACCGACGCGGATGAATTCCTGAATGCCCTGGATGCGGTTTTGGGGGAGATAGAATCGGAGTCTTGAAAGGAGCCTCCAATGTCAGAAAAAATGCAGCCCCTGCAGCAGGCGCGACCATCTTCCGATCCGGAAGCGCTGGTTCGCAAAGCCTGCCTGGCCGATGTGGCAGAAATGTACCGCATCATCAACTATTATGCCGATATGCAGCGGATGCTCCCCAAGACGGAGCTGCAGCTGTACGAAAACCTGAGGGATTACAGTATCGTCACCGATGCTGTTACGGCCGACCTGGTGCTCGGGTGCGGGGCGCTCCATATTTACTGGGAGAACCTGGCTGAAATAAGGGCCCTGGCAGTGGATCCGGAAATGACACGTAAGCGACTGGGCTCGGTTCTGGTCGAGAGTCTTCTGTCGGAAGCGAGGGGATGGGGAATAAAAAGGGTTTTCTGCTTTACCTACGAACCGAAATTTTTCGGCCGTTTCGGTTTCACCCGGGTGGAGCACCGGGAATTGCCTCTGAAGGTTTACAACGAGTGCTTCCACTGTCCTAAATTCAATAGCTGCGACGAGATCGCTATGGTGCTCGACCTATGAAATCCAAAAGCGTCGGTTCCGCGACAGGATTGAAGAAACCGAAGTGGCGCAGGATCGAGGGCGGAGTGACGGCGCCCGCAGGATACCTTGCCGCAGGCGTGTCGGCCGGGATAAAGGAAAGAGGACTGGATCTGGCGATCCTTTTTTCCACCCAGGCGGCGTCGGCAGCCGGCGTGTTCACGCGCAACCAGGTGCAGGCGGCTCCTGTAGTCCTGAGCAGGGAAAATCTGAAGGCGTCGAAGGGGCGGGCGCGGGCGATCCTGATCAACTCGGGCTGCGCCAATGCCTGCACGGGAAAGCGGGGCATGGGAGACTCCGTTTTGGGCATTGAATGCCTTGCCTCCCACCTGAGAGAGGATCCCGTCCGTATTCTCATGGCCAGCACCGGCGTCATCGGCAGTTTTTTGCCTGTACCCAAATTGCTGAAAGGGATCGCGGCGGCGGCTTCCTCGCTGAGTTCCCGGGGAGGCAGCGCAGCGGCGCAGGCGATCATGACGACCGATACCCGTGAAAAGTCGTTTGCCGTAGAGGCGCGCATGGACGGAAAGACCGTCCGGATCGGAGGGATGGCCAAGGGGGCGGGCATGATACATCCGCAGATGGCGACGATGCTTTCCGCCATTTCCACGGATGTCCGCATAGCTCCGGGACTGTTGAATAGATTACTGCATCGCGTCGTCGAAAAAACCTTCAATTGCCTGACGGTGGACGGCGACTGCTCCACCAATGACACGGTGTTCATCATGGCCAACGGCGCTTCAAGCGCGGTTGTTTCAGACAGGCCTTCGGTTGTTTTTTTCGAACAGGGACTGGGAATGCTGTGCGAAGAGCTGGCAAAAAGCATCGCCCGGGACGGCGAAGGCGCAACCAAGTTCGTCGAAGTTCTTGTCCGGGGCGCCAGGGATTTCGAGTCTGCACGGAAGGTGGCCAAAGCCATAGCCAATTCCAGCCTGGTAAAGACCGCTCTTTTTGGGGAGGAGTTCAACTGGGGGCGCATTTTGTGCGCGGCCGGGTACAGCGGCGTGCCTTTTGCGCCCGAAAGGATCGCATTGTATCTCAACGGCGTCCCGGTTTTCAGGAGCGGGGCCCCGGTCGGCGCCGCAAGGGAAAGAGCGGAAAAGGCGATGAAAGAGCACGACCTGAGAATCGAAGTGGATCTCGCATCAGGCCGCCGCCAGGCGCGCGTCTGGACATGCGATCTCAGTCATGAGTACGTGGATATCAACGGCAGTTATATAAGCTGAAGCTGTTGCAGGTTGCACGTTGGGATGTTGAACGTTAAAAACAAAAACACCGTTTGAACGTTTCCGTCAGGGACCAGCCTGCCGGTCAACCTCTACAACGTGAAACGACGCTTTTTTTAACCTGCAACGCGTAACGTGCAACTTGCAACGTAGTTTTATTTTCTTGACAATCGTAAGTGCAGGTCTATCATTCTTGGTGTGCGATAGATACGATGACGGACATCGGGCAGAGTCGCCGCCGGGACTGCCATGAAAATCCACAAGCCGATTCGTTGCGACGCAATCTTTCACCTAGAATACCTCCTCCTTCATTGTCTTTCCTTGCCTTAGGCCGTAAGCCGTTGACCGCCCAGGGCATGAAGAGCAACCCAAGATCAACAATTGAAAGGATCCAGTCATGAGAGACCGAGTACTGGTTTTCGACACAACATTGAGAGACGGTGAGCAGTCCCCCGGAGCAAGCATGACCATAAACGACAAGCTGATGCTTGCGCGCCAGCTGGAGCGCCTGAATGTGGACGTCATCGAAGCGGGCTTCCCGATATCCTCAGAAGGGGACTTCGAATCGGTCAAGAGAATCGCTAAGGAAGCGAAGACGGCTACCATTGCCGGGCTGGCCCGGGCCGGCAAGATGGACATCGACCGTTGCTGGGAGGCGGTTCGCTTTGCAAAAAAACCCAGAATTCACGTTTTCATAGCCACTTCGGATATACATTTAAAGTACAAATTAAAGAAAACGCGAAAGGAAGTCCTGAAGGCTGCACGTGATGCCGTCCGGTACGCAAAATCCCTGTGCCCGGATGTCGAATTCTCCGCTGAGGACGCCACACGTTCCGACCTCCGGTTCCTCGGCGAGGTTGTGCAAGCCGTCATCGGGGAAGGGGCCGACGTCGTCAACATTCCCGATACGGTCGGGTATACATTCCCCACCGAATACGGCGCAACAATCCGGTACCTGCGGGAGAATGTGCCGAATATCCGTGAAGCCGTCCTTTCCGTGCACTGCCATAACGACCTGGGGCTTGCCGTCGCAAACTCTCTCAGCGCGATACAGAACGGCGCCAGGCAGGTGGAATGCACCGTAAACGGAATCGGCGAACGCGCAGGCAATGCGTCTCTCGAGGAGATCGTGATGGCGCTGCGCACGCGCAAGGATCTTTTCAGTATCGATACACGGGTCAATTCAAGGGAACTGTATCCTTCCAGCCAGATGGTCACCAACCTGACGGGCATGAAGGTCCAGGCGAACAAGGCAATCGTCGGGAAGAACGCCTTCGCGCATGAGGCGGGGATTCATCAGGACGGGATGATCAAGGAAAAGCTGACTTACGAGATCCTGCGCCCGGAAACGGTGGGGATCAAGGAGAGCAAACTGATCATGGGAAAGCATTCCGGCCGCCATGCTCTCCGGAAGAAATACCTTGAGCTGGGATTTAAACTGAGCGATGCGGAGCTCGAAAAGGCCTATGTGCTTTTCAAGAAAGTCGCGGACAAGAAAAAGGAGGTTTTCGACGAAGACCTGATTGTGACGGTGCGGGACGCTTTAAGGATCGCCCCTCCCGTCTACAAGCTGAAGAACATCCAGTCTACTGCCGGGAATCAGGTCATCGCCACGGCAACCGTGGCGCTGGAGAAGGAAGGCCGGCTGAGCAGGGATTCCGCCATCGGCGACGGTCCCGTGGACTCGGCGCTGAAAGCGATCGACCGGATTACGGGTGTCGAAGGAAAACTAGTGGAGTATTCGGTTCACAGCGTGACCGGCGGAAGGGACGCGGTCGGCGAAGTTTTCATGAAGGTCGATTTCGGCAAAGCTTCCTTTATCGGCAAAGCCGCCAGCCTGGATATCGTCGACGCCAGCGCCCGGGCCTATCTGGATGCCGTCAACAAGATGATTCACTACAAGATGACCCTCGATACCCACAACGGCAACGCCAGGAGGAAAAAGGCGCCCGCCGCCCGCAAGAAAATTGCGGCGGTGTAGGGGCGAACCTCGTGTTCGCCCGTCATTACTTCCACCGGTCCGTTTCACAATTTCATGAGACGGTTCCGGGCCGAGGGATGCA
>JAFGAO010000059.1 GCA_016933615.1 Acidobacteriota bacterium
CCCCCTGCGTCGTTCGGGCCGGAAACGCCTCATGAAATTGAGAATCGGACCGGTTGAGTCAAGACGGGCGAACACAAGGTTCGCCCCTACTGGCTTCCGGCTTCCAATCAAGCTATAATCCGTCATGTGCATGTTACAAATGATATTTTCTAAAAAACGTTAAATCGGGGGAGCCCAATTGCTGGAAGTCAGGAATCTCACGAAGGAATACCCGATGCCGGGGCGGCGGCTCGCGGTGCTTTCGGACATCGACTTTACACTGAACGACACCGAGTCCGTTTCGATTATGGGACCGTCCGGCAGCGGCAAAAGCACGTTCCTCTACATCCTGGGCGCTCTGGAGCCTCCCACTTCCGGGAGCGTGAAACTGGCGGGCAGGAATCCTTATGAATTGAACGAAAAAGATCTGGCTTCATTCCGGAACAGGGAAATCGGCTTCGTTTTCCAGGACCACCACCTGCTGCCGCAATGCTCGGTGCTCGAAAACGTCCTGGTCCCGACCCTGGTATCCCCTCCCGACGATTCTCTGAAGCAACGGGCGATGGACCTTCTCGAGCAGGTCGGCCTGGCGGACAGGATCCACCACAGGCCGCACGAGCTTTCCGGGGGGGAAAAACAGCGCGCCGCCCTGGCCCGGGCCCTGATATTGCGCCCGCGGCTGGTTCTGTGCGACGAGCCGACCGGGAACCTGGACCATGAATCGGCGGAAACGGTCGTTTCCCTTCTGTTCGACCTTCATAAAAGCCGGAAAAACATGCTCGTCGTCGTCACGCACAACCTGGAGATCGCCGGGCGCTTCGGACGTAAATTCAGGCTCGGCAGCGCCAGATTACAGCCTGCTTAACCGATACCATCTTATTTGAAATGAAACCACGTCGCCTGATATTCCGAAGTCTCAACCATTACCGGAGAACCAACCTGGCGGTCGTAGCCGGAGTGGCGGTGGCCGTCGCCGTCATGACCGGGGCGCTCGTGGTCGGACGTTCCGTGCGCGGAAGCCTCCGGGACCTGCTCTTTGAGCGCATCGGCAATACGGAAACCGTCATAACGGCCGACCGGTTCTTCGGCGAACGCCTGGCCGTATCTTTTGCCGGCGAAGGCGCCTCGTGTCCGATCATAGTCCTCGAAGGGGTGCTGATCCATGAAGAAAGCCGGATGCGCAACCCGCGCGTCAACGTCTACGGCGTCGACGAGAGGTTCTGGAAGTTCCAGGGCATATCCGCCGACCCGTTTCCGGACGACCGGGCGGCGTTTGTGGGATCCGCGCTAGCCCGCCAACTCGATATTGAAACCGGCGACGGGTTGATTCTGCAGGTAGAAACGCAGCAGTCGGTCCCGCGGGAGTGGCTTTACGGAAAGCGCCAGGACGTCGGAAAAAGCATGCGTCTCTCCTGCCGGCAGATTCTACCCGCAGACAGGCTGGGCGAATTTGCCCTGCGCCCGGGCCAAGGCGAGGTCTATTCCATTTTTGTTCCCCTCGAGCGCCTCCGGAAGGACCTGAACCGGCCCTCGGGCGTCAACGCCGTTCTCCTTTCGGCGCTGGAATCGGCAGGGGAAAACGCCCTGCGCGGCACCCTCAAGGAAAACCTCGCCCTGACGGATATGGGCCTGCGGCTGAGGGATTTTCCCTCCGGGAACGGGTTCTATCTTGAAAGCAGCCGCATCCTTCTGGAGGAACCGGTTGCGGATGCGGCGGTCCGTGCAGCGGGTGAGATGAAGCTTCGGGCTTCCCCCGTTTTCACCTACATGGCAAACTCCATCCGGGCCAACGGCCGCTCCATCCCCTATTCCGCGATCAGCGCGGCGGATATCGGGGAGGGGGCGCTCGCATCATTGCAGGCAGAAAATCCTGCTGAAGAACGGCGACCCGATCCCTCCATCCCCCCCATTTATCTGACCGAGTGGGCCCGGGAAGACCTGCGCGTCTCGCCGGGCGATGCGGTGGAGGTGGAATATTACGTCTGGCTCGAGGCCGGCAGCATGGTGACCCGCACCGCATCGTTCCGGATGGCCGGGGTGGTCTCCGGCGCCGCGGACCTCGATACTTCCCTTTCACCAGAAATCCCGGGCATAACCGAAGCCGGCAGCATGGGCGAATGGGACCCCCCGTTCCCTCTGGATCTCGGGCGCATCCGGGAAAGGGACGAAAGATACTGGGACCGCTGGCGGGCCACACCCAAGGCGTTCGTGCCCCTTGCCGTGGGACAGCAGCTCTGGAGAAGCCGTTTCGGCGGGCTGACCTCCATCCGCTTCGCGCCCGCCGAAGGAGCAGGCGTTTCTGCCGCCAGGGAGGCCTTCCGGCTTTCCCTTCTCGGCGGCCTGAATCCGGAAGGCTCCGGATTCAGGATCCAATCCGTCAAGGAAAGCGGCCTGGCGGCCTCCTCCGGTTCCACCGACTTTGCGGAGTATTTCGTTTACTTCAGCTTCTTCCTGATCGCGTCCGCAATCCTGCTGTCGGTTCTGTTTTTCCGGCTGACGGTCGAACAGCGGGTCAGGGAAATCGGGATCCTGAAGGTCGCCGGGTTTGCGCCCGCGGCCCTGCAGCGCACGTTTTTTTCCGAGGGTCTGATCCTGTCGGCGATCGGGGTCTCCTTCGGCGCAATCGGGTCCCTGGCTTACGGATGGATCATGATCTACGGTCTGCGCACCTGGTGGGTGGGCGCCGTGGGGACGAACCGACTTACCCTGCATGTCTCGTGGGGGG
The DNA here is from genome assembly GCA_016933615.1 of Acidobacteriota bacterium. Taxonomy (GTDB): domain Bacteria; phylum Acidobacteriota; class UBA6911; order UBA6911; family UBA6911; genus UBA6911. The sequence goes on from JAFGAO010000059.1 coordinate 2,705, forward strand.
ACCTGCTTCTCGGGACCGCCGGTGTTTTGCTGATTTCACTCGCGACCGTCGCATGGACCATCCGGGGGTTCAGGCGGATTTCGCCGCGGTCCCTCCTGTCCGGAGCGCCGGAGACCGTGACGGCCCGAAGCCGCCGGAGCGGATATGCGGGAATCGCCGCCGCGGCGGCCGCCCTAGCCGCCATGCTGATGATTGCCGCCGCGGCGCAGGAAGCGGTTTCCCAGCCTGTCGGTTTTTTTCTCGCCGGTTTCCTTTCCCTTGTTTCCGTTCTCTGCGCCCTGGCCTTTCTGCTGCGCCGCACCCGTTCCCGTCCCATCACCAGAGGCGGACGGCTGGCCATAATCCGGCTCGGCATCCGCAACGCCAGGCACCGCCCGGGACGAAGCCTGCTGTGCGCCGCACTGATCGCTTCCGCGACCTTCATCATCGTATCCACAGAGGCCTTCCGCCGGGCTCCGGCCGATATTTCCCTCGAAGCGGATTCGGGAACCGGAGGGTATCCCTACCTGGCGGAATCGACGCTCCCGGTCGTATATGATCTGAACAGCGCCGACGGGCGCGAGGCTCTGGGGATCCGGCTGCCGCGGACTCCGGACGCGGACGGTCTCCGGTTCGTTTCCTTCCGCGTGCGGCCGGGGGACGATACCAGCTGCCTGAACCTGTACACGCCCCAGGAACCCAGAATTCTCGGAGCTCCGGCTTCCTTTATCCGGGCGGGGAGGTTTTCCTTCAGCGGCTCCCTCGCCTCCGCACCCGAGGTGCAAGACAACCCCTGGCTGCTGCTGGACAAAGAATTTCCCGACGGGGCCGTAGCCGCGGTCGCCGACGCCAACACGATTCAATACATCCTGCACCTTTCCGTCGGCCGCGATCTGGCCATACGGGCCGGGGACGGCAGCACCGTCCGCCTTCGGCTGGCGGCGGCTCTGCGGGACAGCATATTCCAGGGAGGCCTGATAATCTCCGAGGCGAACTTCCTCAGGATTTTCCCCGGAACCGAAGGCTACAGGTTTTTCCTTATCGATATGGCCCCGGCCGGGGACATCGCCGCGATGCAGCCCCTGAAGGAGAGCCTGGGATACTGGGGGATTGGGATCGAATCCACGCGGGATCTTCTCGCCTCCTACCACCGGGTCGAAAACACGTACCTTTCCACATTTCAATCCCTCGGCACTCTCGGGCTGGCGCTCGGCACCCTGGGGCTCGCCGCCGTGCTGCTGCGCAACGTGCTCGAGCGCCGGGCGGAGCTGGCGCTGCTCCGGGCGGCGGGATACGAAAAAAGGACTCTTTCCGCAATAGTCCTGAGTGAAAACATTCTGTTGTTGCTGTGGGGTATCGGTTCCGGTATCGTGTGTGCCCTTATTTCCATCGCTCCGGCTTTGTATTCCAGGGGCGGCGCTCTGCCGGCGGGGATGATCGGGATGATCCTTATCCCGGTATTGTTTGCGGGCATCGCGGCTTCACTCGCGGCCGTCGTCGCGGTATTCCGATCTCCTCTTCTGCCGGCCCTGCGTTCGGAATGATCCGGGCGGCGCCGGCATCAAGGGTTCGCGCAAAAATATCCGGTGCGAGCCCTGAGTGCCCAGGGTCGGCCGACACTTTAATAGAGAGCGGCTCTACTATGAAACGCATAAACCCCGTGATCGTCGGCAGAGGCATGGCGGGCCAGGCTATACGAAAAAGCCTGGCGCTTGCATCGCAGACGGACAGGGAGCTGAATCTTCTTCCCATCCGCCAGGCGGAAAGAAGCAGCCCCCTTGCGGCCTCCGTTATGGAAGGATCCGAGAGTGTTCTGTTCGCGGCCAATCCCAGCGGAATGCATGCGGCGTCGATCCTGGAGGGGCTCGACGCCGGATTCCGCGCCATCGCCGTGGAAAAGCCGGTGTGCGTGCGTCCCGGGGAAATCGAATCCCTGAAAGGAATCGACGCCTTCGTTTCCGTCTACCACGTTTATCGGGTCTTGTGGGGCACGCGGACAATCAAGGCCATGGTGGACGCGGGGGAGCTGGGAGAGGTCTTCAGCTTTGAATCCCGCTGCTGGCAGTCCTCCAGCGCGCACAAAGCGCTCCAGGGAGCGCACGAAACCACCTGGAAGGATGCGCCCGAATTGAACGGACCCTACGACGCCCTGACGGATCTGGGAAGCCACGTCGCGGATATCTGCCTCCACCTGATGGCCGATATCCCCGTCCGGACACGGTGCCGCCTGTCCTACCGGAATGCCGCAGCGGCGCACCGGGACACGCACGTGCACCTGTGGATGGATTTCCCGGGTGGCAGGCACGCGGCGGCCTCCATTTCGAAAACAATGCACGGCGCGTCCAACGATTTCGAATACACCGTAGTTGGCACCAAAGGGGCGGCGACGTGGAAATTTCTGCGCCCGGACGAGGTGGTATTCGGCAGGGGCAACAGCAGGAAAATCATTCCAAGGGAGGCGCCCGACGATTCGAGCGGGTCGGCTCCTTTTCACGGGCTGGGGTGGCTGCAAGGGTACGTTTTCATCACACTCCAGACCCTCCGGCGCGCCTCGGGTCTGGAGTCTGCGCCGGTGCCGGTTCTTCCGGAAGCCCTTGCCGCCATGGAGGCGCTTCTGAGGGCGGAGATAAAGTAACAAGCAATAACGGTTCGCCCCTACCGTTATTTTTTCGGGACGGCGCCGCGCCAGACCCCGTTTTTCAAATGCTCCGCGAGGATCTTCCTGTCGCGGTAGGCGCGGTAACGGCTCCTGCACGCCTCGTGGATTTCGGGCGAGGATCTGTAGACAAACTCGTGGACGATTTCAAAGCCGACGGCAAAATCAAGGCTGCAGTGGCCATCGGCGATCAGGATCCCGGCTTCGAGCGGGTTCCACTCCATGGTAACGATAACCACAGGCACGGGCGATGAGACCTCGTGGCCGCGGATAATCCGGTGGGGGATAAAAGACTCCTGCCGCAGGATCCACAGGAAACGGTCTATTTCGGCCGCCCTTTCTTCCGACCCGGCGTAGATCAGGACTTTTTCCTTCCGGTTGTAGGCCTCCTCCACGATTTCGAATACCCGCCGGTCGTGCAGCGTTGCCTCCGTGTCGTGAAATATGCATCCGGTCATAAAAGTTCAAAAAATGATCTTCATTCCGAACTGTATCTTCCTCGGGTCCCGCGCCGAGCTGACGGTTCCGAACGAAGGGGAGCCGAAAAAGCCGTCCGGAAGATCGAAATTCGTATGATTAAAGGCGTTGAAAAATTCCGCGCGGAACTGCAGGCTCACCGCTTCGCGGATTTCGGTGTCCTTGACCATCGACAGGGACGCCGACTTGTATCCGGGCCCGTCCAGGATGTTCCTTCCGGCGTTTCCGAAACTGCCGTATTCGGGCATGACGAAAGCATCGGTATCGAACCACCGCCGGGGGCCGGGATTGTCCAGCTTCCCCGAACCGATTCTGTCGGGGCGGTCGTGATAGGCGCCGTAGCCGAGGCTGCTGGTCCCGGTATTGCTGTTGCTGATTTCAGGATTCAGCGAAACCGTCAAGGGCCGCCCGCTCTCGAGGGTGACGATTCCGTAGGTGGTCCACCCCGCAAGAATGGAGGAAAGAATCCCGCCGCCGGATAGGTGCCGCCGGCCGCGGCCCAACGGCAGGTCGTAGGAATATCCCAGGGAAAATCGGTGGCGGACATCGAAATTCGAACGTCCTTTCTCCGCGCCCGGGTTGCGGCTGTCCTGGGGGAAATTCGCGTCCCCCGCGCTGGAGAAAAAGGTGGAGGATTCGTCAAGCGACTTGCCCAGGGTATAAGAAAGCAGCGCGGAGACTCCGGAATTCAGGCGCTGCTGGAAACGGGCCTGCAGGCTGTGATAGGAGGAATTGCCCCGCGACTCCAGGAAAATAATATCCGCGAACCGGGTTACCGGCCGGGGATTGAGAGGATTCGGGGCGGGATCCGGCTGGTTGATGTCCCTGGCCGACAGTATCTTCGTCCCCTTGGATCCGACGTAGGCCACCTCGACCAGAGTATCGTTTCCGAACTGCTTCTCCAGAGTCAGGTTCCATTGCTGGGTGTAGGGAGTCCTCAGATCAGGATCGAAACCCAGAGCCGAAGCGGGGATGTCCAGGGGATAGCCGGACGGGAAAGGGTCGTCGAGCGTCAGAGGGAATCCTTCCAGCGGATAATAAAACCTGAAATCGTAATAGGGCTGATTGAAATAAAGCGCTTCGCCGGGAGCCAGGGACGCCTGGTCATAGTAGATACCGTAGCCTGCATGCAGCAGCAGGGTGCCGCCGGAATCCATCGCCCACGCCACCCCGATCCGGGGCGCCCAGTTGTTCCGGTCCGGCCGGTAGGCTCCCCTGGGAATTCCGCCCTGCCCGACGGGAACCAGCGCCTGCATGACGGGATCGTAGGTTGCGGCCCGGTCGTAGCGGTCCACCGGGGGCGAGTTGTATTCGTAGCGCAAACCCAATTGCAGCGTCAGGCTGCGGCGCAGCCTGACGCTGTCGTGAACGAAAAAGTTCCAGCTTTTGGTCCGCAGGTACTGATGGTTGTCCAGCACCGCCCCCCCCGTAATCGTCGGCAGCCCCAGGAGCAGATCCGCCAGGCTGTTGCCCGTGATCATCCCGGTGAAATTCAGGAATCCGCGGGACTGAACGTCGCGGAATGCATTCTGCTGGAGGGCGCGGAAATCGAACCCGAATTTGACCAGATGTTTATTCACGGAATAGTGCAGGGTGTCGGCAAGCTGGAACACGTTGGTGACGCTTTCCTGCGGATTGTTGTATTCGTCGCCGAGGGGAGAAAAGCCCAGCACCCGCATAAAGCTGAGCCCGAAGTCCCGCGGGTTGTCCGAAAGCTCGGGAAGGCCCACCGACAGGTTCAGGCTGCCGCCGCGCCGCTGCTGGTAAGCCGCGAAAGCAATCCTGTTGAAAGCGAAACGGAACTGGTTGATCAGGGACGGGGAAAAGACATGGTCTTCCCCGATCATGAAATTCTGCGCCCGCCGGGCGATATCGATCCCGAACCCGGGGACGCGCGCAAAACCGGCGCCCGAAAAGGGTTCGTAAACATCATAGTCGTAGAAGCTGAAACGGGAAACCAGCTTGGAGGCATCTGAAAATGAATGGTCGATGCGGATGTCGAAACGGTCCTCCCTGCGGCGCAGAACCGGGGAAGATACGTAATTCAACCCCGGGTCGCCGCGGTTGGGCAGCGGGTACAGGCCCGCGATGGCGCTCCCGATAGGGTTCAGATAGTAGCCGGGAATCCGGCCGTTTTCGAAAGGTTCCCGCGTCAGGGGGTCCACCGGCGCGGGGAAAATGCTCTGCGAAAAGTCTCCCTGCCTTTCCGGTTCCGTCGGTACATTGGTCAGATAGGTGACGCCTTTCCTTATGCGCCTCCCTTCGTAATCCGTGAAAAAGAATGTCCGGCTGCGGACGACCGGACCGCCGAGCGAGAACCCGAACTGGTTGTGCTGGTAGCGGGGCTTGCCGCTGTCGGGACTGGAAAAGTAATTGCGCGCGTTCAGGGAAGCGTTCCGGAAGTACTCGTACGCGGTCCCGTGGAAACGGTTCGTTCCCGATTTCAGCGCGATGTTCACCTGTCCCCCGCTGCTGCGGCCGAACCCGGCATCGTAAGTGCTTGTCAGAATTTCGAATTCCTCTATCGCATCCGCCGGGGGATGGATTGCGGCGCTGTTGAGCTTGGGATCGTTGTTGAAAACGCCGTCCAGAATATAGTTGTTGGAATCCTCGCGGGACCCGTTGATGTTCACGCTGAACTCCCCCCTAACGGAGCCGGGCGATCCCTGGGCCGAAGGGGCCGTCCCCGGCAGAAGCAGGCTCAGCAGCAGAAAGTTCTGGTTATCGAACGGAAGGCTGTGGATGTAGCGGTTCCCGATGACGGCGCCGGCATTGGTTGCGTCCGGCTCCAGCATGGCGGTTCTCGCATAAACGAAAACCTCCTCATCCGGAGCGCCCGGCTCCAGGGAAATATTCAGGCGGGCTCTCTGCCGGATGCTGAGCCTGATCCCCGTGAGGACGTAATTTCTGAAACCGCCCGACTCCGCTTCAACGCGGTAGGTTCCCGGCATCAGCGTCGAAAGCGTGTACTCCCCGCCGGCGCCGCTGTGCGTGCGGTAAACGGACTGCGTTTCTTCGTGGAGCGCCGTTACCCGGACGCCCTCCAGGGAATTTCCCTTAGGGTCGGTCACCTGCCCCCTTACGGTGGCGCTGAGGGTTTGGGAGTGCAGCAATGCCGGAACTCCATGGATGAAGCAAACCATGAGAACGGAAAAATAAATAGTTTTTACAAAATACCTGTCAAAAAACATGCCTCACGCGACCTCATAAAAATGCGACTCTTCCGACATAAGATTTTATTGGATTCAACGGAGAGGAACCATGGGGATTTTTATGAAAAACCCCGAATGCAGCGGAAAGCCCCGACGGGCCGTATTGCCGCCGGCACAAGGCGCCCCGGTATCGCTCCAAGCCTGGGTCAGGGCCGCTTTCCCATCGGATCCGCCGG
>JAFGAO010000060.1 GCA_016933615.1 Acidobacteriota bacterium
CGAGGGTGGGAATCGAACCCACACGCCCCTTAAGGGGCCCAGGATTTTAAGTCCTGTGCGTCTGCCAGTTCCGCCACCCCGGCACAATGAGGCAGGTCCTCTTTTTCCCTTCCGGATCAGAACTCCGGCGCCGGGTTCGATACCCGGTTCATTCACCTCTCCAAGTAATCCTGAGGAAAATAAGAGAGATAGAAGTTTAGCCTTTCTCGTCGAGAATGTCATCCTGAAGATTACTCTGAAGCTGTAAAACGTATGTATCTGCTATAATCGGCGAATTTCAGGTCGCGAGTTGAAAAGGTGCGCTATTGACAGGACTGCAAGTTCGGGCATCGAGACAGGGGGGGTGGAATATGGACAAGGCGGCAGCGGAGCTATTTCGCGATAGGGAGCAGAGGCTTATCGATGCGGTGCAGCTCAGTGAACCGGACCGGGTTCCGGTATCCATCGGGTTGAATTACCACCCGGCGAAACTGGCCGGAACCGCAGCGTGGGATGCGTACTACGATTTTCCCAGGTGGAAAAAGGCCTATATCGATGCGGCCAAATACTACCAGCCGGACAGGCTGCTGGTCGTGCCCAACCAGAAGGGCAGCATCCTGGAAGCGCTGGGCGCCAGACAGCTGGCCTGGCCCGGGCATGGAGTCTCGATCACCAGCACGCACCAGTTTGTCGAGGGGGAATATATGAAAGAGGACGAATACGATCTCTTTCTCAACGACACCTCCGATTTTCTGATCCGGCGTTACCTGCCCCGGGTGTACGGGATTATGGAACCCGCATCAAAGCTGCCGCCTCTGAATACCGCGATGATGTTTCTTCCCTTTCACAACATAGCCTCCCCCGAGTTTGCCGGCATGCTGGAAACTTTGGTCCGCCTATCCCGCGAAGCCGTCGAGTGGTTCAAGGAAACGGCATCGCTGGTTCAGGAACTGGTGGACCTGGGATTTTTTATACGCCAGCCGTTTTTCCTGGTCGGCGCTCCGTTTGACGCCATTTCGGATTTTCTGCGCGGCATGCGAGGCGCCATGCTGGATATGTATCGGAAGCCGGAGAAGCTGAAGGCGGCGTGTGAAATGATGTGCCGCATTCAGTTGGAATGGATTGCGCAGGCTCCCAGGCCGGCGGAATTCACCCCGGCATTCATGGCCCTGCACCGCGGCGCGCACGGTTTCATGTCGCTGAGGCAGTTTGAAACTTATTACTGGCCCTATCTGCTGAAAGTGATCGAGGCGGTGGTGGACGCCGGGTATACGCCCGATATTTTCTTCGAGGGGGACTACAACTCCCGCCTGGAATATCTCGCCCGGATGCCGCACGGCAAGGTGATCGCCCGGTTCGACCGGATCGACATGAAGCGGGCCAAGGAAGTGCTGGGCGGCAAAATCTGTATCGCGGGGAACATGCCGGTTTCGGTTCTGCAGCTGGGGACGCCGGAAGATGTGAAGAAAAAAGTGAGGGAGCTCATCGATGTCGCCGGGAAAGACGGCGGCTACATCATGGCGCCGGCATCGTCTCTCGATGAGGTGAAGCCGGAAAACCTCAAGGCCATGATCGATTATACGAAAGAGTATGGGCGGTACCGGTAGGATATGGAGCGCGTACCCAAGCGAAGTTTGAATGCTTGCATCGCACCTTAAATTCGCCTTTATCAACAGAATTAACGAACAGAAGACCTGTTGCTTCAGAACGGGCGGCAGCAAGCTGCCGCAGTTATGTAAATGCAAGTGAGGATTGCCTTTAAAGGCGCAAGCTTGCTTGCGCACTCCAAAGTCAAAAACATTTATGGTAACCTTTAAGGTTTTGCGAGGGGGGACATTTATGGATATGGGACCGGATTGGGCGGATAAGACACCGGAAGAGAAGCGCAGGCAGAGGTACCAGTGGTGGCTGGCGCCCGAGATCGATTTTTCCGGTCCCGAAGCCGGAAAGAACTACAGGCAGAGAGTGCAGCGGCTCATCGACGCCTACAGCGTCGACATCCCCGACCGGGTTCCCGTATCCCTGCCGGTGGCCAACTGGCCCGCCTACCTCGCCGGAACCGACACGCACACCGTCATGTACGACTACGACAAACTGAAGCAGGCGTGGCGGCAGTTCTACGACAAGTTCGAGACGGACACGATGATCAGCCCCGGGATGGTGCTGCCCGGTAAAGTCTACGATCTTCTGGATTACAGGCTGTACTCCTGGCCCGGGCACAACCTGCCGGAAAGCGCCACGGGCATCCAGTTTGTCGAAGGGGAGTATATGAAGGAGGAGGAATACGGCCTCCTGATCAGCGACCCGTCCGACTTCTGGCTGCGGGTTTACATCCCGCGGGTTTTCGGCGCTTTCGAGCCCTTCAGGCTGCTTTCCCCGCTGACGAGTATTATTGAAGGTCCGGCGGGCTGGTTTATGCCCTTTATGCGGCCCGACATGCGGGCGGCCGCGCAGAGGCTGATAGACGTGGGCAAGGAACTCGCGCGCTGGGCGCAGGCAATCGGGGAATTCAACCTGTGGGCGATGGCCGAAGGATACCCGGCGGGGAGAATGGTCTTTGCCAAGGCGCCCTTCGACACCATCGGAGATACCCTGCGGGGAACCAAGGGCATCATTCGGGATATGTTCAGGCGGCCCGAGCAGCTGCTCGAAGCCATCGACGTCGTCACGGATTTCACGATCCGGCAGACCGTCGAGCAGGCCAACTCCGTGAAGGCGACATCGGCATTGTTCCCGCTGCACAAGGGCGCCGACGGCTTCATGTCGCCGAAGCAGTTTGAGAAGTTTTACTGGCCTTCGCTTAAAAAGGTCGCCGAAGGGCTTATAAAAGAAGGCATCCGCCCCGACCTCTTCGCTGAAGGGTCCTACACGACGCGGCTTGAAACCGTGAACGAATTTTCCAAAGGCGAGGTCGCCTGGATATTCGACAGGACCGATATGGCCGCCGCCAAAAATATACTGGGGAAGACATGCTGTCTTTCGGGCAACGTGCCGACTTCCCTGATGGTTACGGGAAATTATAAAGAAACGAAAGAGTATTGCCGAAAACTCATCGAAATCTGCGCTCCGGGCGGCGGTTTTATCCTCGCCGGCGGCGCCCACTGCGACCAGGGCAATCCGGAAAACCTGCGCGCCATGATGGACGCCGCGAAAGAGTTCGGTAAGTATTGATAATTATTCCCGGTGTTTTGTCGCCGGGATCGGCGCACCTGCGTTTTTAAAGGGAGTTGGCGGGGCGACACAGAGGGCTGCGGATTCAAAGCAGGAGACAGGGCCCCCTGTGCCGCCTCACTCAGCCCAATGAACCTGAAGGCTGACTCCTCGTTCGAACACACCGCTCCACGCGTAGTTCTGCGGAAGCATTCATCTGCGCTTTAAGAAGTTAGGAAGTCGTTACAATGTCCACTATTTCTGTATCAGAGTTAAACCATAAAGTACAAACACGCAGTGCCGGGTTGAAGTTCGGCAGCCTTGCCTTCATTCTGGCCATGCTGTCGATGATGGGGCCCTTTTCCATCGACACCTATCTGCCGTCGCTGCCGTCGATCAGCCGGAGCCTCGGAGCTTCCCCGTCCCAGGTGCAGCAGACCGTTACGGCGTTTTTAATACTTTTTGCATTCATGTCCCTGTGGCACGGCGCCGTTTCGGATGCCTACGGGCGCCGCAGGCTCGTGATCGTGTCTCTGGGAATATTCGCGGCGGCCTCGGTAGGATGCGCCCTGGCCGGCAGCGTCGAGGTCCTCCTGTTCTTCCGCGCCCTGCAGGGCGCCACCGCAGGCGCCGGCATGATCGTCGGCCGTGCCGTCGTGCGCGACCTCTACGAGGGGGCGGAGGCGCAGAAGCTGATGTCGCACGTGGCGACCATTTTTACCATAGCGCCTGTGCTGGCGCCCGTCGTGGGCGGCTGGCTGCAGGTGTGGTTCGGCTGGAGAGCCGTTTTCGTTTTCCTGCTGATCTTCGCTTTGCTGCTCATGTTCAGCTCGTGGCGCGCGCTTCCCGAAACCCTGCCGCGCGGAAAACGGCAGCGCCTGGAGCCGGCGTTTCTGCTCCGTTCCTACGGGAAGGTGCTCTCGACCGGGCCCTTTGTCCTGTCCAGCATATCTTTGGGAATATGCAATGCGGGATTTTTCATCTACATCATGAGCGCCCCGCGTTTTCTGATGACACACCTGGGGCTCCGGGAAACCGACTTCCTCTGGCTGTTCGGGCCGATCGCGATCGGGATGATGATGGGGGCCCACATCTCAGGGCGTGTTGCGGGCAAAATATCGGGCAACCGCACGGTGCTGGCCGGCTATTGCATTATGGCCGCCGCCGCCGCCGGCAATGCCGGCCTGAACCTGCTGCTGCCGCCCATGCTGCCCTGGACCATCGTCCCCCTGTTTGTTTTCGTTGTCGGGATGACGACGGCCATGCCGAGTCTGACGCTGATGGGGCTGGACCTTTTCCCTTTACAGAAGGGGCTGGCGGCATCCTGCCAGGGTTTCATCATGCTGGGCCTGAATTCGCTCGTGGCGGCGCTGGTGCCGTTGATCTGGGGAACCGCCCTGTCGCTGGCGGTCACGTGCCTGTCCCTCACATCCGTCGGCCTGCTGATGCTGTTGCTGTACTTTGGGACCATGAAGAAAAGGGTAACTGCCTCAGTGTAGATCCGGGTACGTTTGAAGGTTCAACGTCGGACGTTTCGCGTTCGAACGTTTCCATGAGTTACTGAATAAAAGCCGCCAACGCGGATGCGGCGAAACTGCCGAGTTTGTCCCGGACGACGACCGCCGCCGCGCCGTCGTAGGCGGTGGCCTCCAGGTTCACGATGATGAGTTTGGCGCCGTTGACGAGAGCGATCGAGGGCAGTTCCGCCGCCGGGTAGACCATGAGAGACGATCCCAGGACCAGCAGCAGATCGCACGCTTCCATCGTTTCCACCGCGCCGTTCCATGCATCCTGCGGCAGCAGTTCCTCGAAAAGCACGATGTCCGGCTTGATCGGAACCTTGCAGGGCTTGCAGAGAGGCACCTTTATCTTTCCGTTTTCGATGTCCCTGTAAAAGGGCTCCATTTCGAACTCGGCGCCGCATTTCGGGCAGTAGCCGGTGCGGAAAGTGCCGTGGACCTCGAAGACTTTCGAAGATCCCGCCTTCTGGTGGAGTCCGTCGATGTTCTGTGTCACGACCGCGTCGAGCTTCCCGATATCCTGCAGTCGGACCAGGAGCCTGTGGGCCATGGTCGGCGCGGCTTTTGCCATGGTTGAAAACAGGTTCATGCTGGAGCTGTAAAAACTTTCAGGGTCTTCCCGGAATCCGGTTGCGGACAGCTTTCGTACGCGTTCGGGATCCTGCCACAGACCGGCAGGCCCCCGGAAATCGGGGACGCCCGCTTCGGTGCTGATGCCCGCGCCGGAAAGGGCCGCGATCCGGTGCGCGTTCCGCATCAGGCCGATCGCCTCTTCTGTCGGATACATCGAATTCATGACCCCTTATTATATCCGGAAAATAATTTCGGTGACAGCCACCGAAATTATAAAAGTTCCGGCGTGCAGGGGTGAAAGACTATATACTGGGGTTGAATTTTCTCGCGCATCGGAGAACGGACCGGACATGAGCAGCCGCGAAACGAAAATACTGGTCGTCGATGACGACGCCGCAATGCGGGAAGTCCTGCAGCTGCGGCTCCGGGAGTGGGGCTACGGCGTTATCCTGGCCTGCGACGGCCGTGAGGGGAAAAAACTGGCTGAAAACGGCGAGCCGGACATCGTGATTTCCGACGTGATCATGCCCTATATATCCGGTATGGAACTTCTGGGCCTGCTCAAATCGGGAAATCCCGCCCGCCCCGTCATCCTCGTTACGGCCGAAGCCAGCATTCCCCAGGCCGTGGAAGCCATGATCCAGGGGGCGAAGAATTATATCGAAAAGCCGATCGACTACTCCCGGCTCCGGGAGCTGCTCGAGGAGGCGGAACAGGAAATCGATCTGCGGCGGGAATCCCGAAGGCTTGCCGGCAGCCTTGAAAAAGGAGCCGGTTTCGGGGAGTTTGTCGGCGCCAGCAGGCCGATGCGCGAGGTTTACAATCTTATATCCAGAGTCGGCGCCAGCGATGCCTCGGTTATGGTGACCGGGGAGAGCGGGACCGGCAAGGAGCTCGTCGCCCGGACGATTCACGAACTCAGCCCGCGCGCCGACGGCCCGTTTATTGCCGTCAACGCCTCGGCGATCCCGGAAAATCTCATGGAGAGCGAAATTTTCGGGCACGAGCGCGGGGCCTTTACCGGCGCCACCGGGGTCCGGGCGGGCTGTTTCGAACTCGCAAACCGCGGGACCCTTTTCCTGGATGAAATCGCCGAAATGCCCTCAGCCCTGCAGCCGAAGCTCCTGCGCGTTCTCGAGGACAAGCGGGTCCGGCGCGTGGGGGGCAGCCGGGAGTTCAGGGTGGACGTCCGGGTTCTGGCCGCCACCAACCTGCCGCCGATGGAGGCCGTCGAGAAGGGGAAACTGCGCCGGGACCTTTTTTACAGGTTGAATGTTTTCACCCTCGCCCTGCCGCCGCTGCGCGAACGGGCCGAAGACATAGAGCTGCTGGCGGATGTTTTCCTCCGGCAGTTCAATGAAAAACACGGGCGCAGCCTGGAATCCTGCAGCCTGGAAACGCTGGAATTGCTGAAGGCGCATCCGTGGCCCGGGAATGTGCGCGAACTGAGAAACGTAATGGAGAGGGCCGTGATCCTGGCCGAGGGGCCGCGGATCGAGCCTTCGCACCTGCCGGAATCCGTCCTGAATCCCGGCGCTTCCGGGGCGGGGGGCACGATGAAAATTTCCGGCGGCGTGACCGCGGCCGAGGCGGAGAAAGAGCTGATACTGCGGACGCTCGAGGCGACCGGGAACAACAAGGCGGAAGCGGCCCGGCGCCTGGGGCTGGATGTAAAGACAATCCGGAACAAGCTGAAAAACTACGGCATCCAATGAAACCTGCTTTTTCCTGCCCCGGCGCCGACGAATTCCGTTCATGCTTTTCGCTTCCAAAAGGGTCGCAGGCCGGACGATAAAGCGATGAAGATAACGACGCGTATCAACACAGGTTACGGGATTTTCATAGCCGTCCTTCTGGGGCTTGCCGCCTACCAGATCTACGCCGTCAACCGGATGCAGTCGATCAACAAGAACCTCAGGAACATCAGTTTCGAGAATGCATTCACCAGCCTCGAGCTGTTTCAGGCCGGGGATTTGATTGCGGAATTCGCAAGGAAATCTTTTGCAAGCGGGGATGCCGGATACAGGGATAATCTCAACAAGTATATCGCGGATTTTGATGCCAGGCTGGAAAAGCTCGAAGCCGGCGTCAATTCCGAGGAGGAAGGCAACGAAGCAAGGCGATTGAGCCGGTCCTGGAACTCCTTCAAGGACACCCTGCGTCTTTTGCATCAGAATGCGCCTGAAGGCGGCATGCGCGAACCGCCGGCATTGCTTGAAGAAAGCCTTGAATCCCTGCGGATTCAGACCGGCTCGGTCTACGATGCCGTCATGCGCTCGATGTCCGGCAAGCTGGACCAGTCCGAGAAAACCAGCCGGACCGTGCAGGTCGTCCTCGTGTCCGTCACCGTGGCGGTGCTCGCGATTACGATTCTTGTTTCCCTTCTGATCGTGCGCTCCATCGCAAAGCCGCTGGCCCACCTGACCGAGGGAACCCGGGCCATAACGGAGGGAAAATATTTCTACCGCCTGGACACCACGCGCGATGACGAATTCGCGCAGCTGGCCAGGGACTTCAACACCATGATCCGCAGGCTGAACGAGCTGGACGAATTGAAAAAGGATTTTATATCCCATGTCTCGCACGAACTGAAGTCGCCGCTGGCGTCGATGCGCGAAACCGTGCAGCTCATGATCGACGGGATTGCGGGGCCGCTGACGGACAAGCAGAAGCGGCTGCTCGAACTGAACCTCCAGAGCGGGGACCGGCTTACCTCGATGATTCGGAATCTCCTCGATCTCGGAAAGATCGAGGCGGGGACGATGGAATATAACCTGACGATGCAGGACCTGGCCGCGATCGTGCGCGACGCGGTCGCCGAACTGGAAGTGCGGGCCGAAGAAAAGCGGGTTGGTATCGAAACCGTTCTGCCGGAAACGCCGCTTGAGGTGAAATGCGACCGGGACCGGATCGTCCAGGTGCTCGTGAACCTGCTGGATAACGCGGTGAAGTTTTCCCCGAACGGCACTGCCGTCCGGGTCCGGCTGGGGGCCGTTTCATCCCTTCCGGACAAGATGCCCCAGCGCTGGCGCGAAAGGCTCGCCTCCCCCAAGCCTCCCGGCAACTACGCGCTTCTGTCGATCGCGGACTCCGGCCCCGGGATCGCGGACGGGGATAAAAGCAGGATTTTTGAAAAATTCCACCAGGTCAAAAAAGGAGAAAAAGCAGAGGGGCGGGGCGTCGGGCTGGGGCTGGCCATCTGCCGCACCATCGTGCTGGCCCACAGGGGCGCCGTATGGGTGGAAGACTCTCCCGGCGGGGGCAGCTGGTTCTTTCTCCTGCTGAGAGCAGGTTTGGAAGAAGAGGTTTCTTCGCGGGCGTCGCAGCCTATTTAAACCAGATTAAAAATTGAAGATTAAAGATTGAAAATTAGCGGGCCGGGCGCCGGAAAACTGGAGGGCTTCCTTGAAAAGATCGTTTTGAACGGAGAGCAGAATTCCGGGGAAAGCAGGATCCTCTTGCGGAACATCCCGCCGGCGCATTACCATATTCATTTTTACCGTGGCCGGAATCCGATGAGAAGAGTCTTCCCCTTTTTTGCAGCGCTGCTGATCGTGGCGTCCTGCGCATGCCGGGAAAAAATAACGGTTTTGCCGCCCCCGCCGGGCGCATCTACCCCCCCGACCGGTGCGGGGTACCCGCCGGTGGAATCCGCTCCCGTTGAAGCTGATCCGGGCCCGAGCGTAAAATTACTACCGCCGCCCGGCCCCCTGGCCACTGGGGAAATGTATCTCAGGCAGGGGAAATACGCGGAAGCGGTTCGTAGCTATGAAGCGGCCCTCATAAGCAATCCGGGAAACGGATCGATGGACGGAATCCTTTTCAACCTGAGCCTGGCCCGCGCCCTTTCCCCCAATCCCGAGAGCAACCTGCCCGAAGCGAAAACGGCCCTGAACCGTCTCATTTCCGAGTACCCGGACAGCCTCTACAAAAGCCAGGCCGAACTGATACTCAGCCTGATAGCACAGGTGGAGAAGCTGAACCGGGATGTCCGGCAGAGGGATTCCAGCATCCGGAAACTCCGGGAAGAGCTGAAAAGGCTGAAGGAAATCGACATGGAGCGCCGCCCCTCCCGGCCCCAGTAGGGGCGAACCTTGTGTTCGCCCGTCGGCACTTCAACCGATCCATTCCGCAATTATCAGAAACGGCCTCGGGTCAAAGGATGTAGGGGC
>JAFGAO010000061.1 GCA_016933615.1 Acidobacteriota bacterium
CCCTATTGCCGTATTCAATCAGATCAACTTAAATCTTCCCATTCCGAAACCATGCATTTTTAACGGCGAACCTTGTGTTCGCCCTATGAAGGGTACAATCTCCCCTGCCAGGTATTGCGCTCTTTCAGCCTATGCTCTATCCGGTGACGGATCTCGCCTTTGCCCGCGTCCCAGACCGGACCGATCAGCTGGTCCGGGGGTGCGGATCCGAGAAGGCGCTCGATCCGTATTGCAGGATTCAGCCTTTCGAGGTAATCGACGGCAAGTTCCACGTATTCATCCAAAGCCATCAAATGAAAGGGATTGTTGCGGTAATCGCGCTCCATTGCGGTATTTTTCACAACATGAAGGTGATGCAGCTTGAGAAAATCAATCCCCCTGTCCGATATGGCTTTGGCGGACTTCAGAATTTCTTCCCGGGTTTCCCAGGGAAATCCCAGGATAAGATGCGTCCCGATCCATATTCCCCGGTCCCGGGTACGCCGCATCGCGTCGAGCCAGCAGCCGTAATCGTGCCCGCGGTTGATACGTTTCAAAGTATCGTCATACGTTGATTGCAGGCCGTATTCCAGGGTTACGAAAAGAGTCCGGGCCAGGTTTTCAAACCAGGCGATCTTGTCGTCATCGATGCAGTCAGGCCGGGTTCCGACCGAAAGCCCGACGATATCGGGATGATCGATCGCCGATTCATAAAGGGGAATCAGGTCTTCAAGGGGCGCATGGGTATTGGAAAAAGGCTGGAAATAGACAATGAATTTTTCGGCCCCGTATCTCTTTTTAATGTATTCCATTCCCGCCAGGACCTGTGCGGCGACAGGCTTCAAGCGGCTGGCGCTCTTGGGACGAAAGGAACTGTTGTTGCAATAGATGCAGCCGCCGGTCCCGACGGTGCCGTCCCGGTTCGGGCAGCTGAATCCCCCGTCGACACTAACCTTGTAGACCCTGCCGCCGAATCTTTCCCTCAGGAAGCGGCCATACGTGTTGTAGCGCTTGCCCGCAAACGGGGTTTGAGAATGCATGGGAATAGATTAAAGATTGAAAATGGAAAATTAAAGATCGAAGATCGGCACTCAGGATGATTTTTTGTTGCGAGTCCGTTGAGCCAACTGGAAGATTATAAAAAATTTTTGTGTTTAAAAAAAGAAAGTCAGGAATCAAAAACATCCTGACTCCTGACTTCTGAATTCTGAATTCTACTGGATTTTGATACGATTATCGTCCTTGGGGCAAATCCAGAACATGCCTCCCGGAATATCCCTATATTTGATGACCTTGGTCGCTACCATCGCGGTGCCGCACTCGGGGCAGATGTGTTCGTACTTTGCGCCCTTGTCCCCCAAGCTTGCACGCGCCGTCTTGGATATCTTTTCCGCCATTTTCCCTCTCCTTGGTTGCTGCATTCATACAAAAGGATCGAATTTTACGGCTCACGGGCTCCGCCGTCAATCCCATTTTGAAAATTTCAGCATGTTATTCATCGATCCCGAAAAATTAACGGGATCCTGGACGATTTTCCCGCTCATGCGGGGGCTTCTGTGTCATATTGGACCCGACCGCATGTCTCAACCTTTAAGGGAGTCAGCCGCCGTGATACACGAAGAATCCATTGCACTGCTGGCGCGGCGCATCCGGTCGGCGTCCGCAATCTCCGTCCTGACCGGGTCCGGTGTCTCCGCTGCCAGCGGCGTGCCCACATTCCGGGGTGAAGAGGGGCTCTGGAAATCCTATTCCCCCCAGGAACTCGCCACGCCGGAAGCTTTTGAAAGAAACCCGAAACTGGTCTGGGAGTGGTACGACTGGAGGCGGGGTTTGATATCCAAATGCCGCCCGAACGCGGCTCACGAAGTCCTCGCGCTCTGGAGCCGGCGCTACCCGAAATTCACGCTCATCACACAGAATGTCGACGGTCTGCATGAAAGGGCGGGCACGGAAAACGTTATCCGGTTCCATGGATCGATCTGGGAAGTTTTCTGCCGGGACCGCTGCCCTTCCTCGCCGGAGCGCTGGCTGGATGAAACGGTCCCGCTCGGGAAGATCCCCCCTTCCTGCCCCTATTGCGGCGGCCTTATCCGGCCCGGTGTCGTCTGGTTCGGAGAAGGCATCGACAGTGAAGTCCTGCGAGAATCGACCGCCGCCCTCGACTGCGACGTCTTCATGACCGTCGGCACCGCGGCCGTCGTCTACCCCGCGGCCGGTCTGGTCGACGCCGCCCACCGGAAAGGGGCATTCACCGCAGAGATCAACCTCGAACCAACCCCCGCCTCCGGCGCCGTGGACCTGTCCATCCAGGGCCCGGCGGAAGTGATTCTGCATAGTGTGGAGGCTTTGCTGTAAAAACAGGGACATACCTTTTTTGTAGTGATAAAAAGGTATTGGACTAAGCCGTTTTTATTACCTGGATCGTTTCAATCCTGTTTTCGGGCAATAGGGGGTGATGGGACAGCGGCTGCACCAGGGGGACACCGGGACGCAGAGATTCTGGCCGAAAGTCACCAGGATGTCGTTGTAGGTTATCCAATGTCTTTTGGGAAGCTTTTTGCGCAGGGCAAATTCGGTCTCTTCGGGCGTCCGGGTCCTGACGTAGCCCCAGAGATTGGAAATGCGGTGTACGTGGGTGTCCACGCAGATGCCGTAGTCCCCGAAACCCAACGTGAGCACCAGGTTGGCGGTCTTTCTGCCGACGCCCGGAAGCCCGAGGAGCGCCTCCATGTCGCGGGGAACCTTGCCGCCGAATTCCTCCGCCAGAATCCTGCATGTTTTCAGCAGGTTCCGCGCCTTCGTCCTGTAGAACCCGACGGGATAGATCCATCGCTCGATCTCTTCAGCGGACAAAGCGGCGATGGTTTCCGCCGTCGGCGCACGCCCGAGCAGACGGCGGGACGCAGCCCCCGTCACCTTGTCCTTGGTGCGCAGCGACAGAATCGTGCTTACCAGGGTCTCAAACGGCCGGTCCGCGGCACGCTCGGCCATGATGCCGACAGCCGGTACTTTCCATTTTTTTATTTCCTTTTTCAATATAATTAGAATCTTGTTGATTGTCGCGTTGTCCATCGGAATTCATTCCGGAACATGCAGCCTCTTGAAAGCGTCGCTTCCCTCTTCCCGGATTATTTCCCGGCCCAGCCGGTCCGCTCCCAGAAAGGCGCCCAGCAGTTTTTCCGGGGTGATCTCAAAAGGCTCGTTGTTCACAATCGGCTCGCCCGCGGCCGCTTTCATGGCATCCATCAGGACTTGGGAATTCTTTTGCGGATCCAGGCCGAACTGCTCGAGGCACACGGGCAAACCGACTCCGTTCAGGAAACGGGCCGCTTTCCCGGCTTCCTCGGGATGGCCTTCCAGCAGAAGGTGGGCCATGAGACCTGCGGCGACCATTTCCCCGTGAAGGAAATCCCGGTGCAGCGCTTCAATAACCGTCAGTCCGGCCGCGTAGGCATGGGCCGCCGCCAGCCCGCAGCTTTCGAAACCCACGCCGCTCAAAAGGGTATTCGCCTCGATGACGCGTTCCAAAGACTCGTTGATCTCTCCGCGCCTCATGGCGTCGACGGCGCGCATCCCGTCTTCAAACACGGTTTTGGCGCACAGTTCGGCAATCGCAAGCGCCGCAATGGTCATTCGCGCTCCGGCAATGGACCTGCCTTCCGGATTCCCGTAGCAGGTTCGGGCTTCGTATCCGGTTGCCAGAGCGTCGCCCATGCCGGATATCAAGTGCCTTGCGGGAGCCGCGGCGATGACACCCGTGTCGACGACAACCAGGGCCGGGTTTCGGGGATAGAATTCAGGCCCCTTCCCTACACCGGCGGGCGTGTACAGAATCGACACGGCGGAGCACGGAGCATCGGTGGACGCAATGGTCGGGCAGATCACGGCCGGGACATCAAGGCGGAACGCGACGGCTTTTCCGGCGTCGATGCACTTCCCTCCACCGGCGGCAACGACGCAGTCCGCCGCCGGTACGTATTTGCGGGAAACTTCTACGACGCGCTCCACTTCCTCAAGGGAGCATTCTCCCCCGAATATCTCCACCCTGCCCTGTACCGCATTCTTCCGGAAACTCTCCTCCAGGCGCCGGCCTAATCGGACCCTTCCTCCTTCGGTTGTCAGCACCAACGGCCGTTTCGCGGGCACGAGCGACAGGTACGTTCCAAGCAGGTCGATCACGCCGTTTCCCTGGACATACCGGGACGGGGCCGCCAGAACGCGAGGCGGGATCCCGCCGCCCGGACCGGTTGAGAAAACAGCGTGCGGGGAAAACCGTCCGCGCGTCGTCATCTTTCCTCCTTGTCGGATTGCCGGGGCGGAAGATTCCGTCCGGATCTGGTATTCTTACATCAAAGGAGGTCGTCATGGCATCAAAAAGCGGAAATAAAAACACCCTGTTGGCCCTGGCCACAGGCGCTGTCGCCGGAGCCGCAATCGCTCTGCTTCTTGCGCCGCAGTCCGGGGAGGAAACGCGGCAGGATATCCGCCGCGCAGGGAAGAAAGCTCTGGATAAAACCGATTCTCTGCGGGCGGAGCTGTGCCGCAGCATCGACGGTATGGCCGACGAAGTCTGGGAAAAGATTCAGAAAGACCTCGATCAGGGCCGCAAGTGGACCGAAAAGTCTCTCAGCGAGCTCCAGAAGGTACTCAATTCCGGAAGAGACTCTATCCGCGATGGAATCGACAAAATCCGGGGATAATCTAGGCGCAGTGCCTTTCTGATATCGAACGGAAGCCGGGGCTCGCCGTTTGTATTTCATGCCGGACGGAAGAGAATGCGATGAGTAAAATAATTGCCGGAGTTATGGGGCCGGGGAAAACCGCAACCGATGAGGAGATGCACCTGGCCCATGAAATAGGAAAACTTATTGCGCAGCAGGGCTGGGTTCTGCTGACGGGCGGTATCAAATACGGGGTCATGGATGCGGCGGGACTGGGAGCCAGGGAATCGGGCGGGACTGTTGTCGGGATTCTGCCCGGGGCCGATGCCGCGGAAATGTCCGGCAGTGTCGATATCCCTATCGTGACCGGCATGCTGGACGCACGGAACAACATCAATGTCCTTTCCAGCAGGATTTTATTTTTTATCGGCATGAGTCCCGGCACGGCCTCGGAACTGGCTCTGGCTCTGAAATACGGGAGGGCGTCGATACTGATTTCGCAGAAGGAGGATGTGATCCGTGCATTCCGGTATATCGGACGCAATAAAATTGAGATCGCCCCCGATGTACCGTCCGCCATGGATATAGCCCGCAGAATCGCTGAAAAAAACAGGGCATAAACCACACCTGCCTCCACGATCCAACGGGAATTTCCAATCGGGTCGGAGGACATGCGAACTAATTGTTTTTATACCCTCCGGAAGGATAGACCAGCTCGGAATACTGAATAGAAGGGTCCCAGTCCGTCTTTTTCAGGATTTTCCGGTTGCCTTCGAGCGTCTCGGACCGGACATAGCCGTCTTCCTCGAGTTCGGCTATCAGCTGGTCAAAGGAGCGAATCCAAGTATAGTACCCGGCCTGGTTGTCCTCCCTGTCCCAGTCCACCTCTTCGCGCCTGTGGCCCGTCAGGGACTCGAATACGGCTCTTTCCCACAGATCGGGCGTTGTTTCCTTGAGGCGCGCCAGTTGACGCAGCATCTCCGATTTTACCTGGACCTTGGTGTCGCCTGTCACGATGCCTTCATTCACTGTCATGTCTTTCTCCTTTTTCAATGTCTGTTTCGGGTTCGAAACATTTTAATATGAAAATAATATTCATAATCATAACAATCAAACAAATTCACAAGCCGGCTGCCATATTTTAGGGTACTTGATTCGGGACAATATTGAGGCTAATGTAGAAATCCATGGACTGGTGTGAGCCGAGGGACTTCAGCGATTGGTTCGGTCGATTTTTCTCCCTGCGGAGCCTGACATTCATACTGATTGTTGCGCTGCTTGTAATCTTTGAATTCCGTTTTGACTGGATGGAAAAGGCGCTGGGATCCTATCTGTCCACCACCAACCGTCAGCGGCCCGAAACCGGAGAGATCTGGGAAACGGCTCACGACACAGAGCAGGCGCGGAATTCCCTGAATGAGATCACGGTCGACCGGGAAACCCTGCAGCGCAACGCCCGGGGCGCCGTCGACCTGGCCGATATCATCTCCTTCATTGCTGAAAATCAGAGCGTCATGATTTCTCCCGAGCACTTCCGTTCGCTCTATATGAAACTGCCTCGCAGCATCGCGTCGAAAATTATTGCGCCCAATGATCTGCTGCGCTTGCTGGGGGAGGGGGAGTGGGAGCGCACGTATTTTCGAAAATACGGAAACCAGCTCAGCATTTATCTGATAGACGGGTCCAACCGCGCCCTCTGCGAGATCGCAGTTCCGGACAGCACACTGGTGCAGATTGAACGCCGCAGGATCGTTTTCAGCGGATCGCTTGAAGAATGGGGCTTTGCGCCTGAAAGAATCCGCCCGGCGAACCGGTTCTTTTCCTCACTGGGTTCCCTTCCTGAGGATGTCCGGGCCGAAATCCTGGCACGACCCGAGGATATTCTCAGCGCCGGAGGCCGCCTGGTCCGGGTCGGTTTTCCGCCTCAAGGGCAGGCCGAATGGGTGGATATCGGCTTCGAGCTCGACGACGGCTCGCAACGGCAGGTCGTGATCCTGCCCGCCCGCGAGTGGGCCCTGGGACGGCTGCGTACGGCCGAAGAATCGGCCGCGCTCTCCGGGCCCGTCATCCGCAATCCGGAGACAGGAATCGAACCATGAATCGCCGCGGCAGGCTCATCCGTCGTATTCGAATGGTTTTCTACACCCTTGCGGGCCTGGCGGCTTTTTCTTTCCTCACGGCGGTCGTCTCCTTCTTCGTCCTTCTGGATCAACTGCCCCGCGTCCCCGAACCTCTCAGCCGCATCATCGAAAGGCCTCCCACGGAAATTTACGCGGCGACGGGCGAACGCGTTCTCGTTCTGGGCGGCCGTGAAGCGGTGCCCCTGAACCGGATCTCCCCGCGGTTTGTCGAAGCCGTCGTGGCCGTTGAGGACCATCGCTTCTGGAGCCACCACGGCATCGATAAGATCCGCCTTACCAGGGCGTTCCTGGACGGACTGGCCCCCCACAGAAGAGTCCGGGGCACATCCACAATCACCCAGCAGCTGGCGAAAAACCTTTTCTTCAGCCTCGACCGGTCCCTTAAACGCAAGTTCCTGGAAATACTCGTCGCGTGCCAGATTGAATCCAGGTATTCAAAGGAAGAAATCCTTCAGGCCTACATCAACAACACCTCTTTCGGAGTAAACGCCCTCGGGATCGAGCAGGCCTCCCGTTCATTTTTCGGCAAGCCTGCATCCGATCTCAACCTGGCGGAAGCGTCCCTGCTGGCCGGTCTGCCCCAGTCTCCCAGCGGATACAATCCCTACCGGCACATGGATCGGGCAAAGAGGCGGCAGCGGACGGTTCTCGGGCGCATGGCGGCCGTCGGATACATCACCCCGAAGGAGTCGGACGAAGCTTTCGAGTCGCCGCTGGATCTGCGTCCGAGGCAGGCGTCCGGCGGCGGAAGCTACTTCCTGGACAAGGTCATCCGGGACCTGGAAGAACGGTACGGCCCCGAGGTCGTCTACAACGGGGGCCTGCGCGTAACCACGACACTGGACATACAGCTTCAGCGTTGGGCCGCGGAAGCCGTCGAGAAAGGCGCCGGGCGGCTGGACCGGGAAATAGGATTGTTGCAAACGAACGCGGCGGAAAATCAAACGGCCGTGCCGCAGGTCGCTCTGGCGGCCGTGGACGTCAACTCGGGAGCCGTCAAAGCCGTCGTCGGCGGCAGGGACTATTTCAAAAGCGAATACAACCGCGCCGTCCAGAACAACCGCCAGCCCGGATCCGGCTTCAAGCCTTTTCTGTATTACGCCGCGCTCGATTCGCCCGGCATAACCCCCGCGACGGTTTTTACCGATAAAAAAGTGACCATCCCGGTCAGGGGCGCCCCCGACTGGACGCCCGACAACTTCGGCCGCGAACACGCGGGTCCGATGATCCTGAAACGCGCCCTGATGAATTCCGTCAACTCCATCGCGGCCCAGCTCATTGTGGAATTGAAGCCGGCCGGGGTTATCGAGACGGCGCGCAAATGCGGCATCAGCAGCCCCCTGGCCGAAGTCTATTCCATTGCACTGGGCACATCGGGAGCCAGCCCTCTCGAGATGGCTTCGGCGTTCGGCGTTTTTGCATCGGGGGGCGTGCGCCACGAACCTTTCTGGATCTGGCGCGTCGAGGACGCTTACGGCCGCGCACTGGAGGAACATATAGTCAGCGGAGAAAACGCGCTGAATCCCGAAACGGTATTTCAGCTCGTCGACATGCTGCGGGGAGTCGTCGACCGGGGAACCGCCCAGGCGATCCGCACAATGGGATTCTCCCTGCCGGCGGCCGGAAAAACCGGGACCAGCAACGACTACATGGACGCTTGGTTCACGGGCTTCACGCCCGGCTTGAGCGTCAGCATATGGACGGGCTACGACGCCGGCAAAGGGCTCCGGGACCGCAACGGCGTCGGCATCACGGGAGGCCGTGCCGCCGCCCCTATATGGGCCGATTTCATGATCAAGGCGACCGGCGGAGAACCGGCGCGCGAATTCACCGTACCGCCCGGCATTCATTTCGAAACGGTGGACGACAGGACCGGCTATCTGACTGAAGAAGGTTCGCCGAACGCCCTGAGGGTGGCCTTGAAACCCGGGCAGAATCCCGAACCGGCTCCACCGGCGTTTTATGCGCCGGCGGCGGAACGGGAGAACGAAAGACCGTCCGCGGCAGGGCCCGATTGACAGGAAGCAATAGCGTACCTCCGGTTCGCGACAGGAGCTGTTTAACGGGAAACGGGAAACCCGGTACGTTTTTAAGAACATGGTCCATGCACTGAAAAACATAACGATCCGCCTCTGGATCGCCCTGGCAGCGGGCGGGCTCGCCACTCTGGGCTTGCTGGCCCTGTTCGGTTCCCCCCTGGGAGCGGCATTGAACCTGTCCGTCGCCCTTGTGCTGATCACCCTGGCATTTGTCGGATGCGGCTGGCTGTTCAACCGCATCGCGGCCCAGCGGCTCCAGGATTGCTACAGAGAAGCCGCTTCCCGGGAGCGCACCGCAAGGATCGGGGAAGCGGCAGAGACTTTCCGCAGGGCGGTAGTTCTCTTCGACAGCTTCCTGGTCTCCCCCATGTTCCGCCGGCGTGCGGGCAGGGACCTGGCCGGAAGAATAGCGCGCTTCCACATAGCGCGATCCGTGCGCAACCCGGATTCCGAAAACTTTGTAACATCCTATCTGTGGGCGCATCCGGATGACGGGGAGGTCGCCGAATACTGGCTTCAGCATGCCCGGCTTGGAGACCGGGCCGATCCGGACCACTTGGCCCTTGCGGACCGCATCGCCGCGGCGCAGACACAAAATCCCGCGATCCTGAGCCTGATGGCCCAGACGTATCTGGCGCGGAACCGGACGGACTACACGGCCCTGCAAATCTATAAAAAACTGCTGCGGGAATCCGGCCATATCCAGGCAAAGGTTCTCCTGCGCCTGGCCGATCTCTTCGTCCAGGAAGGCCGGGCCGACGATTGGGCCCTGGAAGCGTATCTGAAAGCCGTCAGGCGGGCGCCGGACAGGACGGAATATCTTCAGGGCCTGGCTGCCTGCCTGAGGCAGATCCGGACCACGGAACGGAATGAATCCCTGGTTGAGGAAGCCGGGCAGGTTCTCGGCGCCTTCGACGCAGACACAATCCGCCGGTGGCAGGATCTGTTCAGCCGGGCGGCAACCCCTTCGGCGTCCGAAGAACCGTCCCTTACGGAAAGACTGCTTTTAACCGTTCCCGGGCTCCTGCGCCGCGGATCCCGTGTTGCGGCTGAAAACACGGTGACCGCCGCCGCCATTGCCGCCCGATGGGGCCGGCATATCGGGAAATCCTGGAAAGAATCCGCGCGCACCCGCCAGACGGCCAGGTGGGCGGCGGTGAGCGTGTTCGCCGCCGTCGTCTTCATCTCCGGGATCCGAACCATAATTTACATCAGCGAAACCAAGGAATCGCCCGAATCGGCTCCATCCCCGGCAAAAACTCCCCCGATAACCGCCTCCGGCCGCTACACGGTCCAAGTCGCCTCCTTCCGCAATCGCCCCCAGGCGATCGGCTTCTCGGATCGTTTGCAGAAGATGGGATTGCAGGCTTACTGGGGGGAATCCCGCATCACCGACGACAACATCTGGTATTACGTACGGATTTCCAGGTTCGAGGGGAAACTGGAAGCCAAGGAATTCGGGGAGAACCTGAAGAGCAAGGGTATCATCGACGACTTCTACGTCGCAAACTATAAGGCTCCATAAAGCGAAAATTCCCGGCGCCGGCGACTTCCCATTTTCTCCAGGAATTCGCCCGGCTTTGGAACTCCCCGCGCCTTCGAAGTCCTCGGACGAACCCGGCATATTTTCTTCTTGTGTCTGCAGACGCAATAGCCTATAACCGCCGTTGAAGGCCCCAAAAGCGTCAGAGGAACATTGGATTGTGGAATTTGAAAATCCGTCCGGTTCATTCAAACGACACGCATCGCCCCATTCCTTTATGCATCAAAACCATTCTTCTTCGGATCCGGCGTCGGGTCATCCGGTCTCAAGCTCGGGAACAGCGGGGAGAAACACGCCATGGCTCTGAAAGTCCTGAGTAAAGACGGCTTCTATGGCTGGGTGAACATGGCCGTAATGTTTTTCTTCAATATCGCCATAATGCTGATCATGGTGTCCTTCGGGGTGTTTTTACCTTCCTGGGTTGAAGAATTCGCATGGAACAGGGGAATGCTGACGGGAGCGAATACGTTGATGATGATATTGACCGGGATCGCGGCTCCCATGGTCGGTATCTTTATCATGAAGCAGGGAGCAAAGCGGGCAATACTTATAGGGAATATTATTAATGTATGCGGTCTGGCACTGCTGGCCTACCAGGATAAGATCTGGCATTTGTACCTGGGATTCGGCGCGCTTATCGGCATAGGATTGAGCCTCGGGGGGATGCTGGCCATGATGACGGTTATCAATAACTGGTTCATCATGAAAAGATCGATCGCCTTGGCCGTTTCCATGGCCTCCATGGGCATATCCGGAACAGTGATGACGCCCGCTTTAATGGGGATGATTCACACGGTGGGATGGAGGAACACGTACCTGGTTATCGCCGCAACCGTTTTGACATTATCCGTGATCCTACCTGCAATATTTCTGAAAAATAAGCCGGAAGATCTGGGCCAGATCCCGGACGGTCCGGTTTCCGCAAAACAAGGAAAAGCGGATGCTGAAGCTCCGGCTTACAAGAATGTCTATAAAACGCCCGTGGACTTCACTGCCAGGGAAGCGATTCGGACCCGGACCATGTGGCTGCTCGTAGGGTACGGCACCCTTACTTTTCTTGCCATGAATGGATTGATGCCGATTCAGATAGATTTTCTATTGGATATCGGCCTATCCGATTACAAAGCATCCGCGGTAGTGGGAGTGTTTTCGGCCATCATGGCAATCAGCCAGCTGGGAATTGGATTCCTGGGTCTCCGGTTCAAAATGCATTCTCTGGCTATTGTCTCCATAACCTTTGCCATTACCGGTTTTGCCGTCCTAATATTTTCAAATTCCATGCTGCTGGCGCTCACATACTGCATCTTACTGGGCATAGGTTTCGGCATACAATCGATTGCCATGGGCAACCTATTCCCCGATTATTTCGGCCGAACGGAATTTCCCAAAATCATGGGGTATACGATGCCGTTTACCATCATCATCGCCGGCTTCGGGGGGCCCATCGCCGGCTTCATTCGGGAATCCACAGGCACCTATATTCCGGCTTTTCGGCTGTTTCTCATTTTCCTGGTCCTGGCTTTTTTCTGTATAATTTTCGCCAAACCACCTGTGCATCCTTCCCTGAAGAACAGGCGGTCGCCGGGCTTACCGGGCCCTGGAACCCAACACGTTTACCCAACCAATGATTAATGGTGCAGACCCCCAATGAACCTCGCGCATTATCTGGAAACTTCCGCACAGTGTTTTCCCGGCCATCCGGTCATCCGTGAAGAGGCGGGCGATATCAGCTACGGCAAGCTGAATGAAGCGGCCAACCGCGTGGCTTCGGCCCTGGTCAGGCTCGGGATAAAGCCGGGGGACCTGGTTGCGCTCTGCGCCCCGAATTCCGGGGACTGGATGGCATTCTATTTCGGCGCCTTGAAGGCGGGCGCCGTGGCGGTCACCCTTTCCTTCCGTCTCAAAAGCATGGAATTCAATAACCTTCTCCGCCATGCCCGACCGAGAATGGTTTACGCCGATGCAGCCCGCCTGCCCGATCTCGAGGCGCTCAAAGGCTCCGGCCTTCCTGAAACTATCATCTGCCCCGGCGGCGACATGGATCTCGAGACACTCATGTCAAGGGGGACGCCCCGTTTCCGTACAGTGGAAAGAGACAGGCGGGACACCGTCGCTGTGCTGTACACCGGGGGCACCACCGGGAATCCCAAGGGCGTCATGCTCACCCAGGAAGGCATGGATTTCTCCTGCCAGTCCATAGCGCTTTACGAAAGGTATGCCCGCACGGATGTCAGCCTGTGCTTTCTCCCGTTCAACCATGTTTACGGCCAGATCTATATCATGAACTCCGTCATCCTGAGCGGAGGAAGCCTAGAACTCATGTCGGAGTTCGACATGGCCCGCATTCTGTGGCTCCTGGATCAGGAACGTCTTACGCGATTCTATGCAGTTCCCACCATCTATACCCGCTTTATAGATGTCCCGGATTTAAGCAGAAAATTTGAAAAAGTGCGCTGCTGCTTCTCCGGAGGCGCTCCCATGGCGGCGGGCATTCTCAATCAATGGAAGGAACTGACGGGAATGACCGTGGCCGACGGCTACGGGCTTACCGAGATGATGCCCGTGACCTACAATCATTTCCACCTGGATCACCACTTGCCGGGTTCCGTGGGGCAGCCCGTGTTCGGCGTGGAACTCGAGATCCGCGACAAAGACGGCAATCAGGTGGCGGCAGGCGAAAAAGGAGAGGTCTCCGTTCGCGGCGCCAATTTGATGAAAGGATACCTTCAAAATCCCGATGCAACCGCCGAAGCGTTCTGGCCCGACGGCTGGCTTCGCACCGGGGACGTCGGCACGGTCGATTCCAGGGGCTACGTTTATATCGTCGATCGCCTTAAGGACCTGATCATCACGGGCGGTGAAAACGTGTACCCGCGTGAAGTGGAAGAAGTGCTTTATACCAGGCCCGAAATAGAGGACTGCTCCGTCGTCGGCGTCCAGGACCGGGAATGGGGAGAAAGAGTGGTCGCCTATATAGTGCCGCGACAGGGAAGAACTCTGGTTGCGGCCGAGCTGCACGACTTTCTGGAAAGCCGCCTGTCTTCATTCAAAGTACCCAAGGAATACATCCGGGTGACGGAATTGCCCAAGAGCCCCCAGGGCAAGATCCTGCGCCGGGAAGTCAGGAAACTCCACAAATCGACAGCATAATGAAAAGGAGCGGGCATGCCGACTGTTGGCTACATAGGACTGGGAATTATGGGCAAATCGATTGCGCGCAATATCATGCGGGCCGGCTTCCCCATTGTCGTGCACAACAGGAGCCGGGCTTCCGTTGACGAACTCGTCGCCCAGGGCGCTGCCGAAGCTTTCTCGCCCGCCGAAGCCGCATCACGCACGGATATCGTTTTCACCAATCTTCCCGATTCGCCCGACGTAGAAATGGCGGTTCTGGGACCCGGCGGCATCTTTGAAGGAGCGCGTGAGGGACAGGTCTACGTCGACAACTCCACCGTCAAACCCGCCCTGGCCAGGAGACTGTCTGAAAAATTGTCCGAAAAGGGGGTGGCGGCCCTGGACGCGCCGGTCAGCGGCGGGGATATCGGCGCCCGCGAAGGCACCCTGACGATCATGGTGGGCGGCCGGGAGAGCGCGCTTCAAAAGGTGATGCCTGTTCTCAAAGCCATGGGAAAAACCGTGACTCATGTCGGGGAATCCGGCGCCGGCCAGGTGGCAAAGGCCGCCAACCAGATCATGGTTGCGGCCCAGATGGTCGCCATGGGGGAGCTGCTGGTCCTGGCGCGGAAAACCGGCGTGGATCCCGCAAAAGTCGTGGACGCCATCAAGGGGGGCGCGGCCCAATGCTGGACGCTGGACGTCAAACCGCAAAGGTTGTTTGCCGGCAACCGCAGGCCCGGATTCAAAGCTTACATGCAGGCCAAGGACCTGAACATCGTTCTCGACACGGCGCGCGAATACGGCGTTCCGCTGCCGGCAACGGCCGTAAATGCCCAGCTTTACAATGCCATGCTGCAGATGGGAATGGCCGAGCTTGACAACTCGGCCGTTGTCGGCGTCATCGAATCCCTGTCGGGTATTCAATTGCAAAACGGGGAATAATCAAAAGCGTACCACCACCCCGGCACTCAGCTCAAACTGGTGGGAAAAGTTCGAATAGGAAGGCGTCCAGCATTCCCATGCCCAGTACCGGCTGCAGTATATTCCGCCGTCGTCGGCCGCGATGCGGGTCGGCGTCCAGCGCACCCCGCCTTTGAATCCCAAATTCTCCGTGGTAAAGTACTTCACGCCTCCGCCCCATGTTGTGGAAAATCGGGTGCCCCCATCCACGGCGTTATCGTCTACGGCGTTGGGGCTGTAGTTGGTCGCGCCCAGGCCGCCGAAAACAAAAGGCCTCAAAGGCGCGTCCTCTTCGAAGAAACTGTAGGTAACAATGAAGTGAAAATTATTCACATTCATGCTGGAAATATCCACGCCTTCCAGGTCCTCCACGCTTGCCCTCAGCTTGCTTTTCTCCTGGGAAAAGTTAAAGCCGACAGCAAAGTTCTCGTTAATATAATAATCCAGCCCCAGGCCGTAGGAGAAAGCGCTTTTCGGACTGAGCCGCTCGACCCGCAGCTCGTCTCCTTCCTGGCTTTCGATATGAACCCCTTCGCTGAAGGTGAAACCCAATTGACCGCTGAGTTCGTATCTCTTTTCCTGGGCCAAAACCGGCATCGAACCGACAATCAGGCAAAATGCCGCCAAAAGCAGATGTTTTCCCCTCATGCACTTTTCCTCCTAATATATTTTCATGGCGCGCCTACCCTTACCGTTTTCGAATAGTATCATGTCCGCAAAACCGGTCCAAATAGAAGTGCGGACAATGAGGCAAGAACCCGATTTTCATTAAATCCAAGTATTTATAACAAAATTCCATATCGGGCCGCCGCGAGCCCCGAAAATGATGGACGCTTTGTTCTGCATGCGCTTTCCGGCAAAACACGCTTTGAGGGTCAGGACCCTGCGGCTAATTTAAATGGACAATCGAGGCATCGTCGAAGCAGAATCCGTGACGCGGTAAAAAGGAGACGGGATCCGGACTTGAAAACGCATATTGAAAAATCTCGGCTTTTTTCGGCTGTCTGCAGGCCGGTTGGCTGTTCCCTTTTTCTCTGTGTTTTATCGGCGGCGAATGCGCAGCCTAAAACTGAGCTGAAGCAGGAAACCGTCCGGGCTTTCGAACAGTACGCCGGCGAATTTGAGAAAAACATCGATGCGGCAGTAAGGGGCCGAAAGCCCTTTCTATGGATCCTGGACCAGGATCCCGACAAGCTGAAAAGCGCCCGCAGCGGGGAAATCCTAATATTCAAGCCAGACCGCAACGTCGATGTTCCGGACGGCATGATCCATGTCTGGGGAGTTTCGGCGTTTATAGACGGCGTCAAGGCCGAGGATGCCGCCGGCCTACTTATCGATTACGACCGGCACAAGAACGTCTACCCCTCCGTAATCGATTCAAAACTTATAGGGAAAAACGGCGACACCGTCAGGGGTTCCCTGCAGTTCAAATACAAAAAGGTTCTCACGGTCGTTCTCAATACCGAGCACGAAGCTGAGTCGACCGCACTGGACGAGGGCAGGCATTTCATCCGCGTCCGCAGTTCGCGCATTGCACAGGTGGAGGACTACGAGAAACCGGAGGAGCACGAATTGCCCCCGGGCAGGGACAGCGGATTCATGTGGCGTTTGAACACCTACTGGTTCCTGGAGCCGCACCGGGACGGCGTTCTTCTTGAGTGCCGGTCCCTGACACTGACCCGCCGCATTCCGTTCGGCTTAAGCTGGATTGTCGGACCGTTTGTCGAAAGCATACCCCGGGATTCCCTTAAGGAACTTGTGGAGGGCACAAGGCGATATTTTTCCGGGAGAACGAATGCATCCGGATCAGGGGAGATTCCGCCCGCTGGCATCCGCTGAGTTCCTGCGTTCGGAGTGCCGCCGCATTACAAAACCCGCCCGAAGGGACACCAGGAATCGCGGTGTTCAATCAAGACTGCGGGCAATTCGGTTTAATTCTCCTGACCGTAAAAGGTCGTCTTGTTGAACCTGAGTGCGACCGCCAGATATGGCCGGAACTTTTGTGAATCTCTTAAGGGTCATATTCCCCCAATCAATCCTGTTGGCAATGCCATTGGCGCCGAATCCGAACTCCCAGCCGCCAGCGACGAATCCCAGACCGGAATCCAACGCGAATCCCCTGCCCGAACGGGAATTCAGATAACAAGGGTCCAGAGGCGATGTCTCCGCCATTATCGTGAGCAATCCCTCCGAATCGGTGTCCAGCTGTAGGGCGAAATCGAGATCTTCATACCTGAATCCCCATAAATAATTGCAATTCATTGCGATATAGACACCGTCCCGGCTCGATCCGGTCCGGTTGCTCCCGCCGGCGATACCGATGCGCCCTCGATATCCACCCGTGACGGATCCGTTTTTCTCCGCAGAAATTGAGCGGGATAAATCCGGTCCGCATAGACATCTTCTACGGAAAAACCGAATTTCTGCTATTATGGGCCGGCCGGTTTCAGGGAGATTGCGATGGCCGACCGACAGCGGAAAAATGTACTGGAAAAATGCCTCAGCCTGTTCACGGAAGTGAGAAGCGGCGAAGGGACCCGGGCGATACTGCTTTCCCTCAATATTTTCCTCATTCTGGCCTCCTATTACATCATGAAGCCGGTTCGCGAAGCGCTGATTCTTGCAGGGGGAGGGGCGGAGCTTAAAAGCTACATGGCCGCCGGACAGGCAATCCTGCTCCTGGGCATGGTGCCGCTTTACGCCATGCTGGCAGGCCGGTTTCCGCGACGCCGTCTGATCAACAGCGTCACCGTTTTCTTTGTGGGCTGCCTGGCCCTTTTTTACCTCCTGGCGCTGGCGAGAATCCCGCTCGGCGTGATTTTTTTCCTGTGGGTGGGGATTTTCAATCTCATGGTCCCGGCGCAGTTCTGGGCCTTCGCCAACGACCTGTACGCGCCCGAGGCCGGCAAGCGCATCTTCGTCATCATTGCGTTCGGAGCCTCGGCGGGCGCCGTTCTGGGCGGCATCGTCACGGATTTACTCATCGAACCCCTGGGCATATACCAGCTGCTCCTGGTAGCCGGCGCCATGCTTCTTATCAGCCTGATTCTCACCAATATCGTGGAGATGCGGGCCCGGGAAAGCACGGCGACGGAAAGCGGCCCGAAGCCGGGAAGCGCCGATTCCCCGCTCTTGAAAAACGGCGCTTTCAGGCTGGTGTTTCAGACGAAGTACCTGCTGCTGATTGCGCTGCTCATGACGTTTCTGAACTGGGTGAACACCACGGGGGAATATATTTTAGGACGCACCGTCGAGAGTACGGCAGAGGAACTGGCCGCCAGCCCCCAGGTTCAGGATCGTGCCGACCGGTATGCGCGCTCGGAATCCGCGGCCGCGGCAGCGCGGCCGGCTGCTCAGCGCGAGACACTCAGGGCGGAGTATCTCCGGGAATACACGGAAGAATATATCGGGAATTTTTACGCGAAATTCTACACCGCGGTCAATTTATCCGGTGTCCTGCTTCAGTTGTTCGTCGTTTCCAGAATTCTGAAGTACCTGGGGGTACGGATCGCCCTCCTTGTTCTTCCTTTCATCGCTCTTGGAGGATATCTCCTGATGGCCTTTTACCCGGTCCTCGGCATCATTCGATGGGTGAAGACCGCAGAGAATTCCACCGATTATTCCCTGCAAAACACGGTGCGGCAGATCCTTTTCCTGCCTACGTCCCGCGAGCAGAAATACAAGGCCAAGCAGGCGATCGACACATTCTTCTGGCGCGCCGGCGACGTTCTTTCGGCCGGTCTGGTTTTCGCGGGCACAAGCTGGCTGGCATTTGAAGCCCGCCATTTCGCCATGACCTGCCTGGGCCTGGCGGCTGTCTGGCTTGCGTTCGCCGCATTGATAGGGATTGAAAATAAAAAAATTACTGCGACAAAGCAGTCATTGCACCATTCTGATTTCTCATGATTCAAAAAAAATCCCTTCGCTTCAAATTACCCGCCCGCTGGATGGCACTGGCCCTCCTGCCTGTCCTTTTAGCCGGCAGCGGGACCGTGAATGCGCAGCAGGACAAATCCGCCGCCGGGGACCCTTACGGAAAAATTGTGCGCGAAATCAAAATAGCGGGACTGCGCCTCACGGGCGAATCCATCGTGCGCAATCAGCTGGCTTCGCAGGCAGGAAAAGCCTATACCCGGGAAACCGAAAAGCTCGACTACCGGTGGCTGGACCGTCTCGGGGTGTTCGCCTCGATTCGGACGGCTGCATGCGTGATTGAAAACGAAGTTGTGCTGACAATCGAGGTTCGGGAATTCCCGCCGGTCATTCCCTACCCGACCCTGAATATCACCGATGAGAACGGCGCCTCAGGGGGCTTGGGAACCAGGGCGACCAATTTGATGGGACGGGCCGTCGCCCTCTCGGGTTCGTCCAAATTCGGCGGACTGACGGAAATCCACACCGGCCTGCATGCCCCCTGGCTGTTGCGCCGGAGAGAATGGTACAGCGTACGGTACGATTACCGGGACCGGGTGAACAAAGATGATGCCTACCGCGAAAACTCCCATGAACTGGAACTCAGAGTCGGCCTAAGCCTGCACCCGGACTGGATGCTGAGCGGCAGGTTCGGCTTCCTGTCCATGGGCAGCGATACGGCCGGGATCACCCTTTCCCCGGACAGCCGGGATACGACGCCCTATTTGGGGCTCGTGCTGGAATACGACGGCCGCGATTCCTTTTCCAATCCCCATCAAGGCTGGCAGGGAATTTTCGACATCGCGCAGAACGGGGGGTTTCTGGGAGGCGACGGTGATTTTGCGACCGCACAGATCGATATCCGGCGCTACCAGCCGATCACTTCCCGTCAATTCCTGGCGTTATTCCTGTACGGCACGATCCAGAGCAGCGTAGTCGGTCGTGATGTTCCGGTCTACCGCGATTATCAAATAGGCGGCACCAACTCCGTGCGCGGATGGGATTCGGGCGCGCGCAGAGGCAATAACCAGTTTTTAAGCACTCTTGAATTCCGCTACGAACTGGTCCCGCCGAAAACCTTTCGCGTTTATAGGTACGAACTGTATGCCGGACTCCAGCTGGCCGCTTTCGCGGATCTCGGAACCGCCTGGTCCGGGGGAAGCGGTTTCACGCGCAACGTGATCGCGGGAGGAGGCTTCGGCTTCCGTTTCCTGGTGCCTTTTGTGAAGATGGTCCGCTTGGATTTCGGTTTCGGCCAGTCGGGTTCAGGGATAAACCCGCACCTTCACCTGCGCGAAAAAGCGGATTACAGCTCCAGGCGCATCCGCTGAAACAAGCGTCTCAAGGCTCGCGCGCGACATATACCAGCATCGAACGTCCCTGAAGGATCAGGCGCTCGTCCCGCAGAAAAGGCCCCTCTCCCAGGGAGAATATGTCCCGGGGGCCGGCGGATGCCGTATCGACAAAAAGGCGCCATCCCGTGTGCCGGACTTCCAGAGGAACCCGAAATTCCCGCCGCTGCTCTCCGCTATGAAAAAACATCATGATATTCCGGTTGGGCGGCTTTGAAGGATCGGAGCGGGGCACGGCCGCGAGGACGCAGACGAGACCCGCAGCGTCCACACTCCAGCTGACGGGCTCTCCGGAGCTCTCGTACCAGGAAATATCCGGCAAGCCTTCTGGACGATGGGGAAGGCCCCGCAGAAAAACCGTCTGCCGGACTGTCGGTTCCTCGCGCCGGAAACGGATCAGCTCCCGGCAGAAGCGCCACAAATCCTTGTTTTTGCCGACAAGGCTCCAGTCAAACCATGAGATCTCGTTATCCTGGCAGTAGGCGTTATTGTTGCCGCCCTGGGTGCGCCGGCATTCATCCCCCATCAGAAGCATCGGAACGCCCTGGCTCAGGAAAAGCGTCGCAAGCATGTTCTTGATAAGCCGCAGGCGAAGGGCTTCGACCGCAACGCGGCGCGTCGGACCCTCAACGCCGCAATTGAAGCTGTAATTGTTGTTTTCCCCGTCCAGGTTCCCCTCGCCGTTGGCTTCATTGTGCTTGCTTCCGTAGCTGACGAGATCGTTGAGCGTGAAGCCGTCGTGCGACGTTATGAAGTTTATGCTGTGATACGGCCTGCGGCCGCTGGACTGGTAAAGGTCGCTGGATCCGGCGAGCCTGGTCGCCAGCCGTCCCCTGGTATCGCCGTCCCCGCGCCAGAATCGCCGCACGTCGTCCCGGTATTGCCCGTTCCACTCCGCCCAGCGCAGGCTGGCGAACTCCCCCGACAGCAGATGCGCGAATGTGCCGACCTGATAGGCCCCCGCGGCATCCCAGGCTTCCGCGATGATCTTGGTGTCGGCCAGCAGAGGATCCTCCGCTATCGACTCAACGACCGGCGGATTCGGAATAAGATCCCCGCTGCGCCCGCGGCTCAGAATGGAGGCAAGATCGAACCGGAAGCCGTCTATGTGAAAGTTGTGGACCCAGTAGCGCAGGCAGTGAAAAATGAGTTCGCGCACGATCGGATGGTTTCCGTTGACCGTGTTGCCGCATCCGCTGAAGTTGCGGTACCGATTTCCGCCGCCTTCGAGCATGTAATAAATCCGATTGCCCAATCCCTTGAAGCTCAGGGTCGGCCCGTTTTCGTTTCCCTCCGCCGTATGATTGAACACGACATCCAAAAAGACTTCGATACCGGCCTGATGCAGCGCCCGAACCATCTCCTTGAACTCGCGCACCTGGGCGCCCGGTTCGCGTCCGACGGCGTATCCCCGGTGCGGCGCGAAGAACGCCAGGGGATCGTATCCCCAGTAGTTGGAATATTGAGTTTTTCGGCCGAAACGGTCGAGAGCGGAAAATTCCGCCACCGGCATGAGTTCCACGGCCGTAATTCCCAGGGACTGGAGGTAGGGAATTTTATCCACAACGCCCAAGAATCCTCCAGGGGACCGGACTCCGCTTGTGTGCGACCGCGTGAAGCCGCGCACGTGCATTTCGTAAATGATTGTTTCATGCAGGCACCGCCGCAGATGACGGTCCCCTTTCCAGTCGAACCGGTCATCCACAACCACGCATCGGGGCGGACGAACCAGCCCGTCCGCGGAAGGCAGGAATTCGCCGGCCAGCGCCTTGGCATACGGATCGATCAGGCGGGCGGCTGCATCGAAGCGATGCCCGCGGGACGGGTCGTAGGGTCCTTCGGCCTGGAAATGGTAGAGCTGCCCAGGTTGGATGCCGGGTACAAACAGGCTCCAGATATCACCCCAGCGATTCAGGCCCCTGTCGAAATCGAGAACGCGGGCCGGCTCCGGATCCTCAACCTGTTCGTAGAGCAGAACGCGCATGGCGCTTGCATGCCGGCTGAAAACGGCAAACTGGACCCCTCCGTTGCGCAGGATGGCTCCAAAGGGAAGCGGGATGGCAAAATCTGTACCTGCGGTGCTTTCGGACATTGTTCAAACCTTCAAACTGCCGCGAGGGAAATCCCGGAATCGCCGGATCAGCATGAAATTAATATAGCTAAATCCTTTATCTGCAGAAAGTTTTTTTCAACTGGCCTCTCTGCAGCCGCCTTTTTTTCGAACCTATTTTTGGGGGCAGGGTAAAAGGGATCTCGATATTTGATGGAGCCGGATCACTGCATCCGGGGAAAAAGGGCGGGTCGCTGCCGCCGGGTTCCCGCCGTCGGTCGGCCTCCTCAGGGGGAACTGCGGGTTGCATTTCTGCAACCCGCAGAGAATCAGTCTTACTTGGCTTTTTTAAGCACGACTTCCGTGGCCTGCCCCATCATGTCCCAGCTCAGCTTGAGCTCATTGCCGGACAGTACGCCCTTGTAGTCCACCTTCATTTCCTCTCCGAAATTGAAGACGACTGAAAACGATATGTTGTTTCCATTTATTTTCCCGTCCTGAATCTTCATTTCCTGGTCCATAATGGGGGTGGATCCGGTCAAAACATTCCCTTCCGCCTTAAACGTATAGGAAATGGGCATCTTCTGGCCCATCATATCCATCTCGCCTTCCCATTTCCCGTCGATATCGGCCGCGAAGGAAATACCGGCAGTAAGCAGAAGCACCAAAGCGAATATACACAGTCTCATAAAAATCCCTCCACTTAAGATTGACGAACGCCTCAAGAACCGCTTCCGACACATTGATACTAGAATTCCGGGGGAATCATCCGGTTTCGATGCACTTACAATTTTTATGGAGCTGACAAATATATAGGCCATTTCCTCCGGGAAACAAGAGTAAAACCATTCTCGTCAACGGAGCCATTCCCCCAAGAAAAGAATACTCCCGGAAATAAGTTTTCGTTTCAGGAAAAATCGGCTTCTTGGCAGTGAAGTTTCTCAAAACCGGTATTATAGTATCAAGGTCGGTTGTAAATAATTTGTGGATGCAAGGTTGTGCAGAGTGAAAAAGGAGAAGAAAATGCCCGGATTGCTGGCGCTGTTGCTGTTCTTTGCCGCTTATTTCGCACTGATGCGGTGGGTTCTGCCCAAGCTGGGAGTGCAGACATGAATGTCCCCCTCCTGCAGCGCCGAGTCTCGGCGCGAAACCCGGGATATCCCCTCCGGCCGGGATCAGAATGCCCCGGAGTGAGGCTTTCCGGCCTTATGCCGATCAATTTCTACCCTGTTCATGCCCCACGTTTTCCCGCCTGATTCCCGATAAGGTACCCGGTTTATCCAGATCTCCTTCAGATAAATTTGAAATAACTCCTCTCTTCTTGACCCGGATCAAGGGCTTCCCGGAAACGGCAGGCCAATATTAAAGCGTGAATTGAAAACAAAAGAGAGGATCAAAATGAAACGGAAAATCATTCGAATCGACGAGGAATTATGCAACGGTTGCGGCCTTTGCGTCCCCGATTGCCCTGAAGGGGCCCTGCAGGTGATCGACGGCAAAGCCAGGCTTGTGGGCGACCTGCTGTGCGACGGCCTCGGTGCATGCATCGGCGCCTGTCCGGAAGGCGCCATAAAGATAGAAGAACGCGAGGCGGAGCTTTACGATGAACGCAAGGTCATGGAGAATATCATTCCGCAGGGAATCAATGGGATCCGGGCGCATTGCAATCACCTGAGAAACCACGGGCAGTCGGAATACCTGATACAGGCCCTGGCCTGCCTGAAAGAACGGAACATCGAAGCCGGTATCGAGCCGGCCGGCGCCGATTTGCCTGTTGCCCGGCATCAATGCCCCGGTTCTCAGGTCCTGGCATTCCCGTCCGCGCGGGACAGGGAAGAGGGCAAAGACAAAAGGCTCTCCAGGCTGACGCATTGGCCCATACAACTCCACCTGATATCGCCGGGAGCCCCGCATTACCGGGGATCCGACCTGCTGCTGGCGGCGGACTGCGTGGCCTATTCCATGGCCGATTTTCACAGGGATTTTCTGAAAGACCGGACGCTGGCCATAGCCTGTCCGAAGCTCGATTCGAACCAGGAGGCTTACCGGGAAAAAATCACGGCTCTGATCGACCAGGCCGGCATCCGGTCCATTACGGTACTGATCATGCAGGTGCCCTGCTGCGGCGCATTGATGCAGACGGTCCTTGAAGCGGCCGGCCGGGCCGAAAGGAAGATACCGATCCATTGCGCCGTCGTCGGAATCCGGGGGGAAATCCTGAGGGAAGACCGGTTGGCGGTCTAGTCCGGCGTCGATGTACGGATAATCACTCGTTTCCGGGGAGCACGCGAACGGCGCCCTGATCAGCGGATGACGCGAACAAGGCATACGCCCGGAGAGCCTGCGACACCCGTCGTTCCCTTTTGGGCCGAAACGCCGCCGCACCCTTTGCAAGCTCCTCTTGGCGGCGCCCTTTGATCTCCTCATCGCTGATCCGAACGCGGATGCTGCGGTTGGGGATGTCGATCTCAATCGGGTCCCCGTCGCGCAGCAACCCGATGGCGCCTCCCGAGGCGGCTTCCGGCGATACATGGCCGATCGACAGGCCGGAGGATCCTCCCGAAAACCTCCCGTCCGTAATCAGGGCGCACTCTTTGCCGAGATGCATCGATTTGATATAGGAGGTCGGATAGAGCATTTCCTGCATGCCGGGGCCCCCTTTGGGGCCCTCATAGCGGATAATCACAATGTCGCCCGCCTTCACGTCCCCGGAAAGGATCCCGTCGCAGGCGGAATCCTGCGAGTCGTATACCCTGGCCCGGCCGGTAAAATGAAATATGGACGGGTCGACTCCGGCGGTTTTAACGATGCATCCGTTCTCGGCGACGTTTCCGTACAGGACCGCCAGGCCGCCGTCCCTGAAATAGCAATGGTCCGCGTCCCGGATGCACCCGCATTCGCGGTCCCGGTCCAGTTCCGGATAATAGGTTTCCTGAGACGCCAGCTTCAGGTTCCGCCCTTTCGCACCCGGAGCGCTCCGGTACAGCCTTCCGGCCTCTTCCGTTACAGAGGGCCGTGAAATGTCGTAGGCATCCAGAACGCTCTTCAGGCTGGAAGCATCCACGCGCCCGACGGTCGCGTCGACCAATCCGGCCCTTTCGAGTTCGCCCATGATCGCCATGATTCCGCCGGCGCGGTTTACGTCCTCAAGGTGATAGGACGAACTCGGGGCAACCTTGCACAGCACCGGCACCTTCCGCGACAGCCGGTCGATGTCGGACATGGTGAAATCGACCTCCGCGGCCCGGGCGATCGCAAGCAGGTGCAGAACGGTGTTGGTGGAACCGCCCATGGCGATGTCCACGGACATGGCATTCAGAAACGCCTGGCGCGTGGCGATCGAACGGGGAAGAACGGAAGTGTCGTCCTTTTCGTAGCGGGCGCGGGCCATTTCCACTATCCGTTGCGCGGCTTTTTCGAAAAGGCTTATTCGATTCCTGTGGGTGGCCACGACGGTACCGTTGCCGGGAAATCCAAGCCCCAAAGCCTCGGTCAGACAGTTCATCGAGTTGGCCGTGAACATCCCCGAACAGGATCCGCAGGTCGGGCAGGCGACGGCCTCGATATCGGCGATATCGCCGTCGGGCACCGACGGGTCGCCCGCCATGACCATGGCGTCGATCAGATCATACCTTTTATCTCCCAGGACACCCGCTTCCATGGGGCCGCCGGAAACAAAAACCGTAGGGATGTTCAGCCTCATGGCCGCCATCAGCATTCCGGGCGTGATCTTGTCGCAGTTGGTGATGCAGACCATGGCATCGGCCTGATGGGCATTGACCATGTATTCCACGCTGTCGGCAATGAGCTCCCTGGAGGGAAGCGAATAGAGCATGCCGCCATGGCCCATCGCGATCCCGTCGTCGATCGCGATGGTGTTGAATTCGGCGGCAAAGCAACCCTGCCGTTCTATGATTGTCTTGACCGCCTGCCCGATTTCGTGCAGATGGACGTGGCCGGGAACGAACTGTGTGAACGAGTTGGCAATCGCTACAACGGGTTTTCCCATTTGCTCTTCGCGCATGCCGTTGGCGCGCCACAGGCTGCGCGCTCCCGCCATTCGGCGGCCTTGCAGGGTAACGGCGCTTCTCAGTGTGGTCGGCATACTCCCCCCCATCATTTGTTCTTGTTTGCGTGCACGACGGTCTTTAAAGCAAGAACCGCAAAAACCGCCAGAAATATTCCAAGGAGAAAACGTTCTTCCCGGCTTCGGGCCGGCAGCAGGATATAGAGGCCGACTGCCACCAGGGCCAGGTGACAGCCCAGGCCGATCAGGAGCCTTGGCGGCAACCGTCTTATTTTTTCAAGCAGATTTTTGCTCATCATCATCCGGAGAATGCAGCCCCTTATTTTTTCTCGAGACTGCCCGCTACCAGGGACGCGATATCGATCACCTTTATGGATTCCTCGCAGTCAAGCAGCTTGACCGCATCCTGGAGCATGTGCAGGCAGAATGTGCACCCGGTTACAATCGTATCCGCGCCCGCTGCACGCGCCTGTTTCACACGCAGGTTGTTGATCCGCTCCCCGCGCTTCAGGTCCATGAAGTAGTGGCCGCCGCCGGCGCCGCAACAGAGGCTCTTCGCCCTGTGATTCTCCATTTCCACCAGATGGATCCCGGGAACCGACCGGACGACTTCTCGCGGCGCGTCATAAATTTTCTGGTACCGGCCCAGGTAGCAGGGATCGTGATAGACGGCCTTGCGGGCGGCACCGTTTCCCGGCTGGAGACCCTTGAGCCGAAGCATCTCCA
Source organism: Acidobacteriota bacterium (assembly GCA_016933615.1). Lineage (GTDB taxonomy): Bacteria > Acidobacteriota > UBA6911 > UBA6911 > UBA6911 > UBA6911. The sequence continues at coordinate 26,508 of JAFGAO010000061.1, forward strand.
GGATGAACTCGCTGTGATGCACGACATTGAAGTCGCCTCCGAACTGCCGGTATTCATGCTTCAGGGTGTTGTAGCAATGGGGGCACCCGGTCAACAGGATTTTGAATTCGCGCTGCTTCAACAGTTCCACCTGTTCCTGCGCCGCCGCCTGGAAAAGCATTTCCTGTCCCAGTACCCGGGCGGGATCGCCGCAGCATTTTTCATCCACGCCCAGCACGCCGAAATCAATGCCGCACTCCTGCATTAGCCGGCACAGGTCCCTGGCGATCCTGCGCTTCTGCGGATCAAACGCGATGATGCAGCCGATCCAGTACAGAACGTCCACCTTTTCCCCGGGAGCCACCACCCGCACTCCCAGATCGCGAATCCAGTCGGCCCTTTCGGACTGCGGGCCGAAAGGATTTCCGTTGATTTCGAACAGCTTCATTGCCTGGCCGGCTTCTTCCGGTATGCGTCCCTGGATCAGCACTTCGTTCCGGCGCAGCTCCATCAGCGTATCGACATGTTCGATCAGGGCGGGGCAGACTTCCATGCAGGCGCTGCAGGTCCGGCAATGCCAGATAAATTCTTCATCGAAAACCTTTCCGACGATATCGGAAATCTCCGGCGCGGACTCCGCATCCGTTTTCACGGACGCCTCGCAGGCGTCTAGCGATTCCTTCAGGCGCGCTATCAGCTGCCGGGCGGAAAAATATTCCTTGTCCGCCATGTATGCCGGACAGACCTCGTCACAGCGCCCGCAGGAAACACAGGCATCGAGATCGAGGCGCTGCTTCCAGGTATATTCGTCCGCCTTTTGGATCCCAAGCCGGAAATCTTCTTCATCCTCGGCGCTTTCCATAAGTTCTTCAATGTTCTCCCGGCGCAGTTCGCCCCTCGGATTCAGCTTTGAGAAGAAGACGTTGGTCGGCAGCGAAAGCAGATGAATGAACTTGGTATAGGGAATAAGGGCGATCCAGCCCAGGGCGATAACCGTGTGCAGCCACCAGAAAGAGGCGTGAAGAGTGACCCCCGTATCCTCCCCCATCCCCGTAAAAAGCTTCGCCATCCCCAGCCCGACAAAGGAGAGCGGCGACCAGGGATCGCCGTGAAACGCGATGCGCAGCCCTTCGACCAGGTAGCCCGTAACCACCATGGCTGCGATCAGGAGCAGCACGTAGCTGTTTTCGGCGGTATGGGGCAAGGTTTCCGGTTTACGGATCTTTCGGCGGTACAGGGCCATCCCGACGCCGATGAGTATGAGGATGCCGGCCAGTTCGGAAGCCACGGAAAAGAAAACGTAGACGAAGCCCTGAAAGATGCTGAGATTGGTCCCGAACAGGTGGTTCATGTCGTACTGGACCATGATGATCAGGGTGGTAATAAACAGAACCAGGAATGAATAGAAGATGAAACAATGCAGGACGGCGGGAAAGCGGGAGTTGCGCACCTGTTTTTGCAGAAATATCTCCCGCAGGAGAATCGTGAGGCGTTTACCCCAGTCGCCCAGACGCTCCTTGTCTGCCTTGCCGCGGCGCCAGTACTGTACCCTCTGATAGACTCCCCATGCAAAAACGACTGCGGCGGCGGCCAACAGGACATACATCAACCAGACGGCCGAAATGTTCCACATCAACGGTCGAGTTGCTTCCGAAAGCGGTGGCATCATGAATCAACCTCTTATCTGAAATACATTTTCCGCCGTAACCCCCCGCCGGTCATCGATTCGGCGCGGGCTTTGCAACGGCGGAGAACAATCCTCCGGCTTGAAAATACGGCGGTCTGCTGCAAATATTGTGAAACCGGCGCTGTTTCGGCAAACAAAAATCTGATTTTACATCATATCGCCGGGTTTATGGCTTATTATTCCATTGCGTGACCGAGTCACGCTCCCTATCCGAGAGAGGATTAAGAGCGGCGTTCGGTTCATGAAAGCGAGGAGCATTCCCATGAAAGTTGTGGCTTTTAACGGCAGCGGCCGGAAGAACGGCAATACTTTAATTCTTCTTCAAACCGTACTGAATGAACTGGAAAACGAAGGGATAAAAACGGAACTGGTACAAATGGCCGGAGCCCCGATCCAGGGTTGTACCGCTTGTTTGGAGTGCATGGAAAGAAAAAACATGCAGTGTGCGATCGACAGCGACCCGTTCAACGATTACTTTGAAAAAATCAGCAGTGCCGACGGCCTTCTTCTGGGTTCCCCGGTTTATTTCTCAGACATCACGGCCGGAATGAAGGCCCTGATCGAAAGGACCGGATTCGTAGCCAGGGCCAACGGCAACATACTCCGGAGAAAGGTGGGCGCCGGCGTGCTTGCCGTGCGCCGTGCCGGCTCCAACCACGCCCTGGCGAGCCTCAACTATCTCTTCCTTATCAGCGAAATGATTATTCCCGGGTCGAACTACTGGAATATGGGCATCGGGAGAAATGCGGGGGAAGTCAAAAACGATACCGAGGGGCTTCAGACGATGAAGACCCTTGGAATCAATATGGCCTGGCTTCTCAAGGGGACGGCCGGTTGCCGGTAAATATGCCCGCCAAGGGCCCGCATCCCTCAATCAGACGTCCGAATCCGCCCTTGATTCCGGCGGCAAGACCAACGCGCGACCCTATGAACAATTCCGGAGTATTTGTTCTGGGATTCCGGGGGTCCGTGCCGATATGAAAACATGATTGCGATCTGCCGGAGATATCTGGGATATCGATCGGGGGCAGACATCCAACGGATTTTCAAAGGGTATATTAATGGCTACATACAGCAGGATTCCAAAGGATCGGAGAAGCAGCTCTCGCGTGCTTGAACTCCTGGACTGCAGCTTTACCTGCAGGGATGCGGACCACCATGCGGTTATGGTGAATCTCTCGCTGAAGGGAGCCTTGCTTTCCTCCCGGATAGAGGCGCCGAAGGGCGAAATAATCGACTTGCACATCCCGTCGGAATTCACGGGGGGAATGATAATTCTGAAAGGCATGGTCGTGCGCAGCACCAAAACCCTGACCGACCACGGTCCAAGATACAAAACCGTCGTTCATTTCAACGGCACGCCGCCGGATCTGCGCATTCTTCTCGCCAAACTCAGCGCTAAATACAGCTGAACGAATCGGCAGCCCATCGGGTTTCAAAGATGCGGCGGCGGTTGTCGACCGTCATTGTCGGGATCGGGCTTCAGCCGCCCAGCAGGCTCTCCAGTAAAACGGCCCTGAGTTTCTCCAGTTCGGGCTCGCAGGACCGCCGCAATGCATCCAGTTCGTTTTTCAAAGATTCATTATCCGCCATATTGGGCCGCAGCGCAGAACCGGAGATTCCAAGGGAACCCAGTTTTTCCATCTCGGTGGCTTCGCATTCCAGAAGTATTTTATCTTTTCGCTTTTGGAAATCATCCAGAATCCGGCTCCAGGCAGTCGTCGTTTTCTCCCGAAGGCCTTCCGCATCTCCCGCAAGCCGGCACAGCCCATTCAGGGCCCTGACCGCTGCCCCGGGATCGTCCGGCCGCACCGACCGGCAGAGGAAAGCGACAAAAGCGCGGCGGACAATCTCGCCCGGTTCCCCCGCATGCCGCGCGATTTCCGCGGGAATTTCCGTTTCGGCGATGACGCCCTGCATGTACTTACTGGCCAAGGCTTCGCCCAAGGGACGGAACTCCTTCTCCTTCTGCTCGGCAATTTCCTCGGGAGTCAGTTCCGGCAAACCCGAAATCCTCTCCATGGCAATCTCCAGGGCGCTTTTTATTCCCTCATCCCCCACTTCTTTCTCCCTTAAAAAACCGGATTCACAGGTGCATCCAACCGGAATGCATGGAGACGCATCACCATTGCATTCCCTGCATTCCCTGCTCTCCCTGCCGGCCGGCGAAGATGCGGACCGGCGGTTTTTTACAAATAGCTCAGTATGAGCTCGAAATTCTCCCTGACCTCTTCCCTCCCCCGGATGAATCCCGGATGGCCGTAGGGATGCCCGCAAAGAAGGCATTCGACATCCAGACGGGACATCCTCTCGATACTGTCCCGCAGCGCCTGGTGACTGCCGCCCGGAAGATCGGTCCTGCCGGTGCTCCGGTAGAAAATGCAGTCCCCGGCGATGAGCGCTTTTCTCGAAGGCCAGTAAATTGTGACATGGCCGGGCGAATGCCCGGGGGAATGAAAAATCTCCAGGCCGGTCTTGCTCCCGTTCGCGAGCTCCAGCGTTCCCTCCTGCAGATAAATATCCGCCCTGCCTCCCAGCATTTGAAACATTTCCTCGTCCGCCCGGTGCATGGCAACCAGGGCGCCCGTTTCCCGCTGCAGGACCGCGGCGGCTTCGCAGTGATCCGGATGCCCGTGGGTCACAATCACCAGACCGACCGAGGAATAATCCAGGCCGTCGCGCCCAATTTCCCGAGCCAGCTTTTCAAGGCCCGGCTCCCGATAGGAGGGAGTCCGCACGTGCCCCGGATCGACGAGCAGGTGCCTGCCCCCCTTCAGCACGCCGGCCAGCAGGCAGGCATTGCAGTTATTGTCGCGCCCCTGCCACAAATAAATATAAAAATTATCGAATATTTTCATAAAAAACTGTCCAAAGAGCGCACGCGCCTATAAAATTTGCCGTTTTACGGGTATGGTGCCTTCTGCTGCGAAACAAAACACAGGAGAAACACGGAAAGATCATAGCAACCCGGACATCGATGCGCAACCGGCGGGCTGCCGCGCCGGCATCGCCCTTGTCCGGGATCGCTCTTGCTGAGATATGTAAAAGAACCGTACAGCTGAACCGCGACGACACCGTAAACGCGTTTTACAAGGGAGCATTTCAAATGGAAGACAGGTACGTGAAAGAACGGGACCGGTCGAAAATACCCGACAGGTACAAGTGGGACCTCGGCGACATCTATCCAAACGACGCCTCCTGGCTGGAGGCGAAGAAGAAACTGATTGCGGAAATGCCCCGGATCTCGGGCTTCAAGGGAAGCCTGGCCGAAAGCCCTGAAAAGCTCTGCGCATGTCTGGACCTCGTCTATTCACTCAGAAAGGAGTGCGTCCGGCTCGCGTGTTACGCCGGCATGCAGTCGGACCTGGACACGCGCAACGCCGCCTGTCTGGCAATGGACCAGGAAATGGGCCAGATCGGGTCGGATCTCACCACACTGTATTCCTTCGTGGAACCGGAAATACTGGGAATCGGGCCGGAAACAGTCAGCGCTTTTCTGGACCGGGATCCCGGGCTGGGAATATACCGCCATATCTTCGACGACATTCTCAGGAAAAAGGACCATACCGGCACCGAGGGAGAGGAAAAAATTATCGCCGGCGCCGGCCTGATGGCGGATTCCCCGCTGGCCATCAACAACGTCTTCTCCAACGCGGACTTCCCCTACCCCGATGTCGGCCTGCAGGACGGAACAACCGTGCGTCTCGACCCGGCGGCTTTCAGTCTCTACCGGCGTGCGCGCAATCGCGAAGACCGGCGCAAGGTATTCGCATCCTACCTGGGGAAAATCCGCGAATTCCGCAGGACTTTCGGCGCGCAGCTCTCCGCCGAAGTAAGGAAAAACCTTTTTTTCACCCGCGCACGCAACTACGGATCGTGCCTGGAATACGCCCTGGACGTCCACAACATACCGGCGGCCGTCTACAGGAATCTGATCGACGGAGTTCACGCGAACCTCCAAACCCTTCACCGGTATCTGGGCATCCGCAAGCGGCTGCTCGGGCTGGATGATTTGCACTACTACGACCTGTATGCACCGGTCGTCAGGGAGGTGGATTTAAGCTACACTTTCGAAGAAGCCGTCGATCATGTGCTGGCTTCCCTGAAGCCGCTCGGGGGCGACTACCTGGACATAGCGCGCAGGGCGCTTTCGAACCGGTGGATCGACGTCTACCACAACGAAGGGAAGCGATCGGGCGCCTATTCCAACGGATCCGCCTACGACGCGCATCCCTACATGCTTCTGAATTACAACGGAAAGTACGAGGATGTAAGCACCCTGACCCACGAACTGGGGCATACGATGCACAGCTTCCTGGCCAACAGGGCCCAGCCCTACCCGCTGTCGGGCTACTCGATATTTGTGGCCGAAGTCGCTTCCACTTTTAACGAGGCCCTGCTGCTTCGTTACATGCTGGAGATTGAAAAACGGGATGAGGTCCGTCTTTCGCTGCTGTGCAACCACCTGGACAACGCGCGGGCGACCGTTTTCAGGCAGGTGCAGTTTGCCGAATTCGAACTCAAAATACATGAGACGATGGAATCCGGAGCGGCCCTGACCGGAGACCTCCTGGACTCCCTTTACGAAGAAACAGCGCGAAAATATTACGGCCACGAGCGGGGAATCTGCATCGTGGACGGGGAAATCAAGTCGGAATGGGCCTTGATTCCCCATTTCTATTACAACTTTTACGTATACCAGTATGCCACGTCGTATACCGCATCCGCGGCATTGTCGGAGCGCGTCCTTTCCGGGGACAAAAATGCCGCGGCCGGATACCTGGACCTGCTGGCATCCGGGGGCTCGGACTACCCGATTGAACTTCTGAAAAAGGTGGGTGTAGACATGACCACGCCGCAACCGCTTGAGGCGACCCTGCAGGGCATGAACAGGATTATGGACGAAATTGAAAAAATTGCCCCTGCTTCATCCGCGAGAAACTCATGATAAAAAGAGCCCGTAAAATAGCGGTTACCATCGTAGGAGGCACGGTCATTCTGTTCGGCATCGCGCTTCTGGTATTGCCGGGGCCGGCCGTTGTCGTCATTCCAGTCGGCCTGGCCATCCTGGCCACCGAATATGCGTGGGCCCGCCGGTGGCTCCGGATAATCCGGGAATCCGCCGAAAAGGGAGCCGACAAACTCAACCTGCGATCCTTTTTTACCAAAAACCCTTTCAAGAACGGGAAGCCCGGTGACGCTTCAGAGCAGAAAAAATAGCGCCGGCCGGGATTGACCCATTCCCGCGGATCATTTGCCGGCGTCCGGATGCGGCCGGGCGCCCCGGTGGATCCAGCGGTATACGGCATCCCCGGATTCTTCGCCCGGCTGCCTTTGCCGTCGCAGATCCTCCAGGGTCCGGTTCATGATCCCCCAAACGTCTTCCATAAGACGGTGCTTCTCGCCCCTGGAATAGGAGCTCAGGTCGATCGGTGAGCCGATTCTGATGCGCAGGATCACGCCCGGATTCACCTTGAGAGTTTTCGGCCGGATCACACGCCAGCTTCCCTCAAGCGAAATGGGCACCAGCGGAACTCCGGTCCGCAGTGCCAGCGCGAATGCGCCGCTGTGGAATTTTCCCAGCGCTCCCGTCCGGCTTCGGGTGCCCTCGGGAAAAGCGATGGCGCTCTTCCCGTCGCGTATCGTTTTCGCCGCCCGGATAATGCTTTTGGCCGCGTCCCTCGGGTTGTCCCGGTCTATGGCAATGTAGCCCGAGCGCCGCATATGCCATCCCATGAAGGGCACCCGGAAAAGAGATTTCTTTGCCACCCAGCGGAATTGAATGGGGAGGAATGCCGCAAGAGAAAGGATGTCGTGCAAACCGCTGTGGTTCGCCACGAAAATCATGGGGCGCCCGGAATCGACGTTCTCGAGGCCTTCGAGCCGGACCCGGGCCCGGCTCAACCGGAGATTGTCCCTGGACCACCGGCGCATGCAGTAATGCTGGAGCCTGCCGCTGCCGGAGACAAGGCTGCCCAGAATCGAGACCGTGCCCCAGAAAACCGTACTGAGCGCGCAGCCGGTCCAGCACCCTATCGTGAAAAGCCTGGCCTTGAACTCTTCCATGCCGCAGACTCTACCACACCGGGCGCGGCGCGTGCCCCGGCAAAAAAGAAACAACCGGCGCCGCCTTATACGCGGACGGTCTTTTCTTATCAGAGGCACCATTGAAAAAAGCCCGCAACGGCTTGCCGTTGCGGGCTTTTCGTTCCAGGTTTCCCCGATGCTTCATGTGCCGGAAGCCTCGGAGGCCGCGCTGCCGATCTTACTCTTTAAGGTTCATGTAGTAACCCATGAGTATCTTGGCCACTTCAGGGCGGGAAAACTCGACCGGCAGGGCTTCGCCCCTGGAGAGCATTTCGCGCACCTTCGTGCCGGACAGCATGATGTAATCGTCCTTGGTGTGGTCCGGGCAATCCCGCATCATGACGACCTTGTTGAGTTTTTTGGAATAGGCGGTATGGTCGGCCTCGAAAATCTTGATGAGCAGTGCGCCTTCCGGCACTTCCTCGCGGAAGATCGTCTGGGCGTCGAAACCGCCGTAGTAGTCGCCCACTCCGGCGTGGTCGCGGCCTACGATCAGGTGCGTGCAACCGGCATTCTGGCGGAATACGGCATGCAAAACCGCTTCACGGGGACCGGCGTACAGCATGTCGAACCCGTAGCCCGTGATCAGGACCGTGTTCGGTTCGAAATAGATCTCCACCATCTTGCGGATGGACGCGTCGCGGACATCGGCCGGGATATCGCCTTTCTTGAGCTTTCCAAGGAGCATGTGGATCAGGATGCCGTCCGCATTCAGCTGCTCGTAAGCCATGCGGCACAGCTCCTCGTGGGCGCGGTGCATGGGATTCCGCGTCTGAAAGGCGACAACCTTTTCCCATCCCAGTTTGGCCATCTCTTCGCGGATCTGGTACGCGGTACGGAATGTCTCCGGAAAATCGGTTTCGAAATAGGAATAGTGTAGGACCCGGATCGGGCCGGCGATGCCCACTTTGCCTACGGAATTGAACGCATGGACACCGGGATGATTCTCGTCCGACGTCCGGAAAATCTGCTGGGTCATGGCCTTCATTTCATCATCGGTGTACTCGGCGATCTCTTCGACGTCAATTACGGCAATGACCGGGTTGCCTTCCACGTTGGGATCTTTCAGGGCAATTCTTTTGGCGCCTCGTATCGCGGAAGCGTCCTTGACCATGCACAGGATCGGAACCGGGAAAAACAGGCCGTAGGTGGTTTTCATCTTTTCAGCCACGGACAGCGCGTCGGCTTTCTTCATGTAGCCCTTGAGGGGATTGAAGTAGCCTCCGCCCATCATCACGGCGTTAGCCGCGGCGGCGGAACACCCCAGGACGGAGGGAAGGCTCTCGGCTTCTTTTTTCAGGGCCGCGCGCTGGGCGTCGTCCATTACGTAAAGCGGATTCAGTTGGTCGGAACCGTGAGGTTTGATCATGTGTAACTCCTTGTTTTCAGCATTTTAGGGGATTGACGGGGATAGAATGATTCGGCACGTTTCTATTCGATTTCTTCATCTTTCCTTAGTAACAGGTCGGAATAAACGCAACCATACAAAATAAGGCCAACATATTACGTGTTTCGGGTTCCCGAGTCAAAAGGTTTCGGCAGACGTCCCGCGTTCCATTCGCAATCTTTGGAGTGTCGAAGAAAAGGGATCCGGTGCGGCGACTCTGCTATCATGCACAGGCAGGGCTTGCGAAGACGGGAAAGCCCAGCAGGGCAAACGGCGGCAACCGGATTTCCCGGCATGGAGCAGACCCGCAGCGAATGCTTAGGGTTCGCGCAAAAACAAAAGGTTGACCGAAAGGACGGCGCGGCTTCATGAATCCCATCGATATTATCAATGAATTCTATGCACCCGGATCCAGGGCGCACGGCATCACGGTCCGCCACGGAGAGGATGTGGCCCGCAAAGCCGTCGCCGTTGCCCGCAGAGTGCCGCACCTCCTTCCCGATATCGATTTCATCCGGGAAGCGGCCATGCTGCACGACATAGCCATATTTCTAACCGACACGCCAGGCCTGGATTGCCGCGGCGCCTACCCGTATGTCTGTCACGGGTACCTGGGCAGAGAGCTCCTCGAGGAGAGGAACCTGCCCCGGCATGCCTTGGTATGCGAACGGCATGTCGGGATCGGCATATCGGCGGAGGATGTCAGGAGACACAATCTGCCGCTGCCGCAACGCGACATGATGCCCCTGTCCATTGAAGAGAAGATCGTCTGTTTCGCGGACAAATTTTATTCCAAGGAAAGCCGCAGCACGGAACCCGAGAAATCGGTCGAAGAAATCGTACGCAGCATCGCCCGATATGGCGCGGATAAAGCGGCCATCTTTCAGTCCTGGCTGGAGCTTTTCGGCCCGTAAAACGTTCCCTCCCTGAAGGCGCGTCGCAGGGCGGACACACTTGTCCGCCGAAGCCCGCAGGCGAAGGCGGAAGGTTCGCCCCTGCGGCGGCAATGCATGGGAGAATTTTTGTACTGTCTCTTCGCAAGCCGGGAGGCGGACGCCGGGGAAAGCGGAGATCAGCCGAAAACGATTTTCCCGCCGGTGTGGCCCGTGGCGACGGCGAGCGGAATCAGCAGTAAATAGAGAACCAGCATCAGAATATCGACCGGCTCGACCGGCAGGATTCCCCTTGCCGTGTGGACGGAGACGACCACGGCCGTGTAGAAAAACAGCAGCAGAGACACAGTCATCTTGAAAAGGTATATGCCTTTCCGGCTTGCGGCGTACTTGAAATTCCAGTGGAAGAAACCCGTCAGGAGCGCCGGCACGCCCGTCAGCAGACCCGTTATTGCGAGGTAATAGCAGGTGCGTTCGAAATGCCCGTTGCCGGTGAAATAGAAAAGAATCAGAAACAGCGGGGCCAGGGACAGAAGCGCCTGGGGAAAATGCACGGTAATGGGGTGGGGATGCTGCCTGAGGATCAGCGATACCCAGGCGGGAGGCTGTTTCGCCCCGGCGGACGCATCCGACTTTATAATCCCCACCTGCCGGAATTTGTCAAAAACCTCCTCCCCGTGCGGGGCGTTTTCCAGGGATTCTCCCTGTTCCCTGCCCGCGGCATGCCGGCTCATGTGTTCCCCGGTTTTCCAGAGTTCGCTTTCCGAAAGGTCGAAGACCTTGCCCTTTACCGCGACATAGGCGGGGCGGCCTTCCCTCCCGTCGAATTCCTCGAGGCTCTTGGGATCGAATTCTTTCATCTTGTTGCATCCTCCCTGTCCATAGCACTAAAAAACGAAGGCGACGGCAAATACTGCATTGCTCTCTAATATCCTTTCAATTAACATCGTTGTCAAAAAGAAAACAGGAGGCCTTGTGACATTCCATACCTCGCGCAGAAAATTTCTGCAGGCGGGCCTGGCTTTGCCTGCGGCAGGATTGGTATCCACACACAAACTGTTTTCCGCGTCCGAACCGCCGACGCCGACGGCCTACCGCATGCTGGGCAAAACCGGTTTGAAGGTATCGGCCGTAGGATCCGGCGTGGGCATCGCGCCCGATCCCGCCGTCATCGCCCGTGCAATCGATCTGGGGGTCAATTACTTCGACACGGCCCGCGGCTATGGTGCGGGAGAAAGCGAACGCATAGCCGGCCGGGCCCTCAAAGGCAAAAGAAGCAAAGTCGTGCTGGCTAGCAAGACCGATGCCCGGACAAAGGCGGACGCCGCAAAGGACATAGACGCCAGTCTCAAGGCGCTGAATACGGAATACCTGGATATCTGGCACCTGCACTCCAGGGATACCCCGGATGCAATCACGGACGAAGCGGTCGAGGCTTGCCTGCTGGCCAAGGAGCAGGGCAAAACCCGCTTTATCGGCGTCAGCGCGCACGATCTCAACGCCGTCGCGGATACAATCCTGGACATCGGCAAATTCGACGTGGTCCAGACGACGTACAGCTACGCCCTGAACGCGCCTTTCCGCCAGGCTTCGATCGCGAGGCTGCACGACGCCGGGATCGGAGTCGTGGCGATGAAAGTCATCATTGCCGTTGCGGGATTCATACCCAGGGACATCGAGCTCAAGGACGACGGGCCGCTGGCCGCCATAAAATGGGTGCTCCTGAATCCCGCAATTTCCACGACCGTGCCCTATTCAAAAAACATAGCGGAACTGGAGATGAACGTCCGGGCGATGACGGAACCCTATACGCCGGCGGACGAAAAAATGCTGTACGTGCACAACGAGCGGATCCGCCCCGACTACTGCCGTATGTGTTACACGTGCAGGGGGCAATGCCCGAAAGGCGTGCCGGTCGCCGACGAACTGCGTTTTCTGGCCTACAACGATTTCGGCGGCAGCTACAGGCAGGCGCGGGAAAACTTCATGCTACTGCCCGGAAAGATCCGCGAGGTACGCTGCAGCGACTGCTCCTCGTGCGTCATCCGCTGTCCCAACGGCGTCGAGGTCCGGAAGCGTTTGATCAGGGCCCAGGAGCTTCTGGCCTGACTCCGGAAAGGGTCAAAATAGTCGAATGGTCCAAACGGTCAAATCCGTTTTCTCAGCGATTTCACCCATTCGAGGTTCTCGCGGATCAGATCCGGGATGGGAAGATCGTAGGGACAGCGCTCCATGCATTCGCCGCATTCGGTGCATTGGGCGGCTTTTTCCCAGATATCTTTGAACATGGGCTGCTCCAGCACCTGATCGCCCATTCTGCGGACCATCGACCGCACCCCGAGGGCGAACTGAATGTATATCCCCGCCGTGCACGGCAGGCAATAGTCGCAGCGCCGGCAGAATCTGCCGGCGAACTCCTTTTTGATTTCCCGGATTAGCCGCTCTTCGCCGTCGTCCAGGCGGCGGTCACCCAGAAAAACATCCCAGTTCCGGTCGAAATACGCCTTTTCCTCGACGCCGGCGAGCACCAGGATGCCGGGACGGGAAAAAACCCACTTCAGGGCCGCCTCCGGGGAGGTAATGACCCCGCCCGACAGGGGCTTCATCGCAAGAATGCCCACCTGCTTCCGCCCTGCCTCCGGAATCACCTTTTCGCCGGCGGCGGGTTCGAGAAAGCTGTAGCAGACCATTATGGTCTCGAACAGGCCCTCATCGACCACTTTTTCCAGCAGGTCCAGGCTGTGGCTGGTGATGCCGATGTGGCCGATGATTCCCTGCTCCTTTGCTTTCAACAATCCCGTCAGGGCGCCGTCGGGAGCCGTAACCCGGCGGTACTCTTCCACGTTGGCGACCGCGTGGCATTGGTAGATATCGATATAATCGAGCTGGAGCTCCCTGAGGCTGATTTCGACATCGCGCCGGATGCCGTCGGCCGAACGGTTGAAGGATTTGGTGGCGACAACGGCCTTTTTGTCCGTTTCCCTCAGGGCTTTCCCTATCCTGCTTTCGCTCGTCGTATACATTCGCGAGGTATCGATAAAATCCATGCCTTTTTCCAGGGCGTGCCGCACTACTTCGACGGCCTGCTTTTCACTCACGCGCTGAATCGGAATGCCCCCGAATCCGAAACGGACCGCCTCGATCCCGGTCTTTCCCAGAACAATTTTTTCCATAGGTGCTCACCCCGCAAATAAAACGCTTCTATTGGAACACATCCGGGATTCTTTCCCAAGCCCGGATCCCGGCCGCTGTGTTCAGCCGGCCGCGGTGGAATCGCCGGTTCGTGCTCGATCCGCCCGGAAAAGTTCGTGTACAATGGAGAAAATCCGGGCGACAATGCCCGCCAACACTAAAGGAGCAATGGAACATGCGGAAAGCGTACCGCTTCACCTGGATGCTTGCAGTCGTGATAATACTTTACCTCGGTTGGGTTTTCTATTCGCGCTGGAGCGAAAACCGCGCTTTCGAGCAACGTGTAGAGGAGCTGCAGGAATCCCGGGAAAGCACCATTTCCAAAACCTACGGCGAACTCAAGATACTGGGGTTTTACGCAACGCCGCCCGCCGTCGGCCCCGGTGAGAAGGCCCAGCTCTGTTACAGCGTAACCAGCGCCGAGAGCGTCCGCATCGAACCGCATGTTGAAAACGTCTGGCCCTCCATTTCGCGCTGTGTCGAGGTCGCTCCCGCCGAGAACACCACCTACCGGCTCGTAGCCGAAGATGCCGAAGGGAAAACGGTGACGGCCGAGACCACAGTCGAAGTGTACGTAGTGCACAATTTTTAATCTAGGACCGGCTCTTCATGATTCCCGCGTTTTTCCGCGTCTTCCAGCCAGCCGCGCCGCAGTTTTTCCATGGGAATGCTCGACATGACAGGCTTGATGTCCAGGACGGGGGTGCCGTCGAGCATGTCGATGCCCCGCACGTGTAGAATACGTCCTTCACGCCGCAGCAATTCTACGGCCGTCAACCCGATGGCATTCGGCCTGCGCGGCGAACGGGTGGAGAAGACCCCGTGGGGACGATCGTCCGTCGGGGGGGTTCCGACGAGATGGTAGCCCTGCGTGCGGTGGAAAACCCATATGACGAACAGGTGGGAAAAGCCCTCGATGTCCTTGAGCCCCTGCTCGAATTCGGGCAGTATCTCCAGCGTCCCCTCCTTCGTGTGTTTGGTTCCCAATCCCTTTGGAACCTCCCGGGTATCGGAATAGGAACTCCGGATATATCCGATCGGCCGCATTTTCCATTCTTCCATGAAACCTCCGCGTGTATAAAATTTTAGGATTGAATTATACAGAAGTATTCATGCCATAGACGTTCCGGAACCATGAAAAGGGCGGCAGCGAAAAGCGCGCCGGCCCTCCCCGCCCGGCTGTCGGATTTTTTACCCGGCATCAGGCCGGCTGATATCAGGCTTCCCGGCAAAAAGCTGCACTTCGATTCATCCTCAATATCGCCGTTGGAACGCTCAATCCCGGAATCCCCGCCGAATCGGGATGTCGAAAACCGGAATTATTCCCCAGGAACATAAAAATAATGGGACCGGCAAGAGAAGCCCGCCTTCATGGATTTATAAGCGTGTATATTTTATCCGGGCAATCGCGGAAATACTGATCCAGCCTGTAGTCTTTTTTCAGGGTTTCAGCTATTAAAACGCTGCGCGGAGTATCCCTTGTAATGATACAGCGGGGCCTTTTGTCCAGAATGGCCCGGAGTTCCTTATCCCCGTCAATTTCCAGAGTCTTATTGTGTTCTTTGTTGAAAATCAATGAGGGATGCACATAGCGGGTGGGTGGCAGTGCATCCAGCAAAAAATAAATAATTTGATGCGAATCACTGGTATATATGCTTGCTTCGCAATGCAGAACTTCCTTAATATATTTTGCCCTCTCCCGGGCACAATCCGCTTCGTCGTAATATGCTTTTTTCTGAATAAAAAGATTCACCGCGATCAGAAATGCCAGCAGCGCGTATCCCGTTTTCCTTGAGAAAAGGGACTCGACGACACGCGGTTTTTTTACTTCCGGCGAAAAGAAATTCCCCGCGAGGAGCGATACGGGAAGCATTAATTGAATAAAGTAATGGTCGAAGAGTTTTCCGGGGATCAGCACGCTCGCCAGGCAGAACGCGGACCATAGACCGGCAAAAAGCTTTTCACGAATTGTATATCCGCGGATTCTATATCCGGCCAGCAACGACCAGAAAAAGAAAACAAAAATGGGCAGGAATTTTAAAATAAACTCAAGTATCCAAAGCATGGAAGGGATAAAACTTATTTCCTGCGCATAATTGAAGAATGCACTGTAATGAATCCGGCGGAAATCGTCAAAATGTCCGGAAAGATAGAAAGCCAGGTTAACCAGTGCAAATGGAACCAGGAAAAGAACACCGGATATGAAGTATAATCCAAGCTTTCTGGGCGTCAGCTTCTTGCCGATCCAATCCGTTATCAGCAGGAACAGGAAAATGGCCGTTATGTCGAAAACCACAACGATCTTAATGAGGAAACCCGTTCCGATAACGATCCCGGCCAAGGGAAAACGCCAGGCACTCCTGCTCGAGAACAGGATATAAACAGCCAGGGCCGTAAATAAATTAAAAAAATGCTCCGTATTGACGGATACTCCATAGTAAGTCCAAATGGAGATGAAAAAGATGTACAGTATTCCGCTGGCCAGGGCCGCCCTCCTTCCATGGCCGATACTCAATTTTATTTTATAAAGCAGGAACGAGGTCAGTCCAATGACGACGGCGCCAAAAAGCCTGAATCCGAAAATAGTGTTGCCGAATATCTTTAGAAAAGCGGCGGTGATATAAAATATGCCCACCGGCTTAATATCGGTGACGTCCGTATACAAGAGTTTGCCTTCATTTATTTCATCGGCGATAACGAGGTAGGTCGATTCATCGTGGTCGATCACTGAAGGAAAGAAAGAAAAAAAACGGATAACGACAGCAAGGACCGTAAGAAGCAGCAGTATCTTACAATCCGCAAATGCGGGTGGGGGTGCGCTTGTTACACATCGATTGGACGATAAAAGTCTGAAGAAAATGCGATTAATCCCCGCAATATCCGTAAATGACAGGAATCCTTCGCCCTGCGGGATTCTGTCACCGCAGGGGTTGCCGATGCCCGGATCGGATGCCGGATCCTGTTCGAAGGAAAGAGGGGGGTCAATTGGAAAAACAGGCTATTTCTTTTCGAAACCCCATCAGTATCGAAACCTTGACGGCCTCTTCTCCTGCAGTTTCAGGCAAACCGTTCTTGGATTTTCCAGGGGGATTTTACTACAATCGCAGGCGGATTAAACTATAACCCTGTAATTTAAATAAGGGCGGGAACGCTTATGACCTGGAAATGGTGCAGAAGAAGATTTTCCATGCATCCACCGGCGTTTCGCGCATTTCCTGCGCGCGACTTTCAGCATCGCGGGCATGCGCAGGATCGCGGATCCACCGCGGGGCCTCTTCCCTTTTATTGCCGGACAATCTTTTCCCTTTACTAAGGAAATTGCTCTTTCCGGAATTCATAAACCGTCCGGAAGCGCAAGACAGACGGGATCCGAAGCCGCTATTGCAATGGCCGGGAGGATTTCCTATGATTGCATCTTTCATGGACCTAGGAGCGCCCGTGTCGTCTTCCAAATCCAGAAGTGGCGGTTCCCCGCAGCTGGACTTTCCGGACATGGAGTCCCTGCCCCCGGAGGCAAAAGAAGAACCCGTCGAACCGCCGGAAACCAGGAAGCGGGAAACCGCCGAGAGCATGGCCCGGCGCCAGAGGGAAATCTCGATCTCGGAGTTCTTCAGCAAGAACCGCCACCTGCTCGGTTTTGACAACCCCCGCAAAGCACTGCTGACCACCGTGAAGGAAGCCGTCGACAATTCCCTGGACGCCTGTGAAGACGCGGGAATCCTACCCTCCCTGAAGGTGGAAATCATCCAGATCGAAGAAGAAAGGTTCCGGGTCTGCGTCGAGGACAACGGGCCGGGAATCGTCAAGGCCCAGATCCCCAAGATCTTCGGAAAGCTGCTCTACGGCTCCAAGTTCCACACGTTGAAGCAGTCCAGGGGGCAACAGGGCATCGGGATTTCCGCCGCGGGAATGTACGGTCTTCTCACGACGGGAAAGTCGATTGCCGTGACCTCCCGGACCGGCCCGGGGAAGCCGGCCCACTACTACGAAATCCAGATCGACACCCGGAAAAACGCCCCCCAGGTGATCACCGACCGGGTCGTCGAATGGGAGCCCCCCCACGGAACCCGGGTCGAAATCGAGCTCGCCGGAACCTATAAAAAGGGGAGGCATTCCGTCGACGATTACATCCGCCAGACGGCCATCGCGAATCCCCACTGCGAAATCGTATTTTCCGTCCCCGGCGAAGACGGGCCGCTGCATCTCGAGCGCGGCTCCTCGGTCCTGCCCCCGGAGCCGAAGGCGATCAAGCCGCACCCCTACGGCGTGGAGCTCGGCGTGCTGATACGCATGATGAAGGAATCCCCCGTCCGGCAGCTCGGCGCTTTCCTTCAAAAGGAATTCTCGAGGGTCAGCAGCCGCGTCGCGCAGGAAATCTGCGGGGAGGCTTCCCTGAAAACGCGGGCCAACCCCCGCTCCATCGCTGCCGGCGAAGCCGAACGCCTTTACAGGGCGATCAATTCGACCAAGATCATGAGCCCGGCCACCAACTGCCTTTCTCCCATCGGCGAAGAGCAGATCCTGTCGGGGCTGAAAAAGGAGATCGACGCGGATTTCTACACGGCCGTGACGCGGTCGCCTTCCGTGTACCGCGGCAATCCGTTCCAGGTCGAGGCCGGTCTCGCCTACGGCGGGACCCTTCCCGGGGACGAACTGGTCGAACTGATGCGCTTTGCCAACCGCGTCCCGCTTCAGTACCAGCAGTCCGCGTGCGCCATATCCAAGGCGGTTCTGGGAATCGACTGGCGCAGCTACGGCCTGTCCCAGTCAAAAGGCGCCCTGCCTGCGGGGCCGGTTCTGCTTTTTGTCCATATTGCCTCCGCCTGGGTGCCCTTCACATCGGAAAGCAAGGAAGCCGTGGCGGCCTACCCCGAAATCACGCGCGAATTGAGGCTGGCGCTCCAGGAGTGCGGGCGCAAACTGGCGTCCCACATCCGGACCCACCGGCGGGCGGCCGAAGAGCAGAAGAAAAGATCCTATATCGAAAAATACATCCCCCACATAGGCATCGCGCTGCGCGAAATCCTGGGATTTTCGGAAAGCGCGGAAAATAGACTGGTCGAAACTTTGAAAGACGTCCTCGAGCGCAGTCGAACAGCGTAGAGGTCTCTGGCTTTATGGTTGCGCGCGGATTCCGGACAATCGGCGCCGCAAACGGAAAACAGGATCGGTTCATGGCGAAAAAAAGCGTATCGGCAGAAAAGCGGGGGCCCTCCGGCGGGAAAAATGTCCTCGAGGCGATCCGGGCATCGGCCCAGGATATTCATAAGAAAATCCTGGCGCGGAAGAAACCCACAATGAAGTTTCCGGTACGGTCCCTGTCCAATGTCCGCTACCATCCGCAGCGCGGCTTTTTCGAGATAGCCGGGCGGAAAAAAGAACGCACCCTCACCGTCAACACGGTCAAAACATTCGCCCAGACCCTCCGGATGGTGTCCCTTTCGAAAGAACTGATTGAAAACGACGACATCGCCACCAAAAGGGAAGCCTATTACGTGTCCAAGAACTGGGAGGAGGCGCGCTTCAACGAGCAGCCGGAGTCGGACACGGTGATGGACGACGTCGAGGCCTATTTCGCGGTCAACCGCGAGCAGTTGGGCTTTATTCCCGAGGAAAAAGGCGGGGACGTCGCCGGGCGCCTCGTGGTCATCGACCACGACCGGGATACCGGCAAGGCACTGCGCATCGACTGCACCAGGTTCGGATCCGGCGCCTACAGCATCCCGATCTCGGTCGAACAGCTGGAGTTTGAAACCGGCGCCGACTTCATCCTGGTGATAGAAACCGCGGGCATGTTCCAGAGGCTGGTAAAGCACAACTACTGGAAAAAGGCCAACTGCATCCTGATCAGCATGGGAGGCGTGCCTACGCGCGCCTGCAGGCGCTTCATACGGCGGCTGGCGGACTCGAAGAAAATCCCCGTCTACGTTTTCGTCGACGGCGATCCGTATGGAATAACAAATATTTACCGGACCCTGAAAGTCGGATCCGGAAACGCGGCGCACCTTAACGAGTTTTTCTGCGTCCCCCAGGCCAGTTTCCTGGGAATTACGCCGCAGGACATCGTCGACTACCGGCTTCCGACGCACCCGCTAAAGGATGTGGATATCAAGCGCGCCCGGGACGCGATCAAAAACGACCCCTTTATCCGGCACCATAAGGAGTGGATCCGGGCCATTGAACTTCTGCTGAAGATGAGCGTGCGCGCGGAACAGCAGGCGCTGGCCAAGCACGGCCTGAATTACGTCATCGACACCTATCTACCCGAAAAACTGAGGCGCCCCGAGCGCTTCCTGCCCTAATATTCCCTCACGCCGCCGGTCGGAACCGTCAATACCTTTCGATACTGGGGAACGACAGGCCTGCCGCCCGCATCCAGCTTCACCGGTTCCAGCTCATATCTCACGGCCCGGGCTTTGAGGCACCGGCCCTGTGCGTCTTTTTCCTCTACAAGGAGCCCCTCCGCGTTGAACTCCCGGACTCCCTCCGGCCCGAAGCGCAGCCAACCCAGCATCTCCCCTTCGGGCGTGTATCGATACACGTCCCGCCATTGCTTCACGGATGCGATTCTGAAATCCACATAATTTTGGCGCCAGTCGCCGCCGACAGTGCCGGGGAAAAGGATCCGGCTCAGCAAAACCGCGTTCAGCCGCTCGACCATGCCCTTCTCGTGCCGGGTAAGGCGTCCGGACGTGAACCCATCCCCCGGCCTCACCGGTTTCAGCCTGAAGGAGGATCCTCCGGAATCCACGGCCACACCGTAAACGAGGAGGGATTTGCGGACCTTTTGAAATTCTTCGACGGCTTTTTTATCGGAAGCGGCAACCAGCGCCAGGACATCCTTTTCATTGGCGGCGAAAAGATCCGGATCCCGCATCAGGGAATCGAGCGCGTCCTCTACCAGGGCGGAAGCCCCGATATCCAGGCGTGGCATTTTTTTCGCAAGGATTTCTTCCTCCGACTTCGTGATCGCGGCGACAGCGCTGCCGGCCTCCCGGTACTCACGGCTCAGATTTTCCTGTGCCTTCCGCGCCGCTTCCAGGGCCTCCGCGGCTTCCGCGAGGCCTGCTTCGGCCTGCGCGCTTTTGCGGGCCGACAGGGATTTTTTCGCCTCGGCCAGCTTTGCTTCAAGGGACCGGATCTCCTCCCTCGACTTGCGCAACGCGGCGTCGGCCTTTTCCTTTCTCTCTTCCGCGCCAAGCCGCCCGGCGTGGATTCTGCGGTACTCTTTCGAAACCCGGCCCAACGCACCGATCTCGGCAGGCGTAAACTGCTCCCTCAATAACCTCTCCGGCCAGGAATTTCCGCCGGATTCCATAATGTCGAAAAAGCGGGACCAGTCGGCGACGGAGACAAAGGATGTTCCGGCGTCGTAGGCGATCTCGAGCGGTCGCCCGTCGGAGTGATAGCTTCTGGCTTCGCTATCGAGGCTGTAGAAGGTTATAAATGCCGGCGGAGAATAGTAGATGCCATTGTGGACAAACACGCCGATGTCCACCCGGTTCGATTCCAATCCCGGTTCGCCCGCTACCGGGAAGCGCCCGTGATAGGCGACCGTGATTTCGGCCCTGGAGCGGGATTGGTTCAGGTAATCGATCCTGATTTTTTCAGGGTCTCCGCGCAGAACGGCCCAGTGGTATTTCAGGGGGCGGTTATTCAGGTCCCTGCTGCCTTCGGCGCTTACCGTCATTTTGCGCAGGTATTGCGATCCCCGGACGATGCGCGCGACCGCGGCCGGAGTGTCCGCGAGCTTTTCCGTAAGCTCCGGTTCGAAGCAGTCGACGCCCGGAACCGGCGCGTCTTCCCGAACCACCCGCAGCAGCGCAATCGGGGGGATGTCCGAAAGGGCAATCCCGTGCGCCATATCGACCATTTTCCCGGCATCGACGTCGCTCCCGCGCATGACGGTCGGGTGCGCCTTGCCGGTCAGATACTCCTCGGGGCGTTCGAGGCGTTTGCTCGTGATTCTCAGAATCATCTGAACGGCCGGCATCAGCATGCCCGATTGAACCAGGCGTTCCTTCACCTCCGGCCGGAATGCCGCCAGGACGTAGGGCAGCGCGCGCATGAAGGGCTGGTCCGATCCGGAAGACCCCTGCGAGATAATCAGGTACGGCGTGTTGGCGGGATACAGATCGCCGTATCCGGCCGCTTGGCCCGCCAAGCCGATGCCGTTGTGCCCGGGATCGTGGTCGCGGTGTTCGGGGTATATGTAGAGATTGTTCCGGGCGTACTGCGCGAAGAGAAATTCCAGCCCGCCCGTCAGCGTGTAATAGGTTCTCGCGTTGCTGCCGGTCCTTTCGGGTCCGGCCGCGGTCGAGGAATTCCCGAAGACGACATGGGGAAGAATCTTCGTCTGCATGCCGTAGTTCTGCCGGTCCCTGATCTGTTCTTCCGTGTATTCGACTTTGCTCAACTGGGGGTAAGGGGCGAGCTTCAGACTGGAGTGCCCCCCGTCGCGGTTGTCGTAATAGTCCCCGTAGTTGCCGGCGGCGGTGCCCCGGGAATACCAGTCCCGCAAACGCTCCCCGATCTCCCCGCCGTCGACGGCCACGGGTATTTCCGTCAGCCTCGTGGCGGGCAGCACGGGCGGTTCCTGCTGTCCCCGCAATGCCGAAGAAGCGACGAGAACGCATACAAACCCGATCCACAGCCGGTTCCCAAGTTCATGCCGCACTTCCATGTTTCCGTTTCTCCGGTGCATCCGCCCGGTGCAATCCCCGATCCGATCCGGGCCGTCCGACACCGTCCTGCGCCGGCGCCCCGGCATACGGATCGGCAGGGGCGACCGACGTTCTTATTTCAAAGGGCGGAGAACGGCACGGCTGGGGCCGGCATCCCCGTTGTCATGAAGTAAATATCGTACCATCCGTCGGGAACTTTTACGGCCATTGCAGCCTCCGGTTATTTCGTTTGTAATAAGGGCTATCTTAACCGATGCCCCTGACGACATCCTCAAAAAAATGACGGGAAGACGGCAACGGTCTTTCGGATATAATGGCCGTCCAGAATACAACGCACTCCGGGAGAGGCATATGGCGGTCAGAGCTCGCGGTCTCCTTTTGGCAGGGCTGCTGTATCTGCCGATGCTGCCTTTGAGCGGCGGCTCGGCCGAAGCGGCCGAATACGCCATCGGCGCGGATTTGTCCTTTCTCATGTCAGCCGAAGAGAACGGCACGGTGTTCAAAGGAGACGGCCGGGCGGAAAGATTTACCGGCCCGGGCGGGCTGACCGAGTGGACGCAGAGCCGAAAGGACCTTTGCGCCGATCATTTGGGCTGCACTTCGCCCCGGGAAAATGTATAATTCAAACGTTGCGGAAAATGTTTCGAAGCCGAAGTTTAATACTGTGGCCGCACAATCCTGTGGCCGGCCACCCATCATTAATAAACGGGGAGAATGATGATCAAGAAAAAGAGCATCTATTATTGCAAAAAGTGCCACAACATCGTCGAAAGCCTGTGG
Organism: Acidobacteriota bacterium; assembly: GCA_016933615.1. Lineage (GTDB taxonomy): Bacteria > Acidobacteriota > UBA6911 > UBA6911 > UBA6911 > UBA6911. The sequence goes on from JAFGAO010000061.1 coordinate 49,197, forward strand.
AACGGGAAGGCTCCCATAATGTGCTGCGGTGAAGCGATGCAGGAACTCGTGGGAAACACGGTCGACGCGGCGGTGGAAAAACACGTGCCGGTCATCGAACGCGACGGGAATAAAGTGACGGTCCGTGTCGGAAGCGTCCCTCATCCCATGGAAAAGGATCATTATATTTTATGCGTGGAAGTCCTCGCCGGGGATAAAGTGTACAGGCACGACTTCAAGGAAGGGGACACAAAAGCCGAAGCCGTCTTCACCATCGAGGAAGCCGACATCGTGGCACGGGAATTCTGCAATCTGCACGGGTTGTGGCAAACCAAATAATCCAGCTGGACCGTTGTTATGCATTCGATCCCACAGCGAGCGTGAGATCGAATGCCTCCCCCCCCAATGCGCCCCGCCGCTGTTTGCGCCTTACCCTTGTATATCCGTGCGTTGCTGAAACGGTCCGGGGCATTCGAAAAACCGTGTGCGCTCCCGCATTCCGTATCCCGGTCGGATCGAGACTCCGCCGGCATCCCTCCGTCCGTTTTTCACGGAGCATCCCGCGCTTTGAGGTCTTTCCTCCGGGCCGCCGCTTTGATCCATGATTTGTCGCCGTTTATCCGAGGACTTGTAGTGTATCTCATTGATTTTTCTGATACATTACTTGAGTTCCATTATATTTTCCCGGCGGCGGGAACGGGACAGGCAGCGGATTCATCCCTTCAGTATGGTGCATTTGCCGATGCGGGATATCAAGAGGGTTCTACTAACCGGAGGAGGAACCGCGGGGCACGTCAATCCGGCACTGGCGATCGGATCGATCTTCGCCGGAGCGGGAACCCGTTACCTGTTCGTCGGCGTCCGGGGCGGGGTCGAAGAGGATGTGGTCCCCCGCGAAGGGATCCCCATCCGGTTCGTCCGGGCATCCAGGTACCCGGGCGGTCATTCGCCCGAGATGATCAAATTTCTTGCCAACCTGCTCGCGGGATCGACCCGGTCCGTCTTTATTCTGCTCCGCTTCCGCCCCGACATCATTGTCGGAACCGGAGGCTACGCGTCGGCCCCGATCATGATCGCCGCGGCTTTCCTGAAGAAATTCCGTCTGCTGCGTGCGCGGATTTACATGCACGAACAGAATGCCGTTCCGGGAAAGCTGAACAGGTTGATGGGACGTTTTGTGCATCAAGTATTCGTAACCTTTGACGAAACCCTGTCCCATTTTCCCGGAAAGGGCATGCCGGCAGGCTACCCGCTCCGGAAACAAATCAGCCGCAAGCCCCGCGATGAGGCGGCGCGCAAGCTTGACTTCGACATCCCCCTAGGAAGAAAGATCATCCTGGTCTTCGGAGGATCACAGGGATCCCGGGTCATCAACCGGGCTCTGGTCGACGCCCTGGGCCACCTGCTTCCCTATCGCGATTCCCTGTTCCTCATCCATGGAGTCGGGCTTTACTGTAAAAAAGAGTACGACGCCCTGCGCGATACCGAAGAAAGGCTGCGGGGGTCCTACAGTGAAGCCCAGCTCAAAGACATAGAATCCTTTTACATTTACCGTCCGTATTTCTACGATATCGATAACCTCTATGCTGTGAGCGATCTGGTCGTGGCCCGGGCCGGCGCCGGCAGCCTGAACGAAATTTCCGCCATGGGACTCCCGGCATTGATCATCCCGAAATCCAATCTTCCCGGCAACCACCAGGTTCTGAACGCCCGATCCATGGAAGCGGCGGGGGCGGTGGACATTCTCTACGAACAGATCACGGCAAAGAACCGTGCACTCTCGGAAACGGTCAGCGGGGAGAAGCTTGCGGAAAAGCTGCTTTCCCTGGTTCATGACCGGGAGCGCCTCGAAAAAATGGGGGCCCTGAGCCGGTCTTTTTTCAATAAGGACGCCCTCATCCGCATAGAGAAATATCTGCGGGGCGAACCGGAAGCCCGGACCGGCGGCGATCGCGTCTCAATGAAATCCGACGGGGATTTTGCGCTTGCCGACAACCATGCGCTACTGATGCGGCTGGAACGGGAGGCGGAAAAGCGCCGCCACGAATACCGGCCGGAAAAAGTCATTGCCAGGCCTCAGGATCTGGAATATCTCAAATACCGGGCGGCCGCGCTCCTGCTTCATCCCTCCTGGCGGCACCGCAACCTGGGCGTCAAACTGCTCGGCCTGTTGGGTGCGAAAGAAAATATTCCCGAAATGCTGGCGCTCTATTCCGAACGGAAACCCGTCCCCTGGTACAAGAGACTGCTGGGGGGCGATTTCGAACAGGTTGGATTCATCCGGAGGAATATTCTCACTTCCCTTGTCCGCCTCGATGAAATCTCTCCCGGAATCGAGGAAGCGCTTGCAGCGGGCATCACGGATCCCTACTACGAAGTCAGAGCCCAGGCGGCGCACGCAGTGGCTCATTTCGGTTCCAGGCTCGCCTCCGCCCAAAACCTCGTCGACGGAATCAAGAAACTTCTAAAGGACACCAATATCGATGTAACGGTTGCGGCCGCCGAGGCTCTGGGAAAAATAGGCGGAGAGACAGACGCTCTCCCCGCGCTTCTCGGAATGTGGGACACCCGGCTGTGGAAGGTGCGCTCCGCCGTCCTGCGGGGCATTCTGAACCTCGTGAAACGGGGCGTGATCGAAAACCCGGAAACGATTGAAGACGGCGTCGAGAAATTCATTCTGACATCCACCGATTTCAGGCCGCACTTCGAGATCAAGGCCGTTTACCGCCATCTCATGGAACTGATTGAAACGAAGAAAGAAAAGAGAATCGTACGATGATCTATTTCCTCGGCAGGTTCCTTCACACCCAATTTGAACCGTTTTCCTTTCTCCGGCTCGTGGAATACATTTCCGCGAGGTCGATCGGAGCGGCGCTGACGGCAATTCTGCTTACCCTTTTTTTGACTCCGATATTCATCCGTTATCTCCACCGCCGCGGATTCGTGGACCAGTGGCGCAACACCGGAATCGCATCCTCCTACGACAAGGCGGGAACTCCCGCCATGGGAGGCGTCATCATAGTCGGCTGCATCCTCTTCTCCTGCCTGCTGTGGTGCAACCTGGTCAACGGATACCTTGTATCCGTCCTGTCCGGGATGGTGTTTTTCGGAATTATCGGAATGATCGACGATGTTGCCAAGGCCCGGAGGAAATCGGGCGACCACGGCCTTTCGGAAGCCAAAAAGCTCCTGTTGCAGGCGGCATTCGCCGCGGCCTTCATGCTTTACCTGGCCAGTGCGTTTTCGCCGCTTCCCCCAAACCAGGCCGGCACATTCTACATTCCCTTTCTGAAGGCTCCGCTGTTCGATTCCATATGGCTATACCTGCCGATTGTATTCTTTTTCGTGATCGCGGTCGGCAATTCGGTCAATATCACCGACGGCCTGGACGGCTTGGCCATAGTGCCGTCCGTTTTCGTCATAGGGGTCCTGGGAGTGTTCGGGTACGCCCTGGGCAGGATCGATTATGCCCGATACCTCAACTATTCGTATCTTCCCGGGGCCGGCGAACTGACGGTTTTCAGCGCCGCCTTCATCGGTGCGGGCATCGGATTTCTCTGGTTCAACGCCTACCCGGCTCAGGTGATCATGGGGGACACCGGATCCCTGGCGATCGGGGGCAGCATGGCCGTGCTCTCGGTCGTCCTGAAACAGGAGGCGCTGTTTTTGATCCTGGGTGGGGTGTTCGTGGCCGAAGCGGCCAGCTCCCAGATCCAGGACAAGATCGGGATACGCTGGCTGGGCAGGAGGATCTTCCTGAGGGCCCCCCTGCATCATGCCATGCAGCATAAAGGCCTGGCGGAGACCAAGGTGGTCATCCGCGTCTGGATAGCGTCGGGAATCCTGGCCCTGATCGCCCTGGCGACGCTCAAACTCCGTTGATGCGCGAAGCGCCCAGCCATCTGCAGGGACGGTCGATAATTCGGCCGGGATACCGTAACAGCGGCCTCCGGATCCCGCCACATCCGGCGTGACAGGGGTCTCCCTCTTCGGAGGATTATTCAATGCATCCGGAATAAATTGTTTTGATTAAATAGAAAACAGGCCGCAAAGCCGGCCGATAACGTAACAGGAGAAATTTAAACGGAAGGCGGGCTTTTTTAGGCCCGCGCCCCTATGGTATATACAGATCAACGATCATTTCGCAAGGCTTCAAACACCGGGCGGGAAAAGAAACGGAAGACGCCGCCTCGAAAGCGCGACTGAAGCAGGAGAGCGAACCCCATGAAAAAGGTAGTTTTTCTGAGGCACGGACAGAGCGTCTGGAACGAGAAGAATCTGTTCACCGGATGGAAGGATGTAGGGCTCACCGAAAAAGGGACGCAGGAAGCCGTCGACGCCGGCCGCATCCTTCAATCCGAAGGATTCACTTTCGACGTCGCCTACACCTCCGTGCTCAAACGGGCCATTAAAACCTTGTGGATAGTATTGGAAGAAATGGACCTCATGTGGATCCCGGTTCACAGAAGCTGGCGCCTGAACGAGAGGCATTACGGGGCTTTACAGGGGCTGAACAAGGCGGAAACCGCAGAAAAATTCGGCGTCGATCAGGTTCGCCAATGGCGCCGCAGCTATGACATCCCCCCTCCCCCGCTCGACCCGAACGACGAGCGTTCCCCTACCAGGGATCCCCGTTACGCCTCCCTTACCGATAAGGAGATCCCCAGATCCGAGTGCCTGAAGGATACCGTGGAGCGCGTCCTCCCCTACTGGCTGAGCACGATTGCGCCGGCCGTCCAATCGGGGCGGCGGGTCATTGTCTCGGCCCACGGGAACAGCCTCCGGGCGCTGATGAAATACCTCGACAACATTTCCGAAGAGAAAATCGCCGGACTGAACATCCCGACGGGATCCCCGCTGGTTCTTGAATTCGACGACGACATGGCCCTGATCCGGCACTACTACATCGGGGACCAGGAGGCCATTCAGAAGGCCGCCCAGGCGGTCGCCAACGAGGCGATCCTGAAGCCGCCGGCAGCGCAGCGCTGAAAGCCCCGCATTAACGCCGAAATGTGGGGCTTGATCCTGAGTTTGACTATTTAGGGCGTCCGGGAGGCAGGGAGAAATATTTCCTATAACTGTCGGGCAGACGCGCGGGCCGGAATTCCGGGTCCGTGACCAGATGGGCCGTTACGCCTGTCGCAAGCAGACGGCCGGTCTCTTTCGCGCGGATCTCGTAACGGTAGCGGATCAACCGGTCGCTGGCTTTTGCGAGGGAAGTTCTGACAACGATCTCCTCCCCGAAGCGCGCCGGAGCCTTGTACCGGCAGCCGGCTTCGGCCACCACCATGAGGCGCTTCTCTTTGGCTTCCATCTCCGCATAGTGAAAACCCTTCGCCCTGCACCAGGCGACCCTTCCAACCTCAAACCACACCAGATAATTGGCGTAGTAAACGATTCCCATCTGGTCGGTTTCCGCGTAGCGGACGTTCAGGAAAGTCTCAACAAAATCCGTCTGTGCTGTTTCATCGCCCATAGCCAGATTCGACCCTCGACAGTGCATAGGATTATTCCGCCCAATGCTCCAGACACGGGATCATACCATATCGGCAGGGGTGAACCTTGTGTTCGCCCGGGAGAGGACTTGTAGGGGCGAACCTTGTGTTCGACCAGAAGAGGGGTTGTGGTGGCGAACCTTGTGTCCGCCCGGAAGAGAACTTGTAGGGGCGAACCTTGTGTTCGCCCTTTTGAACTCCTATGCCATGCTGATAAAATGTGTCTGCCCGGGTGCCGTAAACGCCCGGTCGCCCGGGCTTGGGATTCGCCCAAAAATAACTTCACATTTTGCGCGAACCCTCAGCGTGAAACGGAGATTGAAAAACATCCCGGTTTTTTTAATCTTCAATTTTTCAATCTTTCATTTTCAATTGCGGTTTCCATGTTTTCCCGTATCGCGTCCCGGCTTCATGGAGAAACGAACCCGCTCTACCGCCTGCGGGACTCGTTCTTGCGCCAGTCGGTGCCGGTTCACGATCTCATTTCAGGCAATATAAACGAACAGGGATTCCTGTTCCCCCAGGAACGCCTTGAAGAAATCCTGGTGCGGGCGTCCCGGGAATGCCTCATTTACCGGCCCGATTCCCTGGGCCGGAAATCCGCCCGGGAGGCGGTTGCGGAATTTTATTCCGGTCGCGGCGTGTCCCTGGATCCCTGCAATATCCTCCTGACGCCCGGGACCAGCCTTTCCTACCTCTACTGTTTCAAGCTGCTGGCCGACGAAGGGGACGAGATACTCTGCCCGCAGCCGTCATATCCCCTTTTCGATTATATCGCCCTGCTCAGCGGAGTGCGGCTGATCCCCTACAGGCTCGTCGAAGCCGAAGGCTGGGCAATAGACATTGACCGGCTGGAAGCCGCAATTTCCACCCGGAGCAGGGGGATCGTGCTCATTTCCCCCCACAATCCGACCGGACGCGTGACATCCGCGGAGGAGATTGCCTGTTTGGCCGAAATTGCGGCCCGCCACGAGCTCGCGATCATCAGCGATGAAGTGTTCAGTGAATTCCTGATCGGGAGGAAGGCATTGCCCCGTCCCGCCGGCAGCTCGGCCCCTCTTGTATGCACATTGAACGGATTCTCCAAGATGTTCGCACTGCCCGGGATGAAATTCGGATGGATGGCGCTCTCCGGGGAGCGGAGCCTGCTTGACCGGGCAATGCGCTCGCTCGAGCTCATTTCGGACACCTTCCTTCCCGTGAATGAAACCGTTCAGGCCGCGGCACCGGAAATATTCCGCCACGGAGAAAGCCTGCGGACGGATTTTTCCCGCCGGATCGTTCAATGCTGGAACATAGCGCAGGAAATCCTGGATTCGACGGGCGGCTGCCATTACGTGAAACCGCAGGGAGGGTTTTACGTCACTCTTTCCCTCGACGGCCTGGACGAAGAGGAAGCGGCGTCCAAAATCCTCGACAGAAACCATATACTGATCCATCCGGGATACTTTTACGACATGGCGCCGGCCCATCTGGTTATGAGTTTTGCCCAGAAACCCGAACTGCTGCGGGTTGCCTTGCCGGCTTTGACCGCTACCCTGTCCGGGCTTCGGGCCGGCCACCCGGCCGACTGCAAAAAGAATCTCTGAAAAAAAGAGGAAAGAGAGAGGGTTGCCTTATGAAATACGTACGCTATCAATATCGGGATATCGCTTCCTACGGCGTTCTCGAAGGCGGGACCATCCGGGATATCGGCGGCGGATTGTTTGGAAACCGCAAAGAAACCGGCAAGGTCCGAGACCTGCGCGACGTGAAGCTCCTGTGCCCGTGCGAGCCGTCCAAGGTGCTCGCCATCGGGCTGAATTACCGGAGCCACCTCGGCGACAGGGTCGCGCCCGACAAGCCCGCGGTTTTTGTGGTCCCCCCTTCCGCGCTTCTGGAACCGGAGGGAGAGATCCGCATTCCCCCCGATGCCGAAGATACCCATTACGAGGGGGAGCTGGTTGCCGTCATCGGCACAACGACGCGGGATGCGACCCCGGCCGAGGCGGAAGAAAGCATCTTCGGATTCACCTGCGGCAACGACATCAGCGAACGAAAGTGGCAGAAGAACGATCTCCAGTGGTGGCGGGCCAAAGGCTGCGACACCTTCGCCCCCCTGGGCCCCTGCATCGAGACCGCTTACAACTGGCGCGGGCGGGGCATCAAAACCCGGCTGAACGGCACGGTGGTCCAGCAGGGGCGTTTCGCCGAACTGCTCTTCGATCCCCCCGCAATCGTCAGCCACATCAGCCGCTACATTACGCTGCAACCCGGCGATGTCGTCTACACGGGAACGCCGGGAAACACGGCCGCCCTCAGGCATGGGGACACCGTTACGGTGGAAATCGAGGGGATCGGAGTCCTGACCAATACGGTCCGGAATCCCGGGCGTCGTGTGTAATCGGTCACTCAAAAAGCATGGCTTCGGCTTGCCCCGCAAGCGCGCCGGCCATCGGAGTCGGAATCGGCATCGATCGCGAAGCAGAGAGCCTGTCGGTTCCAACGAATATGCAGATCCTCGATCCCGACAGCGACACCGGCTCCCGGAGCGCTCCTGCCAACAACCTTCGCCGGAGCAGCCGGCCACCCTAGGTTACAGGGCCGGATGTTTTGGGGTTATGAAGAAAAAGGCATCTAGAAAATCAGTTTCTCATTTTTCTGCTTTTGAGTTCGAAGGAACCATAAACGTGTTCGACACTTTGCAGCAAATCGCTTCATCTTCCCTGCTGTCTAAAGGGAGCAAATAAGTACTCAAGCCCGTTGACCTTTATTTCGTACAGCAAAAGCAACATCTCCCCAAGCTCACCTTCAGGGAATCCCCTTTGCCGAAACCAGACGACGTATGGTTCAGGTAAATCGATGAGCGGCCTGTGGCGTATTTGCCGAAAGGCATCTTCGCATTAGCGAATTTCACCAAATATTTTTTTTCGGGGAGAATGTCCATTCCATCGCTCTATGGAAAAATCGCCGTTAGGGATTGCCAATTTCAGCAAGGGCATAGCTTGTGCTTCGCCCTCCCGCCGGGCTGCGCGCCAGGATTCCTTGCTCCACCAGAGATAGGATGTCACGCAGCGCTGTATCCTGAGAACACCTGGCAAGTTTTGCATACTTGGATGTCGTCAGCTTTCCTTCGAAGCCTTCGAGCAATCGGTTCAGAACCATAGTTTGTCGTTCGTTTAACGAAACGCCCTGCGTGCGTTCCCAGAAACGCGCCTTGGCAAGGACGGTCGCCAATATGCTTTGCGCGTTCTCGATAGCCCGGCCCATACAGGTGAGGAACCAGATCAGCCATTGGGTAGCATCCATTGTGCCTTTCTGGGTTTGCTCAAGAATACCGTAGTACGCGTTGCGCTCCCGCCTGATCTGCTCCGACATACTGTAGAAACGTTGCGGGCTTTTCTCCGAGCGCGCAAGAAGCATGTCGGTAATGGCGCGTGCAATTCGACCATTGCCGTCATCGAACGGGTGGATGGTCACAAACCAGAGGTGCGCAATTGCGGACTTTAAGACCTCATCCGTCTCGGGCGATCTGTTGAACCAATCAAAAAAAGCCGACATTTCCTGGGAGAGCCGCCCCGCAGCCGGTGCTTCATAATGAACGCACTCCTTTCCAACGGGCCCGGAAACGACTTGCATGGGACCGGTGCTATCATCGCGCCAGGTCCCTACTCTGATTGTTTTCATGCCGCTGCGCCCGGTAGGAAACAGAGCAGCATGCCAGGCAAACAGCCGTTCTTCATTCAGCGGCCGGTCGTAATTTCGGGTGGCATCGAGCGTCATTTCGACGATTCCTTCCACATGGCGATCGGCCGGCTTGAGCGCTCCGATGTCCATTCCGAGATGGCGCGCGACAGAGGAATGTACCTGTACCTTGTTGAGATCCTCACCCTCGATTTCGCTGCTCTTAAGGACGTCTGCCGTAAGTGTCTGCAAGACAGCCTCCTGGCGAAGCTTAAAGCCGAGGGCTTCCATATGGCCCGTTAACCGTCCTTGCTTATGACGGACCTCCGCTAGAGAATCAGCAAGACGTTCCTTGTCCCATCTGAAATGAGGCCAGTCTTGAAGATCATGAATATACAATCTCCGCACCTCCTGCGGAGATTGTAAAATTATTCACCGCAAAAGACAACATATATTCCGCATATTTTGCGTCGAATAGTAGGATAATCTCCGCAACTATCATATATTAAAGTGTTGTCTTAAATAAGCATAAGTCGATAAAAATCAAGCTTCTACAAGGAACTCAGCGATCCGATTCGCATAAATCGCCCGCAGGCCGGATCCGAAGTCCGAGATCCCGAGCTGCCCAAAGTGGTGGCGTGATGCTCGCCAGACAACCATGAAATTCCCATCAAGACAAATGAAAACCACGCCAGACGGTTGGCGCCTTTTCTGTCATCATGACCCAAGCGAAGATTGCGCCATGCAAAAAATGCAATGATGGCAATTGCCAGGCAGGCGACGACACTACGGGCGCCTATACGGTAAGCAACCTCAGATTTTGATGCCGATGAGCCGGTTGAATGAATCGCAATGCCTTTACAGGCGGGACCAGTCAAGCGCCAAAACACAGCCTTGCCTTGCAGGGCAGCCGAGTCAATGCGAATCGGCGAATCGGGAAAATCCGGCGATTCGCCCGTTCAGGCTTCTCGCTCATTCGCGCAAGCCGGATAAGCCCAGTCCGGCGCCACTGCCCTAAATTCAGCCTGATTGACAGGAGTTTAAGGGATGAGAAGCTAGTATGGTCGTAAACTCCTGATTCCGGATAAGTTATTTTTTGCGCGAGCCTTTAATGCCGGATCCGGCGGTTTAGGAATTTTAACCCGGGACATCGGGCGCGATCTATAACAAACAAACCGGCGGATCCTGGGAAAACTACTGCTGACGCTTCTTTGCTTCCTCCAGTTTGCGCGTGATCCTGTCGCGGATCCAATGGCCGTCCGACCATTCGACCGGATTCACCGGGAGCCCCTGCAGCAGGGTGCAGAAGTGGAGGTGGTCCCCGCCGGCCAGCCCCGTGGTGCCGGTATTTCCGATCACATCCCCTCGGGAAACCCGCCGGCCTTCCTCCACCGCGATGGACGACAGGTGTCCTGAAATGCTCATGAGACCGTAGCCGTGATCGATCACAACGGTATTGCCGTAGATGCCCAGGTAACGGGCCCATACGACAATCCCGTCGTTTGGCGCGGGAATGGCGGCGTTGCGCACGGAGGCGAAATCGATACCCAGGTGGACCTGCCGGTCGACGGCCTTCCCTTGGTAAAAGTAGGTCCTGTTGTCCCCGAATGTGGCCGTCGCCTTGCTGTTGGGCAGCATCAGAAAGGGCCCGGACCAGAGAAACTCGGGCTTCGATTTCCGCGCCAGCTCCACAATCGTCTCCGCGTTACTCAGGCGCAGCTCCCGGTTGATCGCCAGGTAATTCTCCAGCAAGCCGCCCCGGTCTTCGAAGCCCGGAGTCTGAGACAGGATTTCAGGCACGACTTTGGAAAGAAAAGCATCGCCGATCGTCAGCGTATCCGATTTGAATGACTTTGCATAAAACCTGTCGATGAAGGTTTCTTCGGATTCATTGCCGGCATCGTCGGCCGCGACCAGCCTCGCATCGGGCTCGCTCCTGTCGTATGGGACCGAAAAGAGCGCGAATCTGTCCCCGGCTTCGCCTTCGGGCAAAGGGTATCCGGGAAACCACCGGGAACCCGCCCGGACCCCGTCCCGCACCGCCGTCTTGCCGACCCGGTAGGTGACGAGCTCGCTTCCTCCCCGGGAGACGTAGGTATGAATCGACGTGACTTGAATGGACGGCGCCGTGAGTCGGACCGGGAGGCTGATTTCGCCGCTGACGGGACCCGGGCGGCGGAGCCAGGTCGCGGCCCTGTCCGCAGTCGCCCGGATTACCGCGGTTCCCTCCGCCAGCCCCTGCACGTTCAGGGAGCCCGCAGTTGCCGTCAGAGTGTCAGTGGCGGTTTTGCGTCCCCAGGGAAAGAACTGCGGGCTTGCGGAGTAGGTTTTCTCCGCCAGAGTCACGGCGCGGCCTTCCTGTACGCATTCAATCCGGACGCGGGTCAAGCCGCGCCGGGCTTCGGACACCTTCACCTGGAAAGGAGTCTGCTTTCCTATGGCCGGCATCCCGGGTTCGATTTCGATCGACGGCGCTTTCCCCGCGAAGAAAATACCCTGGGCCACCAACAGCAAAAGCAGCGGCCCCGCCAGAACCGCAGTCTTTTTCAGCCAACCTCCGAAACGTGTTTTTTCAACCTGCATTCTCAATCTCCCGGCCGCCCGTGCTGTCGCCCGATGAATGCGAAAATCCGAAGCAATTGCGCCCGGAACCCCGTCGGGGATTCCGCCGCTTCGGCTGTTGGGACCGTCAAAACCGCAAACCCGGTTCGGGCTGCGCATAAACGGAACCCGCCCCCCCGCATCGAAGCGGCCAATACCCTGAATGAGCGCGGGGAATCCCGGGAAGTGTACCATTGCCGGCCGGCATATTCCCGGTATTTCGCTGCTGCAATGCCGTAAACCGGCCCGGCGGTCCCGCCCCGCGCCGGCAGCATCCGGCCCGGCGCGCGCGGTGCTTTCGTCTGCTGCGCGGGAATATTGCCGGCTGGATTCCCTCCGGCCCGGCGCGACGGGGTTTTCGGGAAAAGATACATTGCCGGCAGCCTGCGATTGCTCTGTTTCCCCACTCTATTGTACAATCGGGCCGTCGCAATTCCTCTGAATGCATCAAGAGCATGGAGGCTTCACAATGAAAAAACTTTGCATGGTTGTCTCGCTGATTGTCTGCCTTCTCGGCACCCTGAACTGCTCCTCGACACCGCCCGGAACGCTTGCCATCGACGATGTGAACGCACGGGAAGGAGAACTGCTGGGGCAGAACGTCGTTGTCGTCGGCACGGCGGAAATCAAAACCAACATGTCGACATTCAACATGTTCAAGGTTTACCAGGGCGGGGATTTTATCTGGGTGGCCTTCGACCCGGATGCCGTGACAATGCCGCCCCAGGGGCTGGATGTGCGGGTAACCGGGACTTTGGGGAAGAAGAAATTCACGGCAATCGGGGAACAGCTGTATATTGACGCGGCATCCGTCGCCATGGAATGACCCTGTCGCCGACGGCGGATCCCGGCAGAACGGTTGTGCGCCGCAAGCTACCCTTTCATGGGGAGCCCGCCCGCGAAACTCAGGCAGACAGCAGCCCGGAATCCCGGGACAGGCACTCCGGGAGAAACCGCTCCAGGGAATGCCGCGCAACGGATGCATTCCGTTTCCACATTCGAAACGCTTTCACCGGATTTCCCTTTCCAATGAGCCGCGCCGCGCGCTTCGGAATGCGGGCGGCGGGGTCGTAGGAAAAAGGCTCCAGGAAGGAATCCTCCGCCTCATCGCTGACAACGCGGATACAGCGCAGGGGGATGCCCGCAGCTTCCGACACGCGGGCAAGCGCGGCTGTCTCCATATCCACGATGCAGGCCCGGAATTTCCGCAGCAGAATCCGTTTGTGCTCCGGATTCCCCCACACGTGCGACGTAGTCATCGTGTCGCCGTAGCGCACGGGAAACGCCAGCGACCGCGCGCTACGGACGAGAAAATCGCTCGGCGCCAATGCAAATTCCCCGTCCAGATTCATACGTTCCACCGCCGGTTCCGCTTCATCGATGCTGCAGGAGAGCGCTTTTCTGACAACCACGAGCGCTCCCAGCTTCAACCGCGGATCCAGGGCGCCGGCATATCCCAGAATCAGGATGCTGGAGATGTCCAGAAACCCGAGCGCATGCTGCAGGCGGGATGCCGAACGCACGGGGCCGACCCCCGTTTTGAGGAAATGGATTCTCTGGCCGTTAAGGGCCGCGTGCCACAGACCGGCACCCCCCCGCCGGGTCTTTTCCGGATCCCCGCAGAGGGAGAGGGCGACGTTCAATTCTTCCTGGAGCGCGGCGCAGATCAGCAACATAGGAACTCTAAGGATACGGGCATCATGGGGTACAGTAAAGAATCTTTCAAACGCGGATATTCTCGGATGTTGCAGCGAGACCTGCTATGATGGGAATCCGTATCAAGAAATCATGCAGCCGGGCAACAGACTCTAAAGGGGATTTCCTATGGAATCAGCGGTGAAAAATCTGAAACCGGAACTTGTGTGGCAGTATTTTGCCCGCATATCCCGTATTCCGCGCTGTTCGAAAAATGAAGCGGCCATGACGCGTTTCGTCCTGGACACCGCGAATAAACTGGGCCTCGAGGCCCGGGCGGACAAGCTTGGAAACGTGGTGGTCCGAAAACCCGCCTCCCCCGGGCGCGATAAAATCCGGCCGGTCGCCCTCCAGGGGCATCTGGACATGGTTTGCGAAAAGAACAGCGGCAAGAGGCACGATTTCCGGAAGGATCCCATCCGGCTCGTCCGCAAAGGCGGCGTGCTCAAGGCGGACGGCACGACCCTGGGCGCCGACAACGGCATAGCCGTAGCGGCCAATCTGGCCGTCATGCAGGACCGCTCCCTGAAACACGGGCCGCTGGAACTTCTGTTTACAGTGGACGAGGAAACAGGCATGACCGGGGCCGCCGGCCTGAAACCGGACTTTCTGGAAAGCAGGACTCTCTTGAATCTGGATTCGGAGGAAGAGGGAACGCTCTATGTTGGCTGCGCCGGAGGCAGGGATACGAGCGGGTCATGGAAGCTTTCCTTCGAGAAACCTCCCGCCGGGTATTTGCATGCCCGGGTAAAAGTTTCAAATCTGAAGGGCGGCCATTCGGGACTGGAGATCGACAAGGGCAGGGGCAATGCCATCAAGATCGCGGGACGGGTTCTGCGGGCCCTGGAAGCCGCGGGCGCGCGCCTCGAGGGCATCGAAGGGGGAAACAAACGCAACGCTATTGCACGGGAGTGCGAAGCTTCGCTGTTTCTTCCCGCCGGTAGAATCCGAAAGGCCGAGGAGATCACGGCGGATCTTTACGCCGACGTCAAAAAAGAGCTGGGGGAAGCCGAACAGGACTTCAAAATGGATCTCGTCGTCGATTTCGGGGACAGGGAGCGCGGGAAGGTTCTTAAAAAGGCTCTCCAGAGAAAAATACTGGGGGTGATTGCGGCGCTCCCCCACGGCGTCATAGGCATGAGCGGTTCCATCGAGGGGCTGGTCGAGACTTCAACCAACGTCGCCGTCGTCCGCACCGGCGAAGACTCCCTGTCCCTGGACACCAGCCAGCGAAGTTCCGTCGCTTCAAGATTGAACGAGGTTGTTGACGCGGTTTCCGCGATTTTCAGTCTTGGGGGCGCTTCCATCCGGCATTCGGACGGGTACCCCGGATGGGAACCGGACATGGAATCGCCGATACTGAAAACGGCCCGGTCCGCCTATCGGTCGCTTTACGGAAAACCGGTGCGGGTCAAAGCCATCCACGCCGGGCTGGAATGCGGGCTTGTCGGCCGGCGCGTCCCCGGAATGGACATGCTTTCTTTCGGGCCGACCATCGAAGGAGCGCACTCCCCGGACGAAAGAATCCATATCGACAGCGTTGGAAAATTCTGGAAATTTCTCCTCGAAATCCTCGGGCGCATCCGTTGATCTTCGAGGCGGGGTTTGCCCAAGCGAAGGGATCGGAATTATGAAACGTCAAGTGATTCGGGCGCTCTTTACGCTCCATCTGGGCATCTGTCTGGCGTGCCCGGTCCAGGCCGCGGGCCACTACCGGAATTTCAGGGTTTCCGTTTACGCCCGCGTCTTTGAGGTGAACCGGATGGGAGATACCGAATGGCTGCAGTCCCGCTGGGATGAAATGTCCCGTCAGGTAAAAATCGATAAAATATACCTGGAAACGCATCGGGACATGGTTGTTGCCGACAGGGAAACCCTGGAAAAAGCGAAGCGTTTTTTTCAGGAGCGCAATGTCGAGGTCGCCGGGGGCATCACGATTACGGTCAGCGAAAGAAACCAGTTTCAAACATACTGTTATTCAAATCCGGAACACCGGAGAAAATTGAAGGAAGTCGTTGAGTACACGGCCGGTTTTTTCGACGAAGTTATTCTGGACGATTTTTTCTTCACCAACTGCAAGTGCGAATTGTGCATCCGGGCCAAGGGTGAAAAAAGCTGGACCCGGTTCCGGCTGGATCAGCTGGATCAGGCCGCCCGCGAACTGATCGTCGAACCGGCGAAAGCCGTGAACCCGGGGATCAAACTGGTCATCAAATACCCGAACTGGTATGAGCATTTTCAGGGGCTGGGTTTCGACCTGGAGAGAGGGCCCAAAATCTTCGATCGTATCTACACCGGGACCGAAACCCGCGACAGGTCCTGGGATCAGCACCTGCAGCAGTATCTGGGCTATGCCATATTCCGGTACTTCGAGAACCTGAAGCCCGGGGGAAACGGCGGAGGTTGGGTGGACACCGCCGGCAGCGCGTATCTGGACCGCTACGCGGAACAGCTCTGGCTGACCCTGTTTGCGAAAGCCCCGGAAATCACGCTTTTTGATTTTTCCCAGCTTCAGCAGCGGCTTCGCCCCGAATCCAGGGCCGCCTGGCAGGGCCAGCAGACCAGCTTCGATTTCGATGCAATGATGAAGCCGGTGCCGCAGGCCGACGGAACGGCCGCGGAGCCGACAACAATCGCCCGGGCGGCGGGGTACACCCTGGAGCAAACCGACGCGTTCCTGGGAGAATTGGGAAACCCTGTAGGGCTTAAAAGCTACAAGCCCTGCCATTCGACCGGCGAGGATTTTCTGCATACCTACCTCGGCATGATCGGCATCCCGATTGACCTCGTGCCGGAATTTCCGGGGGAAGCGCCCACGGTTCTCCTGACCGAATGCGCCGCCGGCGATCCGGGTATCGTGGATAAAATGAAAAGGCATCTGTCGGGCGGCAAATCGGTCGTCATCACTTCGGGGCTCTTGCGGGCCCTGCAGGGAAAGGGCATCGAAGACATTGCCGAGATCCGCGCAACCGAACGCAAGGCGATTATCGGGGGCTTCCGGGGCCAGGGCCCCATCCCGGAAAATTTGAGAATATTAATCCCCCAAATCCAGTATCTTACGAACGACGTTTGGGAACGCGTGAGCGCCACGGCGCAAAACGACCTCGGGTATCCGCTGCTGCTCGAAGCGGATTACGCCGAGGGAACCCTTTTCGTGCTGACCGTCCCGGAAAACTTCAGCGATTTTTACAGCTACCCCGCTGCAACATTGACCCAGATAAGAAACAGGCTGCTTCGCGATTTCTTCGTGCGGGCGGAAAGCCCGGGCGACGTCAGCCTGTTCGTTTACGACAACGGTACTTTCATCGTGGAATCTTTCCTGCCCGAAAGCGTCGATGTCCAGCTGTCCCTGGATCCCCGTTACGGGAAGATCCGGGACCTGGTCAGCGGCCAGGAAATGACGGGGAAGTCCGCCGGAGCGGGCGGGGGCTTTTTCGGCTTCGGAATGAACTCCGAAAAGCGCCTGAGTTATCCGGTCCGGATCAAACCGCACTCCTACCGCGTTTTTTCGGCGTTGAATTCGGGGGATTCACCGTAGGGGCGAACCTTGTGTTCGCCCCCGTATCCATTCATCCGGCGCGAGGCGCGAACCTTGTGTTCGCCCTCTGAGCCAACCGGAAC
>JAFGAO010000062.1 GCA_016933615.1 Acidobacteriota bacterium
CCCGGTTCAACTCATTGGCTACGATGGAATGATCCACGGCTTTTTCACCATGAGCGGAACGATCGACCGGGGGGAAACAGCCGTACAACAGTCGGCGGCAGCTTTACGCAATGTCTTCGATTTGGATGCACCGATCAAAAAGTATATGCTTTCAAAGTTACCCCCTGAACGAAACAGGAGTGTGTACAATGATGACCAGCAACGCGGAATTGCCCCCTCTCGATCCCGATGAACAAACCAAACTCTATTCCAAATATTATCGGGATCCTGTACCGCCGGATCCGGTTCATCTGGCGAAGATGGACGTTCCGTGCGATCCCTCGAAAGCCATATACCCGGATCGGATGAACGACCTGCTCAACCCGGGCGGCCTCGAGGTCGAAACAGGATGGTGCAACCTGCCCAACGGGGCGGGATTTATCGCCAACCGGAATGTATACAAAAACGTAACGGCGGAAATGATCGACTGGTGGTTTGCCTGGCACCCGCTCGAATCCATGCGTTACCGCATCTGGTACCCGCCGCAGCACGCCGGAATCGGAGTGAGTGCCGAGTCCCGCGAAAGAATTCTCGATCCCCGGATCCCCATCTCCGAAAAAAACTGGGGCGTTACCCACCATGTGGTCGAGGACTGCAACTGCGGGATGGAAAACATCGACATCACCTTCCTGTCTCCCGGGGATTTCGGCTTCGACATGGCCCGTTGGAGGGAACCGTACGTTTCGACTTTTGCAGGCGGTTTCGGATGGTCCGGCCCGGCTGAAAAAACCGGCCGCGCAATCAAGGCGCCGTCGCTGATGTGCCATATTTTCCGGCAGTCTCCGGGCGGCCTCGAACATCGCACACGCTTCTGGATGGGCTACCGGATGTCCGGAGGCAAGCCCGAGCTGTGCCTTCCGCCGGGCGTTTCGGTTCCCGAAAAGGCGATCCGGGGGCTCGCGCGGCACAATGTGCATGAGTTTTCCAACCTCGCCGTCCTGCTTCCGGAGATCTACGAGGAATTCGGCGGCCCGATGATTTCATAACAATTCAGTTCTGGAGGCGGCATGAGCGCCCATATAGAGATCCATACCGAAGAATGCACCGGCTGCGGGACCTGTGTCGAAGCCTGTTTCGTGGACGTATTGCGGTGGGACGAGAGCAAAGAGCGGCCCATTGTTGCCTACGGGCAGGATTGCGTCTGGTGTTTCACATGCGAGATCAACTGCCCGGCTCAATGTATCGAGGTCGCACCCCACATGCCGGGGCAGCGGGTCGAACCCTACTAAAGGAATCAAGTATGACTGAGATAAGAAAAGATCCGGCCGTCTTCGACACGGACGTGCTTATTATCGGCGGCGGTTTCGGAGGCCTCGCGGCCGCCATCCGAGTCAAGGAGCTCTCGCCGGAAACAAGCGTGCTGATTGTGGACAAACAGACCGCAGGCTGGGGAGGAAAGGCCAACAAGGGAGCCGGCGTTCTGTGGGTCCTGGCGCCGGGCGACGACATCGACGCCTTCGTCG
Source organism: Acidobacteriota bacterium (assembly GCA_016933615.1). Taxonomy (GTDB): domain Bacteria; phylum Acidobacteriota; class UBA6911; order UBA6911; family UBA6911; genus UBA6911. Next base: position 1,503 of record JAFGAO010000062.1, read on the forward strand.
ATTTCCACGTGAACAACATCGGGATTTACCTGAACGATCAGGACCTGCTGTACGCCATGGCGCGAGAATCGTACCCGGCGGCTCAGAAACTGGCGGACTGGGGCGTCAACGTCATGAAAACCCCCGGAGGCGAACTGGACGTGAACCGCCTGCCTTTCGGCTGGTCTCTGGCCGCGGCGGACCTGGACATGATGCAGCCCCTCAAGAAAAAGGCCGTGAAACTCGGAGTCCGGCTGCTGGATAAAACCCAGGTAGTCGACCTGCTGAAACGGGACGGCCGGGTGACCGGGGCGGCCGGCTTCAGCCTTCTCGACGGCGGATTTGCCGTATTCAACTCAAAGGCCGCCATACTGGCCAACGGCGACTGCGACTTCGGCGTCATGCGCATGTGGGCCAATGCCTGCGGCGACGGCCTTGCCGCCGCCTACAATGCCGGGGCGGAGATGCGCAATGCCGAGTTCGGCAACTTCTACGATGTCGTCAATAAAGCGACAGGCATACCTGTCGTCTTCGGCTATAACTGCCTCTACAACGCGCAGGGCGAAAAGATAAGCTCCAAATACATCCGGGGCCCGCAGCCGGACATCCCGATCTCGATCATCCTGGGCATGGAAAAAGAGATCCTTGCGGGGAGGGGCCCCATTTACATCGACATGGCCGAGTTTGCCAGGGCGTCGGAAGGCGGACCGGGAATATTCCGCTGGGACAGGCCGCATTTCAGAGATCTTTTTGGCCATGAGATGGCCAAGCTGCAGAAGTATGGACCGCCGCCGGGAGAAAAAATGGAAGTTTCTCTGGGTTTTACGGGCGAGCTTTCAGCCGTCAGAGTAGACAGCGAAATGAAGACGACCCTTCCGGGCCTCTGGGCCATTGGGGACGCCAGCTACGCGGGTTCGGCGTGGGCCGGCGCGGCGGAGGCGCCGCCCGGAAGGCTGAGAGGCTCCGGGCTGATGAACGCCCTGATCGCGGCCCTGCTGGCTGCTCCATCCGTGGTCGGCCATGCAAAAGAGACTGCCGCTCCGGTTCCGGACGACCGCGAAATCGGAATTCTGAAAGAAAAGATTTTTGCGCCTTTGAATCGCAGCCACGGGTACACGGCTTCGGAAGCCGTACGGAAAATCCAGGAAGTGGTGGTTCCCGTGAAATACAGCATGCGCAGAAGCAGGGAAAGGCTGGAGGAGGCTCTCTCCAGGGTAAAGGAAGTCCAGTCGAAGCTGCACGGTCTTTTTGCCGACGACCCGCACGGTCTGGCCAAATGCCACGAAGCATCCTGCATCGCACTGTGCGCCGAAATAGGTTTCAGGGCCGCGCTGGCCCGCACCGAAAGCAGGGGATGGCACTACAGGGAAGACTATCCCGAGCGCGACGACGCGAACTGGCTCAGGTGGATCATCGTTAAAAAGGCGGGGGACAATATGGCCGTTACCACCGAGCCGGTTCCGGTGGAGCGCTATAAAATCAGGCCCGGCAGGACGGAAACGGCGCCCGACGCGGTTGTCGATCACGAGGAGCTTGCAGGCGTCACGCCCGAAATGATCGACTGGTGGTGGGTCAATATGGAAAAGGGGTATCCGCTGTGGGAGCCGGACGATCACAAATCCTTCGTCTGGGAAGTGCCGCCTCCCTTGGGAGGTTATCTAGGAGCCATCCAGATAGCGGAGGAGAAAATGGGCCCGATGCCGCCGATGAAGATCCGCATCCGTTGGGACGATCCGGACGACTGCCCTATTCCCAGAGCTTACGAGCACGCAATCGTCGCCTCCGGGATTGACCCTGACGGAAACGTGCAGGCCATGATTCTGCACGAATACGAAAAGAGTCCGCGAGGAACCCGGATGCGCTCCACCATGCGCTTTCTGGGCCCCGTTCCCGCAGGGCTGCCGGAGATCTGGAAAAAGCATGACAGGGCGGAAGTTTCGACGTTTCCGAAATTTTTGCCCGATCTTTACAGAATGTGGCAGGCCGTCAAGGATCCTGCAATCAACAGGCAATGCAGCCTTGCGAAGGGTTCAGGC
>JAFGAO010000006.1 GCA_016933615.1 Acidobacteriota bacterium
GCCAGGTCGACCAGCATGAGGTGCTCCGCTTTTTCCTTGGCATCGGCCAGCAATTCCTTTGACAGCCGGTCGTCCTCGCTGAGGCTGTCGCCCCTCGGACGGGTGCCGGCGATGGGCTTGATCAGCAATTCCCGGTTCTGCACCTTGACCATCACTTCCGGTGAGGAACCGATGAGCACGAAATCGTCGAAATCGAGAAAGAAGAGGTAGGGAGAGGGATTGATGATGCGAAGAGCCTGGTACACGGTGAAGGGATCGGTCTCGATCTCGGTCGTGAATCGCTGGGAAAGGACGGCCTGAATGATCTCGCCGTCGCGGATGTATTGCTTGCAGGTTTCGACTCCCTGCAGGAAATGTTCCCTGGAAATTTCCGATTCCATCCGCATTCGTTTCCTTTGCGGGACCGTTTCCGAAGTGGAGAGGGTTTGGGAGAGCTGCTCTTCGTACACGGTGATCTGCCTGCATGCCTCCTCGTATTCACTTTCCCCGCCGTTTTTCGTGAAGGCGGCGGCGATCAGGAAAATGGTCCGTTTCACCGAATCGTACACCAGCAGCATTTCGGGAATGACCATCATGGCATCCGGAACCGGAGTATCGCCGGTGAAGACAGGGATGTTTTCAAAGTATTGAACCGCTTCATAGCCGAGATATCCGATCGCTCCTCCGTAAAAGGGGGGCAGGTGCTCGTACTCCGGGGATTGCAGGCGGCGGAAGTAATCGCGGACTTCATTCAGGGGATTCTCCGACTCTTTCTCCAGGACCGAATGCATTTCGCCGTTCTTTTCGCTGATGGCGACATTGTGTCCGCGGATGACGATCTCGCTTTTTTTCCCGCAGGCGATGAACGAATAGCGGCCGACGTGTTCGCCCCGTTCGATTGATTCCAGGAGGAAGAGCCCGCGGCATTTCAGATATATGGAGAGCGGGGTCTCGAAATCGGCGCGGATCTCCTTGGAAACGGGGATGACGGCATAGTGAGCCGCATCTTCCTTGAATTTGTCGATATCCGGATAAATCATTATTTTTCTCCTTGATTTAAAAAATAGAGAGGAACGGTTTCAGTTTTTTGACTCGGCGGGAAACCGCCAGGGATTCCAGCTGCCCAATGCAATGGGGTAGAAAACAAAAAAAATTTTTCTGCTCATTGGGTGTCCCAAACCGGTGAGAGTAGACCGTTCAGGCGAAGGAGGTCGGCGAATACGATTGCGGCCGCCGCTTCCACCACTACGGGGAGCCGCAGGGCGAAGCAGGTGTCATGCCGGCCAATGATTTCAAGCGATTCCATCGCGCCGGTTTCAAGATTGATTGTTTTCTGCGGGCGGCCGATGCTGGCGGTGGGGCGCGCCGCCACCCGGAAC
>JAFGAO010000063.1 GCA_016933615.1 Acidobacteriota bacterium
ATGCAGAAGTTCGCCCGGCAGGTGATCGGCACCCACAATGTGGACCATTGCGCGCGGCTGTGCCATGCCTCGACCGTGGCCGGCCTGGCCCTCTGCTTCGGTTCGGGGGCCATGAGCAACACGATGGAGGACGTTGCGCGGGACGCCCGGGCCCTGTTCGTCATCGGCTCCAACACAACCGAACAGCATCCGGTATTCGGCGCGAAGATTCGCCGGGCGGTCCTGAGCCGCGGGATCCCCCTGGTTGTCGCGGATCCCCGCCGGATAGACATCACCGAATTCGCGACGCTCCACCTGAAGCAGCGTCCCGGCACCGATGTGGCCTTGATCAACGGCATCATGCAGATCATCATCGCCAACGGCTGGCAGGATCAGTCCTTCATCGACCGGCGATGCGAGGAATTCGAGCCGTTCCGCGCGGCCGTTGTCGCGTATACGCCGGATGCGGTGTCCGGGACGACCGGCGTGCCGGCGCAGCAGTTGCGGCAGGCGGCAGAAATCCTGGCCCGCCATCGGCCCATGGCGGTCATCTGGTCCATGGGCATTACGCAGCACACAACCGGCGTTTTGAATGTGCTGGCTTTGGGCAATCTGCAGATGCTCCTGGGAAATATGGGGATTTCAGGCGGAGGGGTGAATCCGCTTCGGGGGCAGAACAACGTCCAGGGGGCCTGCGACATGGGGGCTCTGCCCGATTTCTATCCCGGGTATCAAGCGGCGGCGCAAGCGCAAGCGCGGGCCGGGTTCAATGACGCATGGCGTCTGGAGCCGGCCGGATGGACGCCCGGTCGGGCATCCGGCTTCAATCCGAGCGACGCTTCCGGACTGACCGTAACCGAAATGATCGACGCGTCGGGCGCGGGCAAAATCCGCGGTCTGTATATTCTGGGGGAGAATCCGGCCATGACCGATCCCGACGCGGGGCATGCGCAGCGCTGCATGGCCGAATGCGGCTTCACCGTTTTGCAGGAGATCTTTCCCTCCGAGACGGCGTCGGCGGCCGACGTGCTTCTGCCGGGCGTCAGCTGGGCTGAAAAGGACGGGACCTTCACCAATACCGATCGCCATATACAGCTCGTGCGCCGGGCGATCGATCCCGTCGGCGAGGCCCGGCCCGACTGGGTCATTATCGCCGACCTGGCCCGCCGGATCCTGGATCGCGAAAAACGGCGGCCTGTGGGAGATTATGCCGCGTGGCATTATGAAAGCCCGTCCCGGATCATGGAGGAAATAGCCGCGTTGACGCCGATCTACGGCGGCATCAGCCATGAGCGCCTGCAGAAGGGCGAAGCGCTGCATTGGCCCGTCCCCGCCATGGACCACCCCGGAACGCCCATTCTCCACGTCGGGACGTTCACCCGCGGCAAAGGCAGGTTCCATGTCACCGAGCATCTCGACCCGCGGGAGCTTCCGGACGGCGAGTATCCCCTGATACTGACGACGGGGCGCGTTCTGTACCATTGGCACGGCGCCGAGATGACCCGCCGCTCGCAGGCTCTTTTGGATCTTTATCCGAAAACGATGGTGGAAATCAGTCCCGAGGACGCGGAAAGGATCGGGCTGAACGGCGGGAAAGCGATACGCGTGCTGTCCCGGCGCGGCGAAATGCTGGCCGAAGCCCTGGTCACAAACCGCGTATGCCCGGGACTGGTCTTCGGCAATTTCCACTTTCCGGGCCCGCAGAATGTCAACAACCTGACGATCGAAGCGTTGGATCCGACGGCGAAGATACCCGAATACAAGGTATGCGCCGTGCGCCTGGAGCCGGCCTGACCGGTCTTCGGCCGGAACCATGCCGGGGAATCGTCGGAGGGGCTGAATTTCAGGGATGGCGTTTGATTTGGAGGTGGGAAATGAAGGAAACTCATGACGACGTGATCAGGGAAAAGCATCTCCCCCGGGTCGGGCAAACCGTCCGCAGCAGGAAATACGGAACCCTTTGGAGGGTCACGGGGAAAAAAGAAGCCTGGCGGGACACCGCGGATGATCCCGTTTCCAGGGAGCCGCGTTTGCTGCCGGCGATATCCCTGACCTATATCCAAATCAAGGAAGGGCAGTCTCCGGCAACGGCCAGGAAGCTGGAGTATGCCTATACCCGATACGACAATACTTTCGAGGCCAATTGGGAAATTGCGGATAAAGTTTAAATCCTGAACCGGTGTCGCCGGGTTCGGCGCCGCAGGGATTCGGGCTCGGTCCCGTATTGAGACTGAATTGCAGTTTCCGCAGCCAAAAAGTTGACGATACCTGCCGTCTGTGCTGTAATTTACCGGTTCACCCCTGCCCGAAAGACAGGGGATGGGCGGGCGAGTTCCAGAGAGGCGGCCTGCGCAGGGCTCTTTCCTCGTAGTTCTTACCCTAAAAAATTCATGGAGATTCATATGTGCGGGAAGCTCGACGAAGCAGTGGACATTGCGCTTATGGAGCCGGTTTTCGACAAATACAGCGGCCGCAAAGGCACCTTGATTCCGGTTCTGCAGCAGGCGCAGGCCCTGTACGGGTATCTGCCGCGCCCGGTACTGGACCGGATCTCGACACGGCTCCGAATCCCGATGAGCAGGATCTATGGAGTGGCGACCTTCTATTCCCAGTTTTACCTGGAGAGGCGGGGGCGGCATGTGCTCAAAGTATGCGACGGAACGGCCTGCCATGTGAAAGGGACGCCGGCTCTGCTCAACGCCATTCGCGAACAGCACGGCATCGGACCCGGCCAGACGACGGAAGATTACGAGCTGACGCTCGAGGTCGTCTATTGCATCGGCTCCTGCGCCCTCGCTCCGGTGGCGGTCCTGGATTCGGAAGTGATGGGGCAGGTGCGCCGGGAGAATCTTCTGGCAAAGATAAAGAACCGGACGGTCAATCCGGCGGTGGAACAATAAAGGTTGCGCGTTTACCGGTCGCTCCGCGCAGGCGGGCAGGCCGGTTGCCGTCAGGAGGAGCCTCATGGCATCCACGACAGACAGGGTCGACATCAACGGGAAAATAGAACGGGCCAGGGAGCGGTGGCGCAAAAAAACACAGGATGCATTCTACGTCACGATCGGCATGGGAACCTGCGGACTGGCGGCGGGAGCGGCCGGAACCCTGAAAGCGATTGAAGCGGAGCTCGGCGCGAGGGGTTTGCGGGCGAAAGTGAGCAGCGTCGGATGCGTCGGCATGTGCTCCTACGAACCGATGGTGGAGCTGCAGATGCCCGGCCGCCCTCGCATGAATTATGGAAAAGTCACGGCCGACCGCGTCGCGGAAATCCTGGCCGCCTACCTGGACGGTTCCCCGGTCCGGGAAAGCGTCATAATCGGCAAAGTGGATGAAACCGTGACCCGCCGCAACGGCGGCACCCTTTACGCGCACTCTTTTCTGAATACGGATACCCTGGAGAAAATACCCTTTCACCGCAAACAGCTCAGAATTGTCCTTTCCAATTGCGGGCTGATCGACCCCGAATCGATCGACGACTACCTGGCGATGGACGGCTACAGGGCCCTGGAAAAAGTCATCGGCGGAATGTCCCCGGAGCAGGTTATCGAAGAAGTGAAGAAGTCCGGCCTGAGGGGTCGCGGAGGCGGAGGCTTCAATGCGGGCCTTAAATGGAGCCTGGCCCGGAAAACGGAGCGCTGGCCCAAATACGTCGTCTGCAACGCCGACGAGGGGGACCCGGGAGCCTTCATGGACCGTTCCGTCCTGGAAGGGGATCCGCATTCCCTGATCGAGGGAATGACGATCGCGGGCTATGCCATCGGCGCCTCCTGCGGCTACGTGTATTGCCGGGCCGAATACCCGCTCGCGATCCGCCGGCTGAATATCGCGCTCGAGGACGCCCGCAAGACGGGATTGCTGGGCGAAAACATTTTGGGATCGGATTTTTCCTTCGACATCGAGATCAAGGAGGGCGCCGGCGCCTTCGTTTGCGGCGAAGAAACGGCCCTGATGAACTCCATCATGGGAGAACGGGGGCAGCCCTGGCCCCGGCCGCCCTACCCGGCCGTCGCCGGGCTGTGGGGGCAGCCCAGCAACGTCAACAACGTCAAGACGTATGCCTACACGCCCCGGATTATCCGCATGGGGGCCGACTGGTTCAAGGGCCTGGGAACGGAGAGCAGCCCCGGAACCGCGGTTTTCGCCCTCAGCGGCATGGTCAACCGCACCGGATTGATCGAGGTGCCCATGGGAATCACCCTGCGCGACATCATCTACGATGTGGGCGGGGGCATTCCAAACGGAAGAAAATTCAAGGCCGTTCAAACCGGGGGGCCTCTGGGAGGCTGCCTGCCGGAGAAGTACCTGGACGTGCCGGTCGACTTCGATTCCCTGAACGCGGCCGGCGCCGTGATGGGTTCGGGCGGCATGATCGTGGCGGATGAAACCACCTGCATGGTGGAATTCTCCAAATACTTCATGCACTTCGTCACCGAGGAGTCGTGCGGCAAGTGCCCCCCATGCCGCATCGGCAGCACGCGCATGCTGGAGGTCCTGGAGCGAATCACTTCGGGGGAAGGCAAGCCGGAGGACCTGGACGAAATCCGGTATCTGGCCAAGGGGATGCAGCAGGGGTCGCTGTGCGGCCTCGGGCAGCTGGCCCCGGCCCCCGTGCTTTCGGCGCTGCGCCATTTCGAAGATGAATTCTGGGCCCACATCCATGAAGCCCGGTGCCCTTCGGCGAGCTGCGAGAAGCTGGTGCGCGCGCCCTGCGTGAGCGCGTGTCCCGCCGGCGTGGATGTCCCGGCTTACCTTGCCCTGGTCGCCCAGGGCCGCTATGCCGAGGGCCTCGCGATTCATCGCGAGGCCAATCCCTTCCCTTCGATCTGCGGGCGGGTCTGCCCCGCATTCTGCGAACGGCGCTGCCGCCGGGGACAGATCGACGAGTCGATAGCCATCCGCCAGGTAAAGCGCTTCATGGCGGACGAGTCTTTTGCCGTGCCCTGGACTCCGCCCAGACTGGCTTCCAAAAAGGGCGTCCGGATCGCGGTCGTCGGCTCCGGTCCCTGCGGCCTTACCGCGGCTCTGCGCCTGGCTCAGAACGGCTACGACGTGACGGTGTTCGAGCGCATGTCCCGGCCCGGAGGCATGATGACCTACGGCATTCCGGCCTACCGTCTGCCGCGCGAGATACTTTTCGCCGAAATCGACCACATCCGGCGGGCCGGAGTCGAGATCCGCTGCGGCCTGGAACTGGGCTCCGACTTCACCATCAAGAGCCTGCAGGCGGATGGGTATAAAGCCATAATCCTGGCTCTCGGAGCGCACCGGAGCCGCTCTCTCGGGATCCCGGGCGAGGACAAGAAAGGGGTTTACCACGGCGTCCAGATGCTGCGGGATATCGCCGAAGGCCGCATCCCGGAACTGTCGGGCAAGCGCGTCGTTGTCGTCGGCGCCGGGGACACCGCCATGGATGCCGCCCGTTCCGCGCTGCGCCTGGGCGCGAAGGAAGTCAGCATCGTCTATCGCCGCTCCAGGGAGCAGGTGCCCGCCCAGGATGAAGAGTTCACCGCAACGGAGCAGGAAGGCGTCCGGATCCATCTTCTTTCCAACCCGGTCCTGGTTATGGGGGATGCGTCGGTCACGGGCGTCCGCCTGCAGCGGCAGGAACTGGGCGATTTCGATTCATCCGGCCGGCGCCGGCCGGTCCCGGTCCCGGGTTCCGAGTACGACATGCCGTGCGACCTTCTGGTTCCGGCCATCGGCCAGATCACCTGGGTGGAGGATGAAAGCGTCGGAATGAGCCGCAAGGGGTCCTTCCAGGTCGGCGAAGCCTTCAATATCGACATTCCGGGTGTTTTTGCCGCCGGCGACGCCGTCACCGGACCGGCGACCGTGGTGCAGTCCGTGGCTCACGGCAATGAGGTCGCCATAACGGTGGATTCCTGGCTGAAGACGGGCAAACTCGGCGGCGTTTATTACCGCCCCGGGCGGCACGATATCCCCCAGCTGTTCAATATCGACGATTACGCCGCCGCCTCCCGCCCCGGGATCAGGATGCTGACTCCGGAGGAACGGATCAAGCGCCAGGACTTCAGCGAGGTGGAAGAGGTCCTGGACGAAAAAACCGTCCAGGAAGAGTGCAAGCGCTGCCTGCGCTGCGACATGGAATGGCTGGAGCGCATCGGGGAGCCGTTGCCTTAGGGTTCGCGCAAAAATAAGTTTACATTTTGGCGCGAGCCCTTAGTGGGAATGGAACCGGCAATACGGTCCTCAAGGAAAAGAATTGAAAGCAGACGGAGAAAAAAGATGGAAGTGACGCTTACCATCAACGATCGGAAAGTGGTTGCCCCCGAAGGGAGCACGATTCTCGAGGCGGCGCGCGCGGCGGGGATCCGCATCCCGACCCTGTGCCACCATCCCGACCTGTCCAACGTCGGGGCCTGCCGCCTCTGCGTGGTTACGGTGGAGAAGGCGCGCTCGCTGCAGACGGCCTGTACCACCCCCGTTTTTGAAGGCATGGTGGTGCATACGGAGAGCGAGGATGCCAGGGCGACGCGCCGGTTCGTGCTGGAAATGCTCCTGTCGGACCATCCGAACGACTGCATGAAATGCGAGGTCAACGGGAATTGCGAACTGCAGGACCTGGCCTACGAGTACGACGTGCCTTTTCCCGAGACCGGTGGAAAGCGCCATGAATACGATTCGGATCCCGATGCCAATCCTTTTGTCGCCGTCGACCGGAACAAGTGCGTTCTCTGCGGCCGCTGCATACGCGCCTGCGCCGAGATCCAGGTGCGCAACGTCTGGTCCTTCGCCTCCCGCGGTTTTCAGTCGAAACTGGTGGCCGGCGCCGACCAGCCGATGCTCTCAGCGCGCTGCGAATCCTGCGGCCTGTGCATCGCCTACTGCCCGGTCGGGGCCCTGTACGACCGGCTGAGCCTGAAAAAAGCCCGCGCCAACAAAGTGCGCAAAGTGCGCACCACCTGCCCCTACTGCGGCGTCGGCTGCAACATGGACCTGAACGTGAGCGACGGCCGGATCGTCCGGGTCACCAGCACGCCGGAAGCTCCCGTAAACGGCATGGCGCTGTGCGTCAAGGGACGCTTCGGATACGATTTCGTCCACCATGCCGACCGCCTGAAGAAGCCGCAGGTGCGCCGGTACCTCATCGAAGGCGGCGAGAAGGGCCGGGGAGAGGCCTGGGATGAGATGGTCGAGGTCGGCTGGGATGCCGCCCTGGACATCTCGGCGCGCCGGCTGCGCGAGATCCGGGATGCGCACGGTCCCGACAGCATCGGCGTGCTGACATCGGCCAAATGCCTGAACGAAGAAAACTACCTGATGAATAAATTCGCCCGCCAGGTCATCGGCACAAACAACATCGACCACTGCGCGCGCCTTTGACACAGCAGCACAGTGGCCGGTCTGGCCACCTGCTTCGGATCCGGCGCCATGACCAATTCCATGGACGACATAGCGCGGGATGCCGCGGCTTTTTTCATCATAGGCTCCAACACCACGGAACAGCATCCCGTCTTCGGCGCCATGCTTCGCCGCGCCGTTTCCCAGAGGGGCGCGAAACTGGTCGTCGCCGACCCGCGCACGATCGACATTGCGGAGTTCGCCACCCTGCACTTGAGGCATAAGCCCGGCACTGACATTCTTTTGATCAACGGCCTGATGCGTATCATCCTGGATAAGGGCTGGGAGGATAAGGCGTTCATCGCCGAAAGAACCGAAGGGTTTGAGGAGCTCGGGACTCTTTTGAAGCAGTACCCCCCGGATAAAGTTGCGGCAGGGACCGGCGTCCCCGCGGAACTGCTTTATGAAACGGCCGAACTCCTGGCGACCAGCAGGCCGGCGGCCGTAATGTGGGCGATGGGGATTACGCAGCATATCGTGGGCGTGCGCAACGTGATGGATCTTGCCAACCTCCAGATGCTTCTGGGCAATATGGGCGTCGCGGGGGGCGGGGTGAATCCGCTGCGCGGGCAGAACAACGTTCAGGGCGCCTGCGACCTGGGGGGGCTGCCCGACGTCTACCCGGGGTATCAGAAGGTGACAAACGAAGAGGCCCGGAAAAAGTTCGAAAGCGCCTGGGGCGCGGCCTTGCCCGGGAACATCGGGAGCACCGTAACGGAGATGATGCCCGGATGCCTCGAAGGGAAAACGAAAGCCCTGTATATCCTGGGCGAAGATCCGGTGATGTCCGATCCCGACAGCAACCATATCGCCGCGTGCCTGAAAGCGTGCGAATTCGTTCTCCTTCAGGAGATCTTTCCCTCCGAGACGGCGTCCTACGCCGATGTTCTGCTTCCCGGCGCCTGTTTCGCGGAAAAAACGGGCACGACCACCAACACGGAGCGGCGCATCCAGATGGTGCGCAAGGCGGTCGAGCCTCCCGGCGAGGCGCGCGAGGACTGGCGCATCACGGCCGGTCTGGCCGGGCGCATCCTTGCAGGCGGCAAACGATCCGTCGCAGCCGGAAAGCATTCCAATTGGGATTATACGGACACGGCCGGGATTATGGCCGAAATCGCGGATCTGACTCCCAGCTATGCCGGAGTCAGCCATGAGAGGCTGGAGCGCGGCGAGCGGCTGCAGTGGCCGGTAAAGGATGCAACCCATCCCGGAACGCCGATCCTGCATGTGGGACGGTTCACCCGCGGAAAGGGCAAGTTCGTGCCCGTGGAGCACGTACCCCCGGCCGAGCTGCCCGACGACGAGTATCCCTTCCTGCTCAGCACCGGCCGCGTCCTCTACCACTGGCACGGCGGGGAGATGACCCGGCGGGCCCGCGGCCTGCTGGAAGTCTACAATCAATCTCTGGTGGAAGTGAACCCGGATGATGCCGTGAAACTGGGCCTCAACGGCAACAAGCGCGTGCGCATCACGTCCCGCCGCGGCCGGATCGAAGCGACCGCCTGGGTCACGGACCGGGTTCCTCCCGGAATGGTGTTCGCCAACTTCCATTTCCCGGGCGACCAGAATGCGAACGTTCTGACCATCGCCGCGCTGGATCCGGTTTCCAAGATACCCGAATACAAAATCTGCGCCGTCAAAGTGGAAGCGGTTTAAAAGCCGGGAATGCGGATCAGTCTTTGGCCGGCGGCAGGAATCTCTCCGCCGTGACGTCGGGAACCGACTCGAGGTATACCGACTGGCTCGGGAACGCGAAGCCGGCACCGGCGCCCTCGACGATTTCCTTGATGCGGTAGGCCAGGTTCTCCTTTATGGCCAGCCATTGGCCCCAATTCGTCGTTTTGGTGAAGCAATAGACCATGATGTCGATGGAGGAGTCGCTGAAACGGTCGACGCGCACGAAGGTCGGCGCTTCGGGCGGCTTGGCGAAGTCCTCCGATCCCAGTATGAATTCTTCAATGCTGTCCCTGATTTTCCGCAGCTGCCCGATGGTTGTGCAGTACTGGACCGTGATCATCCAGTAGATGCGGCGGTGCGTCATGGCCGAGAAGTTGATGACGGAATTATCCGAAAGCTTCGCGTTGGGGACGTATACCGGAGCCTTGTCGAACCGGCGCACCAGCGTGGAACGGAACCCGATCGATTCGACGATGCCTTCCACCTCGTCGTTCACCTTGATCCAGTCGCCTGGGTTGAACCGGTGCTCGCCGATGATCAGCAGCCCGGAAATCAGGTTTTTGAACAGGTCCTGCGCGCCCAGGGCCACGGCGACGCTGACCACGCCCAGCCCCGCGAGCAGCGGCAGGACCCGGATGCCCCAGATTTCAAGCACGGCGGCGGCCCCGAGAAGGACAAAGCTGAGGCGGATGCCTTTGAGCAGCCACTGCACCATGATGGCCGAGAACGCCTCTTCGAGCTGTTTGAAGAGAAAAGACAGCGGTTGTACCAGCCGCACCAGGCTCCAGAAAATGACGTAGATGATGAGGGTGCGGAGAATATTGTCCGCCAGGGACTCGAAGGATTCGGTTTTTCCGGTTATGGTCTTGAGCGCTTCCGCGGTCTGATCCGGGATGATCCCCAGGGTGCCGTGATAAAACAGGAATTCCGTGGCGAAGAAAAATCCGAGTATGACGGGGATGAAGGTGAAAGGCTTCTGCAGGGCTTCGACGATTGCGTCGTCGAACTGGAAAGAGGTTCTTTTTGCGAGCCCCTTCAACCGCTTGATGATGAACCGTGAGAGAAGCTGGCGCAGGAAAAGGAAAATAAAGAAAATCAGCAGGGCGACAAGGATGCGGCCCACGTCGATCCCCCAGATGCCCTGTTCCCAGACCTCGACTACCACCTGCCAGAATTTGTTGATTTGTTCCATCATCAATTTTTTTGGATCCGGCCTTTCTTCATTTTGAGGGCCCGGTTCGCGTGCTCGGCCGCTTTGGCGTGGTGCGTCACGAGAAGGACGCCGCCTCCCGCGGATACGAAGTTGCAAAGGTGTTCGATCACGATCCCGGCATTTTCCTCGTCCAGGTTGCCCGTGGGTTCGTCGGCGAAAATGATTTTGGGCCGGTGCAAAAGCGCCCGGGCCAGGGCGGTGCGCTGGCGTTCCCCGGTGCTGAGCTGTGCCGGGACGTGGTCTGTCCGCTCTTGGAGGCCAAGCCGGTCGACGAGCGCCCGCGCCCGCCGCTGTGCGTCTTCCCCGGGTCGGGAAAGCAGGGGGGTCAGGATGTTCTCGAGCACGGTCAGGTACGGGATCAGGTGGAACTGCTGGAAGACAAAACCGACGGAACCGGCCCGCAGCCGGCACCTTTCGTCGGCCGGCAGCCTGTAGGGGTCGTACTGTTCCAGCAGGCGGACATTGCCGCTGTCCGGGCGCAGCATGCCGGCGGCCGTCAGCAGAAGGGTGGACTTGCCGCAGCCGCTCGGCCCGCTGATTACGAGCATTTCCCCGGCGCGAAGCGTGAGGGAAACGCCGTCGAGCGCGGTGACTTTTCCTTTGGGGCCGTTGAAGCTTTTGGTCACGTTTTCAAGCGCAAGCATCCGCTCACTCCTCCCGCAGCACTTCGGCCGGATCCTGCCCCGATGCGATCATGGCCGGCAGCCAGCCGGCGACGACGGCGAGAAGGGTAGCCCCGGCAACGGCAAGGGCGGCCATGGCCAGCCAGAATGAAAGAGGGCTGAAGAAATCGACGGGAATGTCCGCGCCCCCGCCCGCCATGAGGAGGCCGGCGGCGCCGCCGGCAACGAGGCCGAGGATTCCGCCCGGCACCCCGATGAAGACGTGCTTCCAGATAAAAAGCATGAATATGCGTTTTGCCGAAACCCCCATGGCCCGCAGGATCCCGATTTCCTCCCGGCGGGACCGGACGTTGCCGTATCCCGTCAGGGCGATCCAGAGCGCGCAGGCCAGGAAAACGACCGGCACCAGCGCCTGCGCCATCCGCTCCCGCTCGCCGCGGAGTATTTCCCTCGCCTGCTGCTCCTGTTGCAGGGTTGTTTGGGCTTCCAGAGCCACCTGGGTGCGGGCTTCCGCCCGCGCCACGGCCCGGGATTCCTGTTCTATCACCTGGGTCCCGGGGAGAATGGCGGCGACCTCTTCGCGGATAGCCGGCAGGGAGTTCCCGGTGCACAGGCACTCCAGGGCCAGGATGGCGTTGATCCGCCCCGGCTTCCCGAGCAGTTCCTGGGCTTCCTTCAAATCGATCCACGCGGTGATGTCGTCCTTGTTGCCCCTCTCCGAATAGCAGTCCCGGACCGTAAAGGTTTTTCCCATGATCCGGATCCGGTCCCCGGTCCCGATGTCCATGCTCCGGTGCAGTTCGTACCCCAGGATGACGTTCCCGGACGGCACGGGCTGGACCATGGGCTTCTGGGGCGAAAGGTGCGCGTTGGGAACCTCTCCGCGCGTGCCGACCAGGATGATGGTCCGTTTCCGCTCGGGCCACGGAATCTTCTGCTGCAGGCTGGGCAGGATGTGGCGGATCGACACGATGTCCGACTCGGCCAGGCGCTCCGCGTAGGATTCCGGCATATATTTCGTCGAGTAGTCGTTCGCGTACCAGTCCGCCAGGTTTTGGTCTTCGGGCAATATCACGAGGTTGAATCCCAGCTTGAGCATCGATTTTCTCGTGTCGTCCTGGAGCTTGTCCATCCGCTCGAGGAGTTCGGCCTCTTTCGCATGAAGGATGGCCGCGGTGCGCAGGTCGTGCGTCCGCAGCAGGACGATGGCCCCGATAACGGACGCGGTGGCGATCAGCGTCGCGGCCACGCCCAGCGCGAAGCTGAATTTCCTGTGAAGGATCTCTTTTACGACCAGCGAAAGAATATTCATGAGTTTTTATTGCGGCGGCGATTTATAAAGATTCCCGCAAAAACCACGACGGCCAGGATCGCGCCCAGGGTGATTCCGTATGCTTTCAGAATCCCCCGGTTGCGGGCGCCGCCCGTTTCCGCGGCGAGCGGTTCCGGCAAGGGCGCCGCCGCAGCCGGTGCCGCCGCGGCCGGCGCCGGCTCCTCGATGACGGCGGCGGCCGGCATGACTCCCGTCAGCTCCGGGAGCGGCGTGTCGTCGACGAAGGAATGCATGACGACCATGTCCCAGGGGGCCGCGACGAGAAGGTCCACGCCGGGATTCAGCTCCTTCACCTCGCAGCTGCAGGAGCCGGAAAGAAAGGCGGCGGCGTTGCGGATATTTTCCTCCGTGATGTATGCGCCGAAAAGGCAGCCGAGCGACCGCCCGCGGCCGAACACCGGGAAGACCATCGGCTCGCCGGTGTGCTCGTAAAGGTCCGGTTCGCTTTTCATGAGCATGTCGACGAAAGCCCGCTCCGCGGGATCCTCGCGGGAGACGGTCAGGACCGGAAACCCGTAGGTCAGCTGCTTTCTTCTCCCCCCGGACAGGATGGAAAAGGGCATCCTCGAGTAGGCTTTCAAGGCAACATCCAGTTCCGCCCGGATCAGGGCTTCGGCCCGCTCGTCTTTGCGCGTATTCCCCGACGGGATGAAGACCCAGACCACCGAGTCCCCGTTGATGAGCCGTTCGGCCATCTCTATTCTTTTCGGGGACTGGGCCAGGGCTTCGAGGAAGGACGGCGCCGGCTTTTCAACCCAGACGGGCGCTTTTTCTCCCATCTGGCCCGGATACCATATCGCCAGGGCGGGCAGCGTGCCGGGGAGCGGCCCCTTCAGTAATTCCGCCAGCTTCTCCTCCGTGAAAGCGTCGACGTCCACCTCCCGGATGACCAGGTTCAGCGGGTAATCCGGGTTGGAGGCGAGCCGCTTGAGCTGCTCCAGCAGGGCCCGGTCCGTTTCGGGGATCCCGTCCCTGTAAATGAAAATTCCCTTGTAGGGGTCCGGCCGCCATCTTTCCAGGGCGTAGCGGAACACGGGGACCGAACAGGACCGGACCTCCAGGACGAACGGCTGGACGGCGAGGAATGCCGCCGGCAAAAAAAATAAATATTTCAATTTCAAAATATTATTCACCTTTCCCGGACCAGCAGGCGACGTCTCCATTGATCGTCGTCATGTAGAGCTTCCCGCCTGCCGCGATCATTCCGTCCCACACCGGCAGCGAGTCCAGCCTGTATTCCGAAAGTTTCTTCCCGTTTTCGGCCGAGACCGCCCACATCAGGCCGCCTTCCCTGCCTCTGAGCAGTTCGCTCTGTTCTGCAAGCTTTGCCAGCACCTCCCCGTCGTCCAGAATGAAGAAGTTTTCCTCCTCGTCGACGATGTCCGGGGGGCCCGCGGCAAACAGCGTTTTACCGGCCAGCACCATGGCCCGCGCCTGCAGCGGGGGCTTGTCTATCCTCCATTTGAACCGGACCGCCGTCTGTTCATCCCCCGGGAGCCCCTGGCGCAGTTTCCAGTCCCCGGCGTAATTGAACATGCTGTCGCTGATGGCGGCGCCCGGCCTGGGGATGGTTGATGTGATTTTCTCAATAGACCCGGGATCCCCCGACTGCTTTGCGGCGTAGAGCTGGTATTCCAGAACAATCGATTCGGAGTAAAACTCCGGCTTCCTGCCGAACCCGTACACCGTGTCGTCATCCACCGCGATCAGTCTTCCCGCGGGGGTCGTCTTGGCCATGATTTCCCAGCCGCCCCATCCTCCCAGGACGCTTTTTCCATACATCATATAGGAGCGGGAAAACTGGGAGTCGTCCAGGAACCCGATCGGGGAAAAAACGTGCGCGCCTTCGCCGGACTGTTCCCGCACGTCCCGGACCCCGACGAAGGTCCGGTTGCCCTGCAGGTCGAACTGCTGGGAGCGCATGTAGATGTATTTCCCGTCGCTCGAAAGGATGTCCGGCAGCCCGACAGGCATGTCCAGTTTTTTGACGAGAGCGTGGAGGTTTTTGCCGGTATTGGGATCGATCTCGTCTATTACGGTTTCCGAAAGCTTTTCTCCCGTTTCGGGTTCCAGTATCAGCAGGCGCATGCCCCCGTCGAGGAACGCCGACCGTCCCGCAACGCAGTAGACCCTGCCGTTTTCCGCCAGCACGCTTCCGTGGACGGGCCAGACCGATTCCAGCTGCTCGAATGCCATCATGCGCCGGTTCATGGGGGCCGCCCGGAAACGCCAGATCAGCCGGCCGTCGGCCGAGTTCAGGCAGTAGACGTACCCGTCGGCCGAACCGAACAGGACGCGTCCTTTGTAAATGGTCGGAGGGGAATCCACGCGTCCGCCGGCCGTGTACTTCCACAAAACATCTCCCGCGCCGGAGTCCATGGCGTAAATGGTATGGGCATCAACCTGTGCGACGTACAAACGGCCGCCCGCGACGACCGGGCTGCTCAGTCTCCCTCCCAGGGCGAGCTTCCATTCGGGCCCGACGGCCGGCGCAACGGCTGTGGGCGTATGCCCGCTGCGCCTGCTGTCGTTCCGGTAGGTCGGCCAGTCGCCGTCCCCGGAATTGTCCGCAATGGCTGCATCGTATGCCGGCCCTTTTTCCAGGCGGTTTTGCGAGGATTCCGCTTCGAGGTCGGGTTCCTCCGCCAGGGAACCCCCAAGGGCGCCCATGCCGTTCAATTTCGCCTCCATATAACAGGCGCAGGCGTGGGGCGGGGTATAGACGAGGCCGTTTCCGGGCATGATGCCGTACAGGCAGCCGCCGCGCGTGTAATGGTTGATTTCCCAGTGCTGCTGTTTCAGGTCGACGAATTCAATCCCGGTGCGCGAGGGAATGATGTATTTTTCGGTCGCCTTGCTGGGATAGCAGCGCTGGTGGAACCAGTAGATGTCCTGGTCGCAGGGGAACTCGGCGATTTTCTCGCCGGTGTGAAGGTCCCGGCCGATGAATTCTCCGCTTTCTTCAGGGTTGACTTCGCTCGTCAAACCGATATTCCCGGTCCAGACCATGCCGTCTATGACGAAGATGTCCTCCGGGGAATAATGCCCCGAGAAGGGCTGGGGGGCTTCCCAGATTTTCTTGCCGTCTTCTGCCGAGAACGCCATCATGGTCCCTTCGGCAAATCCCCCCGCCTGCAGCGATCCGATCGAGAAGACCAGAACACCGTCGGACACCACCAGCCTGGGTGCGTAGGCCGTATCGATCGTGCGGGTTTGAATGGGTTCGGAGCGCCAGTTTTCGCCGCCGGTTTCGCGGTCGAGGCTGACCAGTTTCGAGCCGTCGTAAAAATAGACCGACCCGGAATCGGCCGACAGCGACAGCGGGCCTACGGGATACTCTTTCGTCCACCGCGGTCTGCCGCTCGGCATGTCCAGGGCCATGATTTGTCCGGGCTCCCTGCTCCAGGCCCACTCGGACCGCGCCTGATCGGCGTTGGCCCAGACGTAGGTGTCTTTCGGGACGAACGGATCCGTTTTCTTCTCCGGCCGTCCGATCACGAGGAACAGGGCGTTGTCCGAGAGGACGATTTCCGAAGTCTCTTCCGTATCGGGAAAGGTGCGGAGGATTTTCCCTGTTGCGGCATCGAGCTCGCTGACCGGCGCGTTGATGCCGAGCGTGACGTAAACGCGGTCGCCGACGGCGACCAGGCGGCGCGGCAGATAGGCCGGGCCGCTTTTCAGGGAAAACAGGTGGTCCTGCCACTCGGGGATGGGAAGTTTCCAGAGAACGGTTCCGTTGAAAGCATCGCGCGCGATCAGGTGGTTTTCATCGGGCAGCTGAATGGATTCGGTCGGCCCCTCGTCCAATATGTAGAAAATCCGGCCCCGGGCCGAGACCATGGCGCTCATGCTGGCCGTCGTGTCGTGGTGGCGGCCCCAGCGGGGGCTGCCGACCCACTGATAGTGCTTGATGGGGCTTATCGTCGAATCCCTGGAAACAGGGTTGTTCCCGGCGTCGTAGAGGTACTGGTTCCATTCGTCCATTTCCGCCGGGCGGGGCTTCACCCTCTTCGTCCACCCCCAGAAGCCTTTCGTCATGAGAACGCCTTCGGGCGCCAGGACCCGGATCGCCTCCTCTCCGGGTATGTTCCCCAGATCTTCGGCCACGATCAGGTTGATCATGTTGTCGGTGAAGGGAAGGCGGTTCTCCGTCAGGCGGTCGACCGCGATCGGGCCGTATTGCCGATTTTGCGCGATGGTTTCCCTGGCTTTGCGCACGTTTTCGGCATCCGGGTCCAGGCCCTGAACCAGGAAGCTGCCGCCGGCCCCGAGCTTTTCGGTCAGAACGCCGTCACCGCAGAAGAGGTGGACGATGACGCCTCCCCGGATTCCCGATTTTTCCAGGATGGCCGCGGCCTGATCCTCCGGCGAACCCTGGGAGCATCCCGGGCCGAAAATTGCGGAAAGACCCGCAAGAGCCAAAAATACATAATTAAAGAACCTGGAGACGACAGCCTGATTTTTCATGCGCGCTCTCCTTAACAGGGACCTCAAAATTAAACGAAGCCCGGAGGGGGAACAGAGGAGAGGGAAACCGGCGGCGAAAGCTCCGGTATCGATCTATTGCCATGCGGCGCATCCCGTTCCTTTGCCGACTTGTAGTGAATTCCAGTATCGGGGAACGCCCTTTCGCGTGTCAAGTGTTTGTCCGGGTAGGGGCGAACCTTGTGTTCGCCCAACCTTGTGTTCGCCCAACCTTGTGTTCGCCCAACCTTGTGTTCGCCCAACCTTGTGTTCGCCCAAAAATTTTCAGAATTCGGATCGTTTCTTTACTTTGCGGTACGCGCCGGTTGAAGTTACAAAGGGCGAACACAAGGTTCGCCCCTACCGTCATCGCCGCTTTGACCGGAAGGCGAACACAAGGTTCGCCTGATCAGCAACGATATCCTTGATTGGCGAATCATCGATTGGCCATCGTATCCGATTTAAGCAGCGACGGGCGAACACAAGGTTCGCCCCTACTTGATTACCTGCCGGATTCCGATGCGGAAGCTGCGGCCGTAATCCGGGTAGCCGACGACGGTGGCGTACCGGCTGTCTGTCAGGTTCGTCAGCTCCAGGTAGACGCGGGTGTTTTCATAGGCGCCCAGGGGGTGGCCGACCGTCAGGCTGAACGCGTGGAAGCCGCCCAGCGGCTGGAGCGAGGAGGCGAAACGGCTGCTTTCGTAGCCGGAGACGTACTTCCAGAAAAAGTTGTAGTCCAGTTTCCACTGCTTCCCCAGGATGCCGGAGCTCAGGATGGCCCGGGGCTTTTCGATGTCCCGCTCCATGGATCCCTCGTCGTCGAGAACCCGGGGATTCATCGCCGTGAAGTTGAAAAGGAAATGGATTCTTTCGTAAAGGGGCCGCGATTTGTATTCGAACTCGATCCCGGCGGTGTCCTGGTCCCGGTTCTGGTAGAGCTCGATGACGCTGCCGGTTGTTTCATTTTCCACGGTCTGCCCGCTCAGGACGATGGCGTCGGACTGCCGGATGTAGAATCCCGCCGCGGTGAATTCGCCGATTCCGCCCGCCGTCGCCTGGATACCCGCGTCCACCATGGTCCTGCGTTCGGTTTCCGGCGTTTCGTACTCCCCCTCCCCGGCCTCGGCCAGCGAACCGGTCCTCGGCTCGACGGATCCGGTCAGGAAATTGCCGCGCAGGGCCACACGGTTCGTCAGGAACCATGTCGCCCCAAGGCTGCCGTGGAGCTGCGGCGCGTCCCAGGTGTCCATGATGGGATCGACGCTGCTGAATTGGCCGCCGGAGCCGTCGATGTTGAAGGCGCCGTACTCATTGATGTAGGTCCTCTGGTAGCGCAGGCCCCCGTCCAGGACCAGGCTGCCGAAAGTGTGTTCGTCCACGACCGAAAACGACGCGGTTTCCAGGTGGGAGCGCCGCCCGGCGTAGAAACGCTTCCCGTAGGGAGAGATCCAGTTGTTGTAGTTGGCGCCGATTCTCAAGACGTTGTCGCCGGAAAGGGCCAGCGACTGGACCAGGTTCAGGTTCCACTCGGAATCGTAGTCGGGCGTCGCGGTTACGCCCTGCTGGGTTTCCGCTATGAAGGTGTTGTGGCGGTTGCTGTAGCCGACCGTGAAGCGGGTGGATCCCCGGTCGCTGGGTTTGTACAGGGTATTCAGGGTGACAACGGATGTCTGAATGGGATCGTAGGTCTCCACGGCATTCTGGAACCGGTTCGTGGCCGGGGGCGTCGCCTGGACCAGCTCCTGCCTTCCCTGCATGTGGAAGAAATTGGCGCGCATGGACAGGGCCGGGGTCGCCTGCCAGCCGATGCTCCCGAACAGGTTCAGCATGCGTTCGTCTCCGAGCCGGTCCTCCGGGCCGCCGGCCCGGGAACTCTCCAGCCCCAGGCCGTAGGAAATGTCCCCGACCGAGTCGCCGTGGGCCAGATGAACCCTGTAGCTGTTGCGGGAGGCGTATTCCGCCAGCCAGTTTGTCTCGCGTGTTTCGTATCGTCGCGGTACGATGTCGATCACGCCCGCGATGCCCGAGAAACCCTGAAGCAGGGAGGCGCTGGAGCGGAGAACCTCGACGCGCTCGACGTCCTCAGCCGAGAAAAGAAAGGGGACCTCGTGGAACTCGCGGAAAATGACGCCGTCTACGGAATATTCCGGATACGGATATTTCTGGCCCCGGACCGACACGAACTGCTTGACCTTGCGCCCCCTGGTTTCCACCCAGGCCCCAGGGACGTAAGCCAGGGCGTCGACGATCGTTTTGGCTCCCTGTTGCTCGATCCGGATCCGGTCCACGGTTGAAATAGACGCCTGCAGGACCGCGGGTTCTTCCCCGGGCGTCTCCAGCAGCCCGAGCGGGGAATGGGTGCGGACCGTAACCGCTTCGCTGATGCTTTCGATTTCCAGCGTGACGGGAATTTCCGCGGGCCGCCCCGAACGCACGGGGATGCCGCTCCGGTAAAACCGCCTGAATCCCGCCAGGGAGACCTTCAACTCGTATTCCCCCGCCGGAAGATTCTCCAGGGTGAAATGGCCCGTGTCCCGGCTGACCGTCCTGTATCGGGCCCCCGTTTCCAGGTTCCTTGCCTCGACCGCGGCCCCGGGAACCACGGCGCCGGCGGCATCCGTGACCGTTCCGGTTATTCCTGCCGGTGCCGTCTGGGCCGCCTGCGCTCCGGACATCCATAAAATGACGGCCGCCGCCAAAACAGGCAAGACGGGAGCTGTTGGCCGGAGGCCGGCTCTGCGC
Source organism: Acidobacteriota bacterium (assembly GCA_016933615.1). Taxonomy (GTDB): domain Bacteria; phylum Acidobacteriota; class UBA6911; order UBA6911; family UBA6911; genus UBA6911. Next base: position 19,394 of record JAFGAO010000063.1, read on the forward strand.
CCTGTTCCGCAAGTTTGGGACCGTATATTTTTATCGCGGTTCGAGCGATAGCCTGGGAAGAACAAAGCATCACCTCGTTTCTTTTAAAGAGCCAAGCACACCGGCACCCATAATGCAAAGTAGATGCCGCAAATTCAAGACCTTTGCGGGCCAAAGCCGTGTGAAGAGACGCAATACGGGAGTCAGCCCGGGCTCCGGCCGGGCGCCGGACCGTGCCCGGCGAAGCATGGCCGAAGCGAAGCTTCAGCTTGAGCGAAGCCGATGAATTCCCTTTGCGGCTTTTCACTTCGATAAAAAGTCTCAGGCCGGATTTGGGGGAGAATCTTCCGCCTTCGCCCGTCGCTGCTTAAATCGGATACCGGGGCCAATCGACGATTCCCCAATCAAAGAACTCGTTGCTCATCGGGCGAACACAAGGTTCAGCGGCGTTTCGGAAGATGAGAAAAGGGCGAACACAAGGTTCGGCGGCGTTTCGGAAGATGAGAAAAGGGCGAACACAAGGTTCAGCGGCGTTTCGGAAGATGAGAAAAGGGCGAACACAAGGTTCGGTGGCGTTTCGGAAGATGAGAAAAGGGCGAACACAAGGTTCGCCCCTACGGCTGACCGAAGATTATAGATTGAAGGAATCCAAAGAAATGACTAATATACTTCTTTTGGTTTTGACCGGGACAACTGAAAACAGGTGATTGGAGACCCGGTTGCGGCGATGGATACATATATTCCCGGCTCTCGCGCGGTTCTTTAACTCTTCTTATTCTTTGCGACCAGAGTTGCCCTCCCGGTAGAGTCCTCGAAGAAAAACAAGTGGCGGAAAAACCCGAAATAAAAACCAGAAGCGACATGCTCGCCCACGAGAAAGTGGGCAGGCTGCTCTTCAAGCTGTCCATGCCGGCGATTATCGGCATGATGGTCCAGGGGCTCTACAACCTTGTGGACACCATCTTTGTCGGGCAGTTTACCGGGACCCTCGGCATCGGAGGCATTACCATCGCCTTCCCCATCCAGATGATCATGATGGGGATCGGAATGACCATCGGCATCGGCGGCGCCTCGCTGATTTCGCGCCGCCTGGGGGAAAGAAACCGCGAGGGGGCATCCCTTACGCTCGGAAATGCCGTGTTCCTGGGCCTGATCACGGGCGTGGTCTGCATGGTTGCCGGGCTGGTTTTCATGAAGCCGCTGCTTCATCTGTTCGGGGCGACCGGCGCGCTCATGCCCTATGCCGAAGCCTATATCGCCGTAATCCTGCTCGGCAGCCCCGCCATCACATTTTCCATGGTGGCCAGCTCCGCCGCCAGGGCGGAAGGAAACGCCAAGGTCGCCATGAACACGATGCTGATCGGGGCGATCCTGAATATCATCCTGGACCCGGTCTTTATCGTTGCCCTGGACATGGGAGTCCGGGGGGCGGCCGTCGCCACCGTTCTGTCCATATTGGCTTCGTGCGCCTTCCTCCTGCGCTATTACCTGGGCGGCAGAAGCGAAATCAAGTTCGGCCTGCGCCACATGCGCCTCAAAAGAAATGTCGTCCGGGAGATATTCGCCGTGGGCATCTCGGACTTCGCCCGCACGGCGGCGATGAGCCTCACCTCGGCGCTTTTCAACAATATCCTGCGCGGGCTGGGCGGAGAGCTTCCCATCGCCACCTTCGGAGTCATTTTCCGGGTCATCAGCTTCGTGTTCATGCCCATGATCGGCATCGCGCAGGGCGCCCAGCCCATCCTGGGATTCAACTACGGCGCGAAAAAGTTCAACCGGGTGCGGAAGAGCTTCCGGCTGGCCAACTGGAGCGCCACGGCCGTCTCCCTGGCGGGATTCCTGGTCTTCTTCGCGTTTCCCGCGCAGATACTGCGCGTTTTCAGCCAGGATCCCGATCTGATCGCGATGGGCAAGGACGCCATGCGGATGCTCGTGATCGGCCTTCCCCTGGTCGGGTATCAGAATATCGGCACCAGTTTGTTTCAGGCCATCGGCAAGGCCAAGCCCGCGGTTTTCCTGGCGCTGTCGCGCCAGGTCCTGTTTTTGATCCCGATGGTCGTCGTCCTGTCCCGGATTTTCGGGCTCCCGGGCGTGTGGGTTTCCTTCCCCGCCGCCGACCTCGTGTCCTGGATCGTGACCCTCGCGATGGTCCGCCACGAAATGCGCCGCCTCGTCCGGCAGCACGAACAGCAGAAACAGCAGGCCCCAATCGCCTGACGCCGCCGCCGGCCTCCCGTCCCCGTCCCGTCTTTCAGTCTCCGATTTTTCTCCCGACTTGACCGGTTTGGGAGAAAATTCGGGCACCGATTCCAGAAGTACATATAAATAAAGGATAAAATCTGAGCTGCAATTAAATGTGGTTACTAATTCCGATCGAGTCAGGTTTCAATCTCGAATTTTTCTGAAGGCAGGTTTGCATAATAATACATTAATGTAGTGTAATATTATAAATATTACATTGCCGTATTTAATTACGGGTAAACCTGAGGCCTCCGGCCTTGCGACCCTGGGAGGCTCGGCCGTACCATCGGATTTTAACGGCGGGAGCGTGCTCGGGGTCGGAGCCGGAGCCGCGCCTCGGGGGCGTGGTTTATTGCCGGCAGGCGTCCCCGTGGTGCAGGGCTTCCGCTTCGCACCGGCCGCGCCGGACAGGCGCTCCCGGCCTCGTTGAAAATATTATGGGACCCGCCGGCGCCGGAACTTTTTGAAGCGTCCCGGCTGCAGGCGCCGCTTATTGAAAAGGAAAACGATAATAATACAAATATGAAATATAATAAATAATAAGTTACAATAATGTAGAATATTTGTCGCCACGCCGCATGCCGGCGGTCTCCTATAAAATATTGATAATAATGGATATATATCAATAAATCTAAAGGCCCAATTTTTGGCACGACTATTGCGAGAATCACACGCGTTGAAATTTTAAGCGTCACCCATTGTGGAAGGGACAATGGCGGGAGACGTTCAATATTCAAGGAGAACAGACGATGAAAGTGAAGAAAATGGGTCGCTTAAGCTTGGGACTTATAATGCTGGCTGCCGCAATGGGGACTGCCGCGATGGCCCAGGACGAGCCGGTGTTCACGGCCGACATATCGATTGATTACGCCACCATGTATGTCTGGCGCGGCATTCCCGTAAATCGCGAAAGCGTGCTGCAGCCGGCGGTCGCGGGAAGCGCCTACGGATTCACCGGGTCCATCTGGGCCAACATCGACATGACGGATTATGCCGGGACCGCGGGCGAGTTCAGCGAAATCGATTACGCCCTGGACTATTCCGGGTCCATGGGGGAGTCCGTCGTGGGATACTCGGTCGGGATCATCCACTATATATTTCCCACCATCGGCGCCACGGACGCCTCCACCACCGAAATCTACGGCGGTTTGAGTTTCGACGTTCCTCTCAGCCCGTTCGTTACGGTCTACGGGGACGTGAACGCAATTGACGGCGCCTACGTGCAGTTCGGGGTGGGCCACTCCCTGGAAATGGAAATGGCCCCGGATTACTCCATGGGGATCGACCTGAGCGCGAGTTTCGCCTTCGGCAGTTCGGGCTACAACAGCGGCTATTTCGGCATCGACGAGGCGAAGTGGAACGACTTCACTATCGGGATAGGCGTCCCGTTCAGTCTGAAGCACGTTTCCCTGACTCCGAGCTTCAACATGTCCACGATGCTGAGCGAAGAGATCGGCGACAGCCTGTCGGAGCAGACCAACTACTGGTTTGCCCTCAGCCTGGGGAAAAGCTTCTAAATCAAAACAACAATTTAATTAAACCGGGATATTAAAATGCGGATCCAATTAAAGACGGTATTGGTGTGCCTGTGTATGGTTGTCGGGATGACCGCGGTCGCGGCTTCGGTTTTCGCCTTCCAGGATGCAGTCGAGCCCGCGGTTGAGGCCGTATCGCCGGAACCCGTGGATGCGGAATCCATAAAGGCGGCCATAACGGAAGAACTGCAATCAAATATTAATATCGTATGGACCTGCGTCGCGGCGTTTCTGGTCTTTTTCATGCAGGCCGGTTTCGCCATGGTGGAGACCGGCTTCACGCGCGCCAAGAATGCGGCGAACATCCTGATGAAAAACCTCATGGACTTTTCCGTCGGAAGCCTCGCCTTTTTCCTCGTGGGATTCGGACTGATGTTCGGCGCCTCCGACGGGCTGTTCGGGACCACCCTTTTCGGCCTGTCGGGAGTGGAGGCCGGCGGCGACTGGAGCTGGACCTTCCTGATCTTCCAGACGGTTTTCGCCGCAACGGCCGCGACGATCGTGTCCGGCGCCATGGCGGAACGGACCCGATTCATTTCCTATCTTCTTTACAGCGCCGGGATCACGCTCGTGATTTATCCCGTGTTCGGGTCCTGGGCCTGGGGGAACCTGCTGATCGGGGACAACGCCAGCTGGCTGGCGGACCTGGGGTTCCATGATTTTGCCGGTTCCACGGTCGTGCACTCCGTCGGCGGCTGGCTGGCATTGGCCGGAGCCGTTCTTGTCGGAGCGCGCCACGGCAAGTACAACGCCGAGGGAAAACCGACCGCCATCATGGGGCACAATCTGCCGCTGGCGGCCCTGGGGGTCTTCATCCTGTGGTTCGGCTGGTTCGGCTTCAACCCCGGCAGCACCACCGCCGGGAACGGATCGATAGGATACATTGCCGTCACCACCAATCTTTCAGCCGCGGCCGGTGCCGTATTCGCCCTCGTCACTTCATGGGTTGTGCTCAAGAAACCGGAGCTTTCCATGTCTCTCAACGGGGCGCTTGCGGGCCTGGTCGCCATCACCGCCCCCTGCGACGCCGTCTCCCCCGTGGGTGCGATCGCCATCGGCGCGGTCGCCGGAGTGCTGGTGGTTTCGAGCGTTCTGTTCGTCGATTTCGTGCTCAAAGTCGACGACCCGGTGGGCGCCGTCAGCGTGCACGGCGTCAACGGGCTCTGGGGTACGCTGGCCTACGGGCTGTTCTCCACAAGCGAGGGATTGTTCTACGGCCACGGCGCCAGGGCCCTGGGCGTCCAGTTTTTGGGCGCGGCCGCGGCTTTTGTCTGGGCATTCGGCCTCGGCCTGGTCCTGTTCTTCCTGCTGAAGAAAACGGTCGGACTGCGGGTGGGCGCCGAGGAGGAGCTCAAGGGCCTGGATATCGGGGAGCACGGAAACGAAGCCTATGCGGGATTCCAGATTTTCACGACCGAGTAGGCTCCCGGTTTTCGGGAAATTCAACGAACGCATATTTGGGTTACAGCCAAGGAGATGGGATCATGAAGCTGATCATAGCATACATACAGCCGCATAAACTGAACGACGTGAAGCGTTCCCTCTTCAGGGCCGAGGTGTACAAGATGTCGGTCACCAATTCCCTGGGCTGCGGCCAGCAGATGGGCTACCACGAGTCCTACCGCGGTGTCGACATCGAAGTCAACCTGCTCAAAAAGCTGCGCCTGGAGATCGCGGTGAACGACGATTTCGTCGAGCCCACGGTCGCGGCCGTCATCAAAGGGGCCAAGACCGGGCAGATCGGCGACGGCAAGATATTTATCCTGGATTTGCCCCAATGCATCCGTATCCGCACGGAGGAAACCGGGAACGACGCTATCGGATAGGCGACTGTCCGATAGCGGCCGGGCTCCGGCGCCCCTGAGCGGAGCCCGGCACATCTCATGTATTCTCCGACAATGAAACTCACTGCCCGAATTGATTCACGAATCCGGCGACCGTCGTCAGCAGGCGACGGGACGCTTCGATACATAGTTCCGCGTCGCGGCGGAAATACGCCTGCCCCGGAGTCAGATCGGGAAGGCCGTTAGGATAGCGCGTGGGAATGTAGTAGCGGTCCAGCTGGGCTCCATCCTGGAGATGCGGCTGCAATCGCCCGATTGCGACCGGATCAGGAAGCTCGGCGATCAGCTTCTGAATCGAATGACCCCAGGGATCCTCTCCGAGCAGGTACCATAATGCCTTGACCGCTTTTTCCCCGGCCTGCTGGCTGAAGAAGCATGAGTGGGAAAACTTCCCCGAATCCAGCAGGCTCCGGGCGGCGTCCAGATCTTCCTCCGCGGTGCCCAGCCAACGGCGCGCTTCGTAACGCTCCTTATCCACGCTCATAAATTACCACTCCTTCGTCCAGGGCTCTCCGGACGAAAATCCTGTGAGAAATCAACGCGAGCTCTTGCGGGGTATAGATGAAACACTCGATCTCACGGCCCGGAATCGCACGGTAGAGATCTTCAAGCAATGTCTCGAATCGCTCAAAGTAGCGCTTCGTGGTTTTCTTAACCAGAATCAGATCGATATCGCTCTTTCGACTCTGACGTCCAGTGGCGAAAGACCCGAAAAGAATCGCTCGCTCTATGTTGTGGCGTTCTAAAACCGGTCGAGCCATTCGGGCGATGTCGTCTGCTTTTATTTGTTGGCAGGCATCATGTGCCATAGTTATACGGACCTTTCAACAAACTATGGTGAGCATTAAAGTACTTTATTCCGCGAATAAAGTATTGTCTCCCCGTTTTTTATTCGAGGGCGGCTTTGATTTTGGCCAGATCCCTTTTGGCCAGCGCCATGATTTCCAGGGCGTAATCCAGGTTGTGAACTCCGCGCGAGCCGTCCTGCCCGATAACGGCCAGGTTGGCCTTCGTGTCCGCGAGTTTCTGGGCGAGTTCCGCATTCAGCGCATCCGGGTTTTTCTTCAATGCGTCGGTGACGGCCTGCACGGCGGCCTCGACCGGCTCCATGGTTTCCCGGTACCATGCCTCCCAGTCCTGTATCTGGTGGGCCCGGACGGCGCGATCCTTCATCTCATGGCAGGCCGAGCACGTATCCGTGCGCTCCGGGGCCAGTTTGGGGTCGTCCGGGCGCAGAACCCGCATGAGGTGGTTTTTTTCGGTCATGTGGCATTCCACGCAGGATATGGCCGTATGGAGGCTTCTGGTTTCCTCGATGCCTTTCGCCCCCTTCCCGGTTACCACTTCCTGCTGGACACGGTGGCAGGCGTCGCAGATTTCATGCGGATCCATAACCAGCTGGTGCGGGTGTTCGCTTTGATGGGGATCGTGGCAGGCCACGCACGGGATCTGCCCGGTCCATTCCCTGCCCCCAATCGTGAAAGTTTTGTCGGACGGTTCGGCGTGCCCTGAAGCGCGCCACATGTTGTAGGTCAGCGGGTGGCCGTCGAGGGGCGCGGGAGGCGGCTCCGCGGGATCCAGGGAAGTCATCTGCAACCCCGGCACGTCGGACAGCCGCATTCCGGGGCGGAATCCGGCAACCCATCGCGTTCCGTCGGCTAAGAGACCCGTCCCGGAAAGATTCCCCCCGTGGCATCGGCCGCAGATATCCGCGGCCCGGCTCGAAGCGATCATGCCCGGATGCCCCATGTTCGAAACGTGGCCGCCGCCGGGTCCGTGGCAGGCTTCGCAGCCGACTCCCATTTCGCCCCGGCCCGCTTCTTCGGCGCTTTCGCCGGTCGTATGGCATCCGGAACAGTTTTCGATCCAGTCCCGTGACGGCTCCGCCGCGGTTGCCGGCGCGTCGGCGCCGTTCTTTTTTCCGGAGTGCCCTGAAGTTTTCCAGGCGTCGTATTTGTCCGGGTGACAGGCGCTGCAGGTGTCGGAACCGGCGTATGCGGGGGATTCTTCGGCTTCATCGGCGGCGGCAACCGCCGGGACCGTTGCCGCAATGCATGTGAGAACAAGTATGGCTTTGAGCATGGCGCACCTCCCGTATAAGGTAATGGGAAACAATTCCTTATTCAACATAAGTGTGCGCGCGTTCGCCGTATTCCGATCGGCACGGCGGGATTGCCGAAAATTGGCTTTCCCTCCGGGATTTTGTTGTAGAATGGGAAACAATTCGGGAAGGTCTTATGAGTGTCGGGCATTTTCAATATCCAGCAAAATGAGGAGGGCTTGTGAGCAACAATCCATCACGGAGGAAATTTCTTCAGGCGGGGCTGGCGCTGCCAGCCGCCGGTCTCGTGTCTTCAACCGGTCTTGGAGCCGCGCTCCAGGATTCTCCCAGGGTGGTGTACCGTACTTTGGGCAAAACGGGGCTTAAAGTGTCGGGCGTGGGCTACGGAATAGGATTCGTGCCCGTGACCGAGGTTGTGGCGCGCGCCCTGGACATGGGCATCAACTATTTCGACACCTCAAGAGATTACGGCGACAGCGAAAAAATATTCGCGGGCGTGATCAAAGGCAGGGACCGCAGCAAATTTCATATCGCCACCAAATCCCCTTCCAGGAGAAAAGAGGACATCCTGAAGGATCTGGACACAAGCCTCAAGGAACTGGGTACCGATTACGTCGACATTTGGCACCTTCATGCGCGGGACACGCCGGCCGCCGTCCCGGATGAGGCGGTGGAGGCGATGCAGATGTGCAAGCAGTCCGGGAAAGCCCGTTTCGTCGGGATCAGCTGCCACGACCCCAACCGGATGGCCGATTTCCTGATCGAGACCAGGGTGTTCGACGTCATGCAGACCACCTACAGCTTTCCTATCGGCGGGTACTATCGGGACCGGGCCATCAAAAAGCTCCAGGATGCGGGCATCGGCGTGATTGCGATGAAAGTGGTTGTCGCGCTCACCGGACTGAATTTGAAGGACCTGACGAATCCTCCCGCGAGAGAGGGCGAAGGACCCCTTGCCGGAATCAAGTGGGTGTTGAACAACCCCGCGATCGGCACGACCGTCCCCTTCATGGAAACGATCCCGGAGCTGGAAATGAACTTCCGGGCGATGTCGGAGGAATTCACCCCGGCCGACGAGAAGCTGCTGTACGTGATGAACGAGCAGATCCGGCCCGACTATTGCCGCATGTGCTACGAGTGCAGCGGCGCGTGCCCGAAAGGCCTTCCCGTCACGGACATGCTGCGCTACCTGGCCTACAACGATTTCTGCGGCAAATTCCACCAGGCGCAGGCCAATTTCAGGGGCCTGCCGAGGGAGATTCAGGATGTCCGGTGCAGCGACTGCTCCGAGTGCGCCATCCGCTGCCCCAACGGCGTGCACGTCCAGGCCCGCCTGATGCGGGCGCAGCAGCTGCTGGCGTAACTGTATGGGCGAACCTTGTGTTCGCCCTCCGACAACCCAAGCCCGCAGCGGAAAAATGTAGGGGCGAACCTTGTGTTCGCCC
>JAFGAO010000064.1 GCA_016933615.1 Acidobacteriota bacterium
AGATTGATATTCATGGCAGAGTAAATTTTGGGCGAACCTTGTGTTCGCCCGGCGTTGATAAAAAATGTGATGTAACCTTTTCAAGATCGATATTCATGGCAGAGTAAACCTTACGGGCGAGCCTCCTGTTCTTCCCGGTTCCATGAACAGTATTTGATCGAATCAAAATCATTCTTCTCTCCCGGGTGACATCATGAAAGGAATAGCAAATGAAATAAGGGCGATTGTCACGCACGCGCTCGGACCGCTCTCTTCCCTGACTCCGGGTGAAGCGTCCTTCAAAGAAAATTCCGACAGATGGTCGAAAAAAGAAATCCTGGGGCACCTGATCGACTCGGCCGCCAACAATCACCAGCGCTTTGTCCGCGCCGGGTACAACACCGCGGCGGATTTTCCCCCTTACAGCCAGAACGACTGGGTCCGGATCCAGAAGTACAGTGAATCGGAATGGAAGGATTTGATCGCGCTGTGGTCCGCGTATAATCTTCACCTCTGCCATATCATCGAGCGCCTTCCCGGCGAAGCCCTGTCCGCGCCCTGCAACATCGGCAGGGAAGAACCGGTATCCCTGGAATTCGTCGTAAAGGACTACCTGCGCCACCTGAAGCATCATGTGGAAGTAATTCTGGAACAATAGCCGAGAAGATGCGTAGAACCGACCGTGTTATATCGGAAAACGAAGCACAGGAATTATTGCGTGCAGGCGAATACGGGACGCTTTCCACCGTATCCCCCGACGGGCAGCCTTACGGCGTTCCGGTCAACTACAGCTACTCGGGCGACGGCATCTATTTTCACTGCGCGCTCGAAGGGCACAAGCTGGCGAATTTGAAAGGCAACAACAAGGTCTCGTTCTGCGTCGTCGGCGAAACAAGGGTGCTGCCTGACAAATTCACCACACGCTACGAAAGCGTCATTGTGTTCGGCAAGGCATTCGAACTTGCCGATGACGAGAAGCACAGGGGTCTGGTCGAACTTGTCAAAAAATATTCCCCCGGCTTCATGGAAAAGGGCCTGCGCTGCATAGAAAAAGACGGCAGCAAAACCCGGGTTTACAAAATCTCCATCGAGTCAATGTCCGGCAAAGCGTCGTCTGAAATTACGGAAGCCTGATCTCGACCGAAACGGGTGTTCCTATCCAGCGGCTCGCACCGAGCCACGAAAAGGGCGCTCAGACTCAGTGGCCGCCCGCGACCAGGACCAGAAACCTGTCGGGTCCGGCCGCCACGGGCACTCCTTTTTTGACGACATCCGGCTCTTCCAGAAGGGACTTGACGAAGCCGCTCGGTTCGACAGGCTCCCCGAATTCGCTCCTGAGGATCAGGTCCCTGAATTCATCGACCGGGAAACGCGCCGATTCCCACAGTTCCCGGGCGTAATCCGCCTTGGTTTTGCCTCCCATCTGCCCGTCGATCACGATCTGCATTTCGGTGATTACCAGGGCTCCGGCATACTGCGCTTCCCACATCTTCCGGTTCCCGGGCCAGATGTCCCTGTTGGGCGCCACGCAGGCGGCAATATTGTCTATCGAACCCAGGACGCTCATGTCCATCTGGTCCACCCCCATGACTGTCACCAGGTTGGTGCCGGCCGGGTACCCCATCTGCACGCTGACGGGATCCCAACCCGGAGTCAGGGAGATCACGCCTTCGGCCTCCGCGACGACAATGCCGGCATAGGAGGCCGGGTTGCCCGCCAGGTTGGAGGGTTTGATGCCCCGGCCGTTACCGGGAATGGCCGCCAGGGCCAGGTTGACCGCCCTGCCGATCGCCCCGTTGGCGGGGTACGCGGGATTCGGGCCGAAAGCATTGGAGGACGAATTGATCCCGATTTCCCCGGCATAGGGGCCGTTGACGATTATCAGCGGGACCGCCGACCGCATGACCGGGAAAAAGGCGTCCCATGGCGACGAAGTGACGGCTTCCAGCGCCGCGATGATCACGGGCATGTATTCAGGCCTGGCTCCCGCCATGGCGGCGGCGACCGCGATCTTCTCCGCCGTGAAGTAGGCGTTGGAAGGGCCCCAGCGCCCGATCACGGTTTCGGCAGAAACCGGCGTTGCGCGGAGCAGCGCATCCACGCGTTCGCGCGTGGGAGGCATCAGGGGCAGCCCGTCGCCCCAGCCCATCTCCAGGTAGGAACGGTTGAACAGATCCAGAGATTCCTGATACGAATCGCCGGAATACGTGAACGCGCTTTCCTTGGGAACCCACCTGTCGCCTTCCGGCTTCAAGTACGGGGGGGTCCAGGTCGTCAAACCTTCCACCATGAAGTCGAAAGCTTCCGGGGCCAGGGCCCGGATGCCTTCGGAGGTGAAGGTTTCGTACTCGTCGAAGTTGATTGCGGGGTAATCGACGTATCCTTTTTGAAGGATCGTTCCCATAAAGCGTTTTTCATGACGCTGGTTGTAAAGGGTGACGGTGGGAATGCCTTTCTCTTCAAGGGCGATTGCGATGGAACCCATCGCGCCGAGGCACCCTCATCAGCCGCCGAAGCCGACCACGACCCCGTCGGGATCCGTCGCCGCAATCGCATCCACGACCTCTGTTTCGGGCGTGAATTTCATCGGCAGGTCGGCGTAGTGCACGATCTCGATGCCGGAAAATTTCTCCTGCAGCATCTTCTCCAGCAGATCGTAGAGCTCCGCCCCCTTGCCGGCGTACAGCTGGTCCGGGGTGGCCGAAAGCCAGAAGGCGATTTTTTTGCCCTCCAGAGTTTCCAGCCTGGGAGCCGGATCCTTCCCTTTCTCAACGGCCCCCTGGGGGCTCAAAACGGTTAAAGCGTTGTCTGCATTTTCCGGCGGCGTTCCGCATGCCGTAATCAATAACGGCATGGCTATAAGCGCCGCGGCAAGCAGTACTGCCGTTTTTTTCATGCCTGTTCCTCCTTTCAACTGCGCTGTGGGTGCTGCTTTTTTCAGACTCCGTCGCATGGACGGCAGTCATGGCATATCAAGGCCATCCTGCCGAAGAACCGCCCTGAACTAGGGCGGAGCTATGGATCAGCCTCAGCCGTCGTCCGTTTTCAGAGCGGTGGCCGTGTAGAGGATGCTCAGAATCAGAATCGCCGCGGAAAAAAACCACAGCGCATTCCAGTAATGCTCCAGTATAAGTGCGCCTGCGGCTCCGCCCAGAGCCGTCAACAGAGGCAGTCATCAGGGGCAGAAGGCCGCCAGCAATGCCAGAAGGGAGCCGGCAAGCCCCATGCCGCCCTGCCTGCCGGTCTTTTTCGCCCCCATGACGCCCGCGCCGTAAACGACCAGGGCCATGGACAGCATGACCAGAAGCGCCAGCAGGATGCCGGCCAGCATGTCGCCGGGCGAAGTGTTCCATATCACCCGGCCGAACAATATGTGGATGCGGCCGCCCTGCCCGCCCAGGATCATGAACACGGCCAGGTAGAGGACGGCCGTAAGAATTCCCGCCCAGAGGGCTTTCCTGTCCTTAAGCGCCGTTCGCATCACCGAAAAAATCCGGCCCCTGTCCCGGACGACATGCCATTTCCTGGCGGCGACCGACACGGCTATCACGGCCAGAAGCAGGGCCGTTTCATCAAACAGCAATGCCATCATTGTGCTCTCCAAACCGCCTTTCTGGATTTTCTTAAAATCCTGAACCAGGATTATTCATCGGGGCCCTTTCAGACTCAGAAAAAATGCCGGAACCGGACACCGTCCTCTCCGATCCTGACGCCCGCTTCCAGGAGCGTGTTGCGCAGGTCCACCCCTTTGTTTTCGTTCCTGAGGTGAAAAATACTGCCGTCCGGCGCCACGGCGCGCAGGATGTTCGGCATCACGTGCCATTGGATTTCCCGGATCCGGCCATCCTTGGCCATTGCGATCATCTCGTCCAGGCCGACCTCCCGGCCCCAGTCGACTTCGATTTCGTCGCCGTCAACGGGGCCGGACGGGTTTATGCCGGTATTCTCGGCGGAAGGATTGGCGCAGCCGGCCTGAAGGAGCATTGCCGTCAACAGGAAAATAGGGAATTGCAGCACCGCTTTATCGGATATCACGGCAATACGGACACCTCATGAAAAGAGCAGCTCCATTGTCTCGGTCAATTTTTTCACCAGCCTGTCCTTTTCGAACAGGCGGCTCTGGTCCGGCCAGCCGCCCGGCAGCTGGTGCATGTAAACATCAGCCCGCGGCGGCAGCTCCGCCCATTCCGACCGGGGCGGATAGAAGAGGTAGAAGTCCCAGGCAACGCTGTCCTCCCGGCCGAGACTGCCGGCGAAGGCCCTGCCTGCCATCTTCTGGGGATCGTAAAAATGTCGTGCGCGGCGGTCGTTCAGTTTGGCCACGGCTTTGCGGGCCGCCTCGTGGGTGTCGCCCTTCATCATGGCGATCCAGACGACCAGAACATCCAGATCCGCATCGGGGAACGGCTTCAGGATTCCGTCCAGTACCGCCCGGGTACCGTCCTGCGCTCACTTCGGTCAGGTCGGCGACAGCAGCGTGACAAAGCGATGTTTCGACTGCCCGCGGTTGAATGATTCCATCAAAGGACCGAGCGAACCGTCCAGGCTGACAAGCATTTTGGATTCCGGACCTTTCCGGTCTTTGTGAACTGCTTATGGTTTTTGATCCGTCGCGGTCCGCAATTTTACTCCAGAATGGGACCGGATTGCCCGCTTTTTATTGCAGGCAGGAAACAATCCGGCATTATGGGAAATTTTCCTGAATGTCCGCTACGGCAAACTCGACCTGCCGTGCGGATCTCTGCGGTCTTGTGCCGGGGTGCCTGCGCGGCTATACTCCTCCTCATGGAAACGCACATCCCCAAAAGACAGGAAGCCTATGAGCTTCTGCGCCGGTACAATTCAAACGAAAGCCTCGTCAAGCACGCGCTGGCAGTGGAAGCCGTCATGCGCTATATGGCGCGCAAAAACGGAGAGGATGAAGAGAAATGGGGCGTCGTCGGCCTGGTTCACGACCTGGACTACGAGAAATTCCCCGAAGAGCACTGCCGCAAAAGCCGGGAGCTGCTCGAGGAAGCCGGCTGGCCGGAGGAGTATATCCGGGCGGTCGTCAGCCACGGGTGGGGACTATGCTCGGACGTGGAACCTCTGAGCCTTCTCGAGAAAACCCTCTATGCCGTGGACGAGCTGACGGGACTGGTGACCACGGCCGCGCTGGTGCGGCCCTCGAAAAGCGTTCTGGACATGGAAGCAAAATCCGTGAAGAAGAAGTGGAAGGACAGGAGATTCGCGGCGGGCGTGAACCGGGAAGTGATAGAAAAGGGAGCCGCACTGCTGGGCCTGGATCTCACCGACCTCATCACGGACACCATCATGGGGATGCGCACCGCGGCCGGAGAAATCGGCCTCGAAGGGAATGTTTGATTTCCTTCTGTGCGGCATCGACGCCGTTCGCAAGGGGGTCCTTCTCGCGCCATGAACCGGGAGTGCTACGTCCTGCGCCGCGCGGTCCTCACGCCGAGCACCACCGCGACGATCATCAGCAGGATGCCTATAAGCGCGGCGCCGGGCGCGTCGTCGGCGTCCCCGATGTAGATGCCGGCGGCGGCAATGGCTGCGCCGACAGCGGCGATGCCGAGACCCTTGATTGAGCTGGCGACAGAGGGTTTCATGAGGCCTCCTTCACGAGGTCGAGCCCGAAGGATTGTAGTATAGAACATCGATTTTGCCTCAAAAAGATTTCCTTAACGCCGAAAAAGCCCTTTTTCCCGCGTCTGGAAATTCCCCGTGGAAAATTCAGGGAATAGAGAAAATCCTGTAATCACAGCCATTCCAATTTCCTGAATTTATGGATGCCGGCCCTCTGGAGTTGCAAATTACGTCAAAACACGTATCATTTTGCTACCGGGACCGCGGAGGAATGGCCGAGTGGTCGATGGCGGCGGTCTTGAAAACCGTTAGGGGGGCAACCCCCTCGTGGGTTCGAATCCTACTTCCTCCGCCAGCCTCCGAACGTGACCGAAGAGTGGATCCGCGTACATTTTCACTTATTTAGGCTCGGCCTGTCCCGCACTGTAGTAAAATCATCCACTGAATTCAAAGACAGTTTGCATAATGCACCGGATCATGGCCTGACCGGAAACCGGTGGGAGAATTCTCAGATGGAGCTTCATTCTTCCAACCCACCGGATAAATATAGGTAAGCTCTGCCCTGTTAAATCCGCGCTGCGGTGTGCAGGGTAGATTGGGCAGATTAAATACGCAAGGAGAATTAAAAATGACGAAAAAAAATGTTCGCCGTTACACCATGAAATTCAGCCTGTTTTTTATTCTGGCCGCTATGGGGCTTCTGGCTGCCTGTTCCGAGGCGCCGACAACGCCGCCTGAACTGACAGAGCTGATGGAGCGCGTTGCCATTGAGGAATTTTTCTACGATTACTATGCGCAGTTCAGGCCGGACAGCGAGCATGATTTTGCGTCCTTTTTCGCCGCCGACGGCAGGCTCGAGGTCAACGGCATGGTCTTTAATGGCCTGGACGAGATCAAGGCCATTTATGGCCAGATCGGTGGCGGTGGTGAAGAAGAAACGCCGAAAGATGAAGATGCTATACCGGAGGGAGTCTCCGAGATGATGGTAACGAACATGAAGATTGATCTACAGGGGGATAAAGCGTTTGCGACATTTCTCTGGCACAGCATCAAGTCGGACCT
>JAFGAO010000065.1 GCA_016933615.1 Acidobacteriota bacterium
CAACGGTCCCACCTATCACGTTCTCGGCAATCACGACGTGGACAGCATTTCCAAGGGGCAGTACCTGGAAAATATCGCCAACACCGGGATTGCAGCCCCTTCCACCTACTACAGCTTTGACCGCAAAGGCATTCATTTCATCGTGCTGGACGCGTGCTTTCTGAAGGACGGCACCGCCTACGACCACGGGAATTTCGAATGGAATGAAACCTATGTTTCGGATGAGGAACTGGCATGGCTCCGTGAGGACCTCGCCGCGACCGGCTTTCCTTCCATCGTGTTTTCGCACCAGCAGCTCGGCGGGCTGGGTATGACCGACGTTCAGAATGCCGGAGCGGTCCGGGCCGTTCTTCAGGAATCGGGCAAAGTGCTGGCCGGCTTCGACGGCCACAATCATGACGGCGGATACAACAGGATCGAAGGCATCCACCATTACACGCTCAAAGCCATGGTGGACGGCTCCGGCGGCGAAAACAGCTCCTATGCAGTCGTGGAAATCGCGCCGGACGGAAGCATCGCCGTGACAGGATACCGCAAAGCCGTTAGCCAGGATTTCTCGAAGCCTTGACGGAAAAACCTGAGGCCGGAAAGACAGAATCCCCACTCCCTGTCACTATCGATAGAGGCGGAATTGGCGGCTTATCCGGGCCCGGGGGACCGGACCCCCCCGACGGCAAAGGGAAGGATCTGGGCCAGGGTCGCCTCCAGATCATCGGGGTCGCAGCGCCCTTTTGAGAAAGCCCGGAGCGGGCCGGGAACCCGGATGCCGAAGGCGATGGCCCCCACTATGAAATGAAGGCGCCACCTCAGTGTATCCGGGTCCAGGCGAGGCAGGCATCGATGCAGGGCATCGATGAATTCATCGTGCGCCTGTTGCGCAAATTGAGCCGCCTTCCAGGTGTGCTTCCACCGTTGCACCGCCACGTTGGCCGTAAAGCGAACGTAAAATGCGCTCTTTTTGGGGTCGCCCCCGGCTGCAAGCAATGGCAGAAGCCATGCTTTCAGAACG
>JAFGAO010000066.1 GCA_016933615.1 Acidobacteriota bacterium
AATAAGCAACGACTTTGTGGATTCGGGACCTATCGTATAGCGTTGAATCACCGGTAAAAGCAAGGATGGGCGAACACAAGGTTCGCCCCTACGTGTTCTTGCTGTCGATAATTGTTTGAAACACTTCTGCCGCCTTGTCCGTCATTTGAGCCAGATTGTAATGCTCCCGAACGCCGCGGAATGCCTTCTCAGACAGCTCATTGCGCTTGTCGGGATTGCGCATAATGTCCAGAAGACCCTGAGCCAGCGCGTCCGGATTGTCCGGTTCCACAAGGATGCCGCCGCCGGTCTTTTCTACGACTTCGGTGAAGGCGCCGCGGCGCGGCTGAACGACGGGTATCCCGGCGGCCATCGCTTCGAGAAGGAATAGCCCCTTCGGATCGTCAAAAGACGCCGGTACGGAGAAAACGCTGAGACGGCCGAGATACTGAAGCTTTTGCAGTCTGTTCAGTTCTCCATGGTACCGGAAATGATCCAAATGACCCCAATCTTGCAGCTTCCTCAGGATTTCCTCAAGATAAGGCTTATGTTCCGGAGGCCGGTAGCCGGCCGCCCACAGCCGGCTGTCCGGCCCTCCGCTCCGGGATCGGAGAACACGGTAGGCGTCGCAAAGAAGGTGCAGTCCCTTCTCGGGAGCGATCCGGGCGAGATACCCGATGGTAAATGGATCCTGTCGCCGTATTTCTGCTGCGGCAAATCCGTCGAAGCTTATGCCGAGAGGCACCACGTGAATGCGGTCGGGCGGGATATCAAGGATATCGGCCATATGCCGTGCGCCGAAATGACTGACGGCGATGAAAGCATCGATGTGTTTTGCCTGCTCGCGTATTATTCGGATCGCCCTGCCGTGAAACGGTTCCGTCAGGCCGTCCAGGAAGAGCTCTTCTCCCTGAAGCGTGCACGCTACGGGAACATCCAGCTCTTCCTTTATCGCCGGAGCCAGGGCGATGAGCAGGGAGTTGGGAATAGTCACGATCTCCGGAGCGACATTTTCGGATAGAAAACGGGCGAGCCGGCGTATTTCCTTGCCGAGCGGGCCGTTTGCTCCCTCGAGCATCGCCACCGCTAGTTTCCCCAGATCGGCCGGGTCGACGCTGATGCCCAGCCGGGTGACGAGCTTCAGAAGCGGCTTGCTGTCGAGCAACCTGTCTAAGAGCTTTGGGGTTCTCCGGAAAATCCCGAAGTGCTGCTGCAGGTAGATGTTTATCCCGCCAAGAAAGAGACGGCCCCGGCTGACGTTCTCCTCGTCGGTGCGCGTGGGGGTGTAGGTCGGGATCAGCAGGACTTCGTGGCCGGCGTCCATCAGGGATTTTGCCAGAATGTTGTCGCGCAGGCAGCTGCCGCAGTACATCCGTCCCGCGCCCGCAGTGATGCTGGCGATTCTCATGGGCTGCTATTCCCCGAAGCAGTACAGAACCCCGTCCTGCGACCCTATGACCAGGCGGCCCTGCGCCGCGGCCGGCGAGGCCGAAAGCGGGGCGCCGGCGATGAAATCCCAGGCCTTTTCCCCGGTTTTCAGATCCAGTTCGTACAGGTACCCGTCGTTGGATCCGACGAACACCCGCTGCCCCGCGATAAGAGGGGAGGATTCCACGCGGGACCTTGTGGCGAACGACCACACTTCCTTTCCGGTTTCGCTGTCGAGGCAGTGGACGTATTTGTCCCTACCCCCAAGGACGACCCGGTTTTCCGTGACCGCGGCGGAGGAATAGAAGGGAAAATTCCTGCTCGGGTGCATGTAGGACCAGCGCAGGGCGCGCTCTTTGAGGTCGATGCCGAGGACTTCGTTCGTGAAGGTGCCGACATAAGCATACGAGCCTCTTATGGCTGCGGAAGCGCCGGTATAACCTCCGAGGGGAAGCGCGTAAATCTGCCGGCCTGTTTTCGCGTCGATCGCACGCAGGGTTTCGTCGCACCCGGACACAAACACCTGTCCCTGCGCAATGGACGGCGTACTGTGCACCGGGCCTTCGGTGGCGAATTTCCAGATTAATTTGCCCGTGTCGGCGGAAAGGCAGTACAGATGCGTGTCGTAGGAGCCGAAGTAGATCCGGTTTTCGTAAAAGTTGGGGGAAGACTTGATCTCGCCTTCCGATTTGAAGGTCCATTTCGCTTTCCCCGTCGCGGCATCGACGGCGTGCAGGGTTCCGTAAAGATCGCCGGCGAAGACCGTCTCCCCCGAAACGCAGGGGGAGGATTCCTGGATAGGCCATTCAATCGTGTACGCCCAGCGCAGTTTTCCGTCGGACAGGGATACGGCGTAGAGGGAGCCTTCCATGGATCCGAAATAGACCGTTCCGTCCACGATCGCGGCCGAAGACTCGATGGAATCCTTGGCCTGGTGGCTCCACAGGAGTTTGAGCTTTTGCGGAAGCGCGGCATCGGTAACGCCTGTCAGCGAAGGGGTGCCGCGAAACCGGTTCCATGCATCGGCGGGAGAGCTCAGGATCTCGGCGGAAACAACAAGCGCGCCGAGCAGAAGTATGGAAATGAAAACCAGAACCGTCTCTCTCATGCCGACCATTATGCCTGACCTGCCCGAGGAATGATGATTATTTAAACTTAAGGGTTATTGGAACCCTGAACGGTGAACGTAAAATGGCAGTGGCGAATCCGGTATTTCGGTTCCCCGCGGCCTGGCCTGCGCTTATTCCTGTTTTACGGTCGCGATTGCGTACAGTGCGTTCCGGCTCATGATGTACAGGGCGCCGTTTGCGGCCACGGGAGTGCTGTACACGGTGCTGCCCATGGTGTTTTCGGCGATAAGCTTCATCTTCCTGCCGGCTTCGAGCACGGCCACATCGCCGTCTTCATCCCCGATATAGACTTTGCCTTCGGCGACGAGCGGGGAACCCCAGATCGCGGCGAATGTGTCGTAGGTCCAGTGAAGTTTCCCGGTTTCGGCGTCGACGCAGTGCAGGAACCCGGCCAAATCGGAAATGAAAACCGCGTCGTCCGAGACGGCCGCGGTGGAAACGGTGCGGAGAATCTTTTCAAAGTGCCAGACGCGCCCGCTCTCCGTTATGTCCCCGCGTTTGGCGGGATCGATGCAGTACATATGCCCGGCGCCGGAACCGTTTTCGGGATCCTGGCCCGAGGCCAGGAAGACTTTGCCGTCGTAAAAAACAGGTGTGGCGATGATGGAATTGCGGTTTTTAGGCCAGACGGCGTCCTTGGGGTTCAGGTCGAAGCTCCAGAGCTTTTCCCCGGTGCGTGCGTTGAAACCATAGAGCCATCCGTCGCCTCCGGGAAAGAACGCCTGCATGATGCCCCCGGCTTCACCCAGGGCCGGGGACGCCCACTGCCCGTGCAGGATTCCGTCGCCGGGCGAGTTGTCCTGCCAGGCCACTTTCCCGGTGACCTTATCGACGGCCAGAAAACTGGGGGCATCCGGAGACGGAACGGTTTCGCCGTATTCATCGCGCCCGTTGGACGTCACCACAAACACAAGGTTTTCCCAGACCGCGGGTGAGGAGTTGGCCATGTTGTGCTGGACGACGCCCAGCTCCTTCATCATGTCCAGCTTCCAGACGATGTCGGCGTCGGTCGTCCCCGTGTGCTCTTCGTCCGTAAACGGCCCGCTGTTGCCGTCGGCGAAACCGGCGGTGTCCAGGCAGACCAGCTCGGCCCGGTTCGATACGTAGTAGAGGCGGTTTCCGTCCACCGCGGGGGAGGAGCAGACTCCCTGCTCGGGCCAGTCGAGGTGGGGCGCCAGCTTTTCGCTAACGGCCTGCCAGAGGAAGGCCCCGTCGGATTCCCGGAAGCACATCAGGACGCCTTTGTCTCCCGTGATGCCGGGATTGCGGGGGGAATCGTTGCTGGTTCCGACGTAGACCTTGCCGTCGGCCACGACCGGGTTCCCGTAGGACGTGAACCCGAGATCGGCTTTCCACTTGATGTTCTCGCCGGAGTCGACATCCCATTTCGAAGGGAGCCCCCGGGCGGCCGACACCATGTTTCTCCGGATCGTACCGCCCCACATGGGCCAGTCCTGGCACACGGCCGGGATGGAGGCAAGGAGCAGCCCCAGAGATACGAGAACCCTTTTCTTCTTGTAAAATCGCATAGTAAGCCGTTTCACTCGATGATTTGAAAATTTGCTTTTCAGGTCCGGTCCTTTTTTTGTTCGAACCGAAAACTCCTTCGTCTTATTTCGAGGCGCGGATGTCGTATGCCGCCAGTGTTCCCTGGTTCCGGATGTAGAGCTTTCCGTCGCACACGACGGGGTGCGCCCAGCTCTGGATCCCCTGGTCGGCGATTTCGAAGCGTCCTTTCTCCACATACCTTTCGGGATCGGCTTCTGCCAGGGCGACCAGATTCGTTTCCGAAAAGAGATAAAGGTGCCCGTCGGCGTAGGTCAGGGATCCTTTCCCGACGCTCCGGTTCTGCCATTTTAAAATTCCTGAGTTGAAATCGATGCAGGACAGGATGGCGCTGGAGAAACCGTAGATATGGCCGTCGATGAGAACGATCCCGCCGTGATGGTTCTTCATGTTCTGGCTGAAGTAGATTTCCTCGGCCGTTACGGTTCCGTTTTCGGCTTTCAGCCGGAGCAGGGCGCAGCCGGTTCCGTAATCGGAGGTGTAGAAAACTTTGTTGTCGAAATAAACAGGGGTTGCGACATTGGCCACCTTGTTGGCGACCTTTTCGTATCGCCACATCAGCTTCCCGTCGTCGGCACGGACGCCGACCCCGGCGGCGGACGTGATGGTCATGATCGTGCGGACGCCCTGGACGTCGGCCGCGATGCAGGAGGAATACCCGGCCGCGTCGCTCAATTCCTTAGCGACCCAAACGGTTTCGCCCGTGTTCTTGTCCAGCGCCACGATGCCGGCGCCCTTTCCTCCGGGCGTGACGATCAGGTTGTTCCCGTCCACGAGCGGAGATTCGCTGATCAGCCATTTGATGTTGGATCCGCGGAATTTACTGAGGATATTGAAGGACCAGACCGGTTTGCCGCTGCCGGCGTCGACGCAGGCGAGATCCCCGTCTTCAGTCAGTACATAGATCCGGTTCCCGTCCACCGTGGGAGTGCCCCGGGGGCCGTTTCCCTTGTCGTTGAATCCGGCGCGGCCGAGCGGCGTCGTCCAGATCCGCTTCCCGTCCTCGCGGTTTAGGCAGTGGAGGACGCTCTGTTTGTCCTTTGTTCCCTGGACGTAAATGCGGTCCCCCTTTATGGAGACGGTGCCGAACCCCTCCCCGATACCCTCAATGGACCAGACTACCGGAGGGCCGGATGAAGGCCATTCCGCAAGCAGGCCGGTTTCCGTAGCAATATTGGTGCGATCCGGACCGTGCCATTGGGGCCAATCCATGTCCGCAGCGATTCCGGCTGCAAGGAAAAGACCAAAGAAAATGATACCAACCTTCAATCGGCGCATACGCATCCTCCCCTCGAAGTCTTCACATTATATACATAACCATCCACAGTGACAAACAATCCCCTCAGGGTTCCCCGGCTATGCCGGGGAGGCAGTAAAAGTTTGACAAATCCCGAAGGAAT
>JAFGAO010000067.1 GCA_016933615.1 Acidobacteriota bacterium
AACATCTTCATGCCGCCGTAGCCGACTTCCCTTTCCTCCGCGGTCAGTTCGTTGAGGAAACACTTGCGGTATTTCGACCCGGGCGCCCGGGAAGCGGAACCCCCGATTTCCTGGGCGATGCTCTCCTGGATCGGCCTGAACGCGGCCGATAAAATGCCGGCCAGGGCGAGCCCGGCGGCGTTGCCGGTGAGTTCTTTCACGAATCCCCGTCTCGTCGTCCCCTGTTGCTTTCCTGGAACAGAAATCATGGCTGCTTCTCCTTTTCATGGACCCGGGATGTGCCCGGTTTTCATTTCCGCGGGTGCGGACCGATGTGGATTCACGCCGGAGGGTTGAATTCCGCCGGCCCGACCAGGCTCATGTTCATTCCGTACAATGCATCGCCGACGGTTTTGGTGTAATCGCCGAAAACCATGACCTGATGGATTCCGTTGACGTTCTGGAGGAAACGGGCGGCGTCCCTGATTTTCACCTCCATGGTGTTCGCGCACGCGTTGAGCGGCGTGCCTCCGCCGGCTGAGGATTTTTCGGTATCCTTCATCTGGGTTTGGATGCGGCCGGGCCATGCCGCAAAGCTTTTCAGATCCTTGCTGAACGCGCCGAGCAGGACTTCCTTTCCTTGCGGGAAGGCGACCTCCGGCACCACCCCTTTGCCAAAATTGTGGTAGTTGTGGAGCCTGTATGGGAGTGGCGGCGCCGCCGGACCCATCATCTTCAGCGCGGAAGTGCAATGGCTCAGGACAATTTTGGAACCTGCAGCATCCAGCGACATGAGGTTGCACATGAAGGAAGGCTTCCGGCTGACGCTTTCCATGAACATCGACGTCAGCATGGCGCACACATCGGCTTCGCAGGCAGCCGTAATCCCGTCGTCCCTCAGTCTGGCAAACGCCAGGCAAGGGTAGGGCAGGATAGGGTTGGGGCTCATGGTAAACCCGAGGCAATCCATGGACACGGCCGACAAGCCCTCCTGTTCGACAATGGCGCGCAGATACACATACAACCTGCAAACATCGAGGATCGTTTCATCCGGGACATTGACGATTTCCGTTGCTTCTCCCTTCCACCGCTGCATTTCCTTTCGGGCGGCCGTTTCATCGGCGTTTCTGTAAAGCGACGCCAGTTCCGCGAGCGGCCGGTACTCCATCCTTACGCCTGTCTGCCGGTAGACCTTGTCTTTGGTCAGGTTGCGGGCGGGGACGGTGGTGGAATCAAACGGCCTTCCAAAGAGCACGGCGCGACGGCCTTCCAGGATTCCGGGCGCGGCGACAATGCCGACAAGTTCCGCCGCCTCGTCGCGGGACAGGGCGAACCGGACGTTGGCCCCATTGCCCCGCAGCGAGGCTACCAGGTTGGCGTCAATGGGGATCAACTCGGGGTTTGCCGACAGCACGATCACCGGAACGCGCACATCACCCATGGCGTCATACAGGCTTCCGAAATTGAAGGTGAGACGGGGCAGGCACAGAAGCAGAATATCCATCTCCTGCACCCGAAGAACGCGGATGATTTCATCCGGCTTCTGATAATCCACCTTCAGGGAGGATA
>JAFGAO010000068.1 GCA_016933615.1 Acidobacteriota bacterium
AAAACATTCCCTAATTTTATTCCGCCCAATAAAATTATCTTTTGTGACTGCCCCACGATACGGGATGCGGCTCAGGCGCCCTCTTAGCGAAAACATCGGCCGGGTCAAAAAATACCGAGTTTTAAAACCCCTCTTGTGGTAGATTCGCAGGCACTGCGGCTGTCTGCATTATCAGGATGTGGAATAGGCCCATAAACGCCGAGGTCGCGTCGCGACCAGAGCCGGGTGCATTGCGTTATTTTGCGGATCGCCGGAATACCGGATAACGGCGCCAAGGTTGGAGAAATCATATACCGTGCAAACAGAAAACACATCCCCTGTTCCAGATACAGATCCCAGGGCATTATTGGACAGAGCTCCCATGGGGCGGCTGCAGATGTTTATTATTGCATTGACACTCGGGCTGAATGCCATGGACGGCATTGATGTGCTGTCGATAAGCCTGGCCGCGCCGGATATTGCCAAGCTATGGAATCTCAGTGAATTCTTAATCGGCGTGACCATGGTAATGGAACTGGTCGGAATGGGCATAGGCTCGCTGCTGTTGGGCTGGGTAGCCGATACAGTCGGCCGTCGAAAAACGATGTTCTGGTGCATGGCAATGATGGCCGTAGGCATGTTCATGGCCACGACATCCGACAATGTTTACCAGTTGTGGGTCTGGCGGATTTTAACAGGCCTGGGCATCGGGGGCCTTCTGTCGGCCATAACCGCGATAACGGCTGAGTTTTCCAACCTGAAAAACCGCGCCCTTTGTATTTTTATCATGGGCATCGGCTACCCGATAGGCGGTGTTTTCGGATCGCAAATATCCGGGCATCTTCTGGCAAGCTATGGCGACTGGCGCTTGATTTTCTATTTTGGCGCCGCACTGACCGTTCTATTCATTCCTCTATTTCATTTCGTGATACCGGAATCCGTCCATTGGCTGGTGCGCAAACAACCGGACGGCGCGCTGGACAAAGTCAACACTATACTGAAACGTATCGGACATAATCCTGTTGCGGCGCTGCCGGAGATAAGCCCCGAAGCACGAAAAAAATCCATTGGGGATCTTTTTGCACCGGGTCTGCTCCGGATAACAATCATAATAGCGGTTGCCTATTTTCTGCAGATTTTTACCTATTATTTCATACTGAAATGGGTACCTAAGGTGGTCGTCAATATGGGCTTTACCTCCCCCGAAGGAGCAAGCATGTTGATGTACGCAAATATCGGGGGAGCCCTGGGCGGCATGTGCCTGGGTCTTTTAAGCCGGCGACTTGAAGTAAAGAAGCTGACGATTGCGGTCCTGGTGCTTTCAGGTGTTTTCATTACTATACTGGGCCTGACACCGGCCGACCTGACTTACTTTGCATTTCTAGTCGCGCTTTGCGGGTTTTTCGGGAATGCGGGCATACTGGGACTTTACGCCCTGTTTCCGGCTGCTTTCCCGACGCATGTGAGGGCATCCGGCACCGGTTTCGTGCTCAGCGTAGGCCGCTTGGGCGCAGGCTTGTCGCCGCCTTTTGTAGGTTATTTGTTCGACCGCGGATTAATCTTGCCCCGCGTGACTCTGCTTATAAGCATTGGTACATTCGTCGGAGCCGGAGTTCTATCCTTCCTTAAACTCAGGAAAACGGTGGAATGATTCTTTAAAAGCGCCCAATTTCCGAATCAAGTTCGAAGCATAGGAATGGGTGGTTCATGCAGTTTAGCGCAATGTCCACTATATTGGATGCCGGACGGGTTGAAAACGCATTCTGTGAACGGCTTGTGTGTACTCATTCATCATTTTTTGTATGACTGCTGCCGCAGGTATTATTTCCCGTATCAATCCGGCGGAGGATCCGGCATAGGCATCCCCGTTTTCCATGTCTCCCAAAAGCTGTCCCTTACGGGTCCTGCCGCGGCCGATAAATCCCTCAATTCGTTCCTTGCCGGCACCGGAACGTTCCATTTCGGCGAGATCCTCTAAAAACCGGGACTTGAGACTTCGAACCGGGATGCTGCCCCGTCTCGTTATCAGGGTTGCATTATCTCCGGAATCCATAATGGCCTTCTTATAGGCAGAATGGGCCATGCATTCTTCGGAGGCGACAAAGCGTGTGCCCAACTGCACGCCCGAGGCTCCGAGGGCGAAAGCGGCAGCCATTCCCCGCCCGTCGGCGATGCCTCCGGCGGCTATAACCGGGATTTTAACCGCATCGGCCACCAGTGGAAGCAGCGACAATAGGGGGATTTCTTCGCGCGCGATGCGCCCCGCCGCCTCGCAACCTTCTGCAACGACAATATCGACACCGCAGGATTCCGCCAGCCGGGCCTGAGACACTGAACCGATCACATGCAGGACCTGCATGCCGGCGCAATGAAACAACTCTGTATATGTGCCCGGATCTCCTGCGGCGGTAATGACGATAGCCGCTTCTTCCCGGAGCAGCACATCCACAAGCCGCCCGCTTTCCGGAAGATCCAGAAGGATATTTACCGCAAACGGCTTATCCGTCCGTCGCCGAATCCGCTGAATCTGGAAGCGAAGGTTTCGGGCGGGATCGCCGTTTCGAGTCATCCCGGCATGAGGGCTGAGAGTGCCGAGTGCGCCCGCTTCGGAGACGGCGGCGGCAAGTCCCGCCTCCGCAAGCCGGAACATCCCTCCCTGAATGACGGGGTACTCGATCCCTAAAAGCCTGCAGACGCGGTTCTTTTCCATGTAGGGCCGCCAATCGTTTCCCGTTTCCGGCTCCCGGGCATGTCCCGTTACAGGGAACCTTCATCGATAAGCCATGAAACAAAAGCTTCCCCGGCAACGTGGTCTCCAGGTCAGAAAATGAATCTGACTAGTCCGACGAGGGAAGCGGCTTCGGTTCCTGAAGTTTCATTTCTTGGCCGCAGCAGGTAAAGGTGCCCTCGCCGGCCTTGGTGCAGAGAACTTCGGTGCCGCATTTTTCGCATTTATAGCGCTTGCCTAGCTGACTCATAGTGCGTTTTACCTTTCAAGCAATTTCATGCCGGGAAATTACTTTTTTATTTCCATCGGCCGGCCGCAGCAGGTCACCGTTCCGTCTCCGCCTCGGGTGACGATGACCTCCGCACCGCATTTGGAACATTTGTATCGCTTGCCCACCTGATTTGCCATGGTTCCCCCTTCCATTCAGTTGAATCCAAAACGCCTTTTACCCGGGCCGCGGTCCCACCTTACGGGACCGGCAGATCCCTCGTTCTCCGTCTCTCGTTCAGGATTCTTTACGGAGGTTAAAAACAGACAATCTATCCATGCAATCCAATTATTATTTATAGCTCTATCTCTTTCAGGTCGGGAGCAACCAGAAGCTTCGGCTCCGTCACCGACTGAATATCCTCTATCCTCAGGCCGGGGTATAATTCCCGCAAAAGAATCCCTTCGGGCACAACCTCCAGCACCGCCAGGTCGGTAAATATCTTATGCACCTTTTTACGGGCAGTCGCGGGGTAGGTCAGCTCCCGCACCAGCTTGGGAGTGCCCTCGCGGGTCGTATGCTCCATCGCTATAAAAAGCTTCCTGGCGCCGGATGCAAGATCCATGGAACCGCCGATATTACCAACTCCGTTCAATCCCCTGGACGGATTCATCCAGGAAGCGAAATCCCCGGCCTCATTGACCTGAAACGCCCCCATAACGGTAACGTCTATATGACCGCCCCGTATCATGGCGAAGGACTCGCAAATATCGAAATATACCGACCCTTCCACTTCCGTAACGGGCTGGCAGCTTGCATTGATGAGGTCCTGGTCCGCGGCGTCACCCTCGGCCAGGCTGCCTGTCTTCAGCATTCCGATCTCCGACTGGAGGATTACGTCCCGGCCCTCCAGCCAGTTGCTCACCAGAGTGGGGATCCCTATTCCAAGATTGACATAAGAATTGTCTTCGATTTCTTTGCTCACCCGCAAAGCGATGATTTCACGGGGTAGGCCTTCGTATTTTCTCAAATTCCGCCTCCTGTACTTTAGCGGGAAAAATTTATCACCACTGCGGATTCAACGGTGCGCCGCGGATCATACATTCGTAATTTCAAAGGCGATCCGGGGCACCGGGATCACTCTGTGCACGAATATTCCGGGAGTGTGTACGGAATCCGGCTCGAGATCTCCGGAAGCCGCCAGGTTTTCCACTTCGGCCACGGTAACGCGTGCGGCCATCGCCATAACATGATTGAAATTCCGGGCCGTCTTTCGGTAGCGCAGGTTGCCTTCGGAATCCCCTGAATAGGCATGAACAAGTGCGAAATCCGGTTTGAGCGCATATTCCAGGACGCATGTCCGCCCGTCAATGGTGCGGATCTCGCGCTCCTTCCGCTTGCCCTCGATGTTGGTGATTACCGACTGCTCCACCATCGATCCGATGCCGACCGGGATGTAGCTGGCCGGAATGCCCGCCCCAGCCATCCGGTATTTTTCGCTCAAAGTTCCCATCGGGTAAACCTCGAATTCGATTTCCCCGGACCTTACTTTCTGCTCCAGAGGATGCCGGGCGCCCCTGGAGGCGGACCGAAAAAGCCCGTAGGAATCGATGATTTTCCGGATCTGGCCGTTTTCCACCAGCGCATCCAGTTCGTCTTTCGCTCCCAGAAGCGGCCCCGAACCACAGGCCAGCGTAAGGCCTTTCACCTCCTTTTCGATAAGAGCCCTCAAAAGCAGCCTGGGCACTCCTGCAGCGAAAAATCCTCCCACGGCAACCGTCGCGCCGTAGTCGAGGCCCGACAGAGCTTCCCGCATATCCTTTACAACTTTATTCATAAACTCCATCCCGTATGATTTTACCCTCGCCGACTCAGTCGGCGCTTCTGCTTAAACCGCATCGGGGAGCGGGCCGGTTCTTCTATCCCCGTCGGCATTTTGAACAAGCAATAGAATTAGACGAATCTTCACTTCGACGCACTTCGGCATTGAAGGGCCAGCCGCCGCTCCAGGTCGAGGCCCTGATCGAGCGTCATATCCATACCCCTGACAACGGCCTGCTTGGCGCTTCTGACAACCCGGGGATCCAGGGAAGCGATCTCAAGCGCCACTTCCTCCGCAGACTGCAACAGCCGTTCTCCGGAAACGAGATGACTGACCAAACCCGATTCAAATGCTTCCCTTCCCTTGCACCGTCGTCCGGTCAGGAGCATGTCCAGCGACCGCCCCAGACCAAGAAGCCTCGGCAGCGTCTGCGTGCCGCCGGCTGCCGGCAGGATTCCCAGTTCGACTTCGGGGAGCCCGAACACGACATCCTCCGACGCGATGCGCAGGTCGCAGTACAGGGCGATCTCAATCCCGGATCCCAGGACGTACCCGTGCAGGGCCGCAATCAGGGGCTGAGGCACGCTCAGAAAAAGCCTCCAGAGGTCGCGTAGCGCGCGGATTCGCCTTGCCTTGATCGCTGAAGGAGCGGTCAGGAACTCCTTCAGGTCGGCCCCGGCGCAGAAGGCCTTTTCGCCGGCGCCCCTGAAAATCACCGCACGGATCTCGTCATCGATCTTTATGGCGCTCAACACTTCGTACAGATCGTCCCGCATCCGGACGCTGAACGCGTTCAAGGCCTGCGGCCGGTTCAGCGTCACACGGGCGATGCCCCGGTCGTCTTTTTCAAAAATTACGGTCTCGAATGCGCCCATCGGTAACCTTCCCGGCAGCCGTGTAAAGCCGGCATGAAAAAGAGGAATCCGCTTCATTCTCCCTTGAATTCCGGCTTTCTTTTTTCTTTGAAAGCGTTGATCCCCTCAGTACGGTCGGACGCGCCGAACAAGAGCAGATAGAGATCCATTTCCTTGCCGATTCCCTGATCGAGAGTCAGATCCATGCCGCTGTAGAGGGCTTCTTTCGCGAAATGGAGCGATAAAGGAGATTTCAGCGCCATTTGCCGGGCCAATTCCATGGCCGAAGCCTCCAGTGCATCCGGTGCAACCACACGGTGCACGAGTCCGATCTTGAGGGCTTGGGCGGCATCGATCGATTCGCCGGTCAGTATCATTTTTATCGCCCGGCTCTGTCCGATCAGCCTCGGAAGCCTCTGTGTTCCCCCATTCGAAGGGATTCTCCCACGGCAAGTTTGACGCATTGCGAAAACGGACGCGTCGGTGGCGATCCTGAGATCGCACGCGAGCGCCAGTTCCAGTACCAAGTCGGTGGCGTCTCCCCTTACCGCGGCTATAACGGGCCGTTTGATGCCGGAAACCGCTTCAACCGGAGATAATACCCCCGCTTCTCCGGAAGAGATCCGATCCGGCAAATCGTGCATTCGCCCGCCAAAGAACAGCACGACGATTCTGGTCTCTTCATCCCAGGCGATCTGTTCGCACAGCCCGGAAAAATCCGTCCAACGCTGCGACAAAGCTTCTTCATCAGCCGGCAGATCGTTCAGATCCACGACGATGCAAAATCCGTCCTTACGCCAGCCCAGAGTTTTATATTTCCGTGCGTCCACCGTTATAGTCTCCTTGAACCGGGTGCGCGGCTCCGGGATTTGGAGTCTCCGCATTCCTGAGGGCAAGTCGCAAAATTTCGGAATACACATCATATGGCAGGAGGAACGTGATAACCAGTAGAGATTGGCCGGTATTCCGTTATAGGAATACGGGCCTGTCTTTAAAAACAGGCGTATACCGGGCGGCCACTCTTGGATGTGTCTGTGCCGGGCTGCTGCAGTCACGCATTCATAAGGCCGGTAAAAAATGTTAGAATCGCCTCTCGGGATTCAGGCCCGGTGGTGTTTGGAGCCGGGAACAACCTTCTGCGCGATTTCGAAAATGACGTACCAGGAAGCAACAGGAGCAAATAATAATGGCAGAAAAACCAGGCGGGTATCTGGGGCGCGTTCTGCGCGTAAATCTCGGCAGTGAGAAAATAACGATAGAACCGCTGGACCACTCCATTCTCCGCAAGTTTGTCGGCGGCGCGGGTCTGGGAGCCAGGTATCTTTACGAAGAAGTGCCCCCCTCCGTCGAGTGGTCCGACCCGGATAACAGGCTGGCGTTCTTTTCCGGACCTTTCGGCGGCACCCGGTATGCGGGATCGGGGATGATATCCGTCGTCAGCAAGGGACCGATGACCCATATGGCCGGTTCCTCGCAGGCCAACGGCTTTTTCGGCACTTTCCTGAAATTTTCCGGTTTTGACGGCGTGATCATTCAGGGGGCGGCCAGCGACTGGAAATACCTGCGGATTCATGACGGAACGGCCGAACTGCGCGATGCGCGGGACCTTCTCGGCCGGGACACCCTGGAAACCGAAAACATCATCCGCAGTAGACTCGACCGTCAGTGCAGCGTTTACGGCATCGGGCCGGCGGGGGAAAATCTTGTGCGCTATGCGGCCATATTCGGCGATCACGGGCACGTAGCGGCCCACAACGGACTTGGCGCCGTGATGGGATCTAAAAAATTGAAGGCGGTCGCGGCCGAGCGGGGGCACGAGAAAATCGAGGTCGCCGATCCGGAGCGGTATGCCGCGGCGGTAAAGGAATTTGCCCGGAAATTCCACAAAATGCAGCATCCACTGTTCCAGTACGGAACCGCCGATCTCGTCGGACTGGCAAAAAAACTCGGCTGGCTTCCGGTGAAGAATTACACCACGAGCGAATTTCCCGAATTCGAAAAATTCACCGGGGAATCCATCCGCAGGAATTTCAAGACCAAATCCACACCCTGCTGGGCATGCCGCAAGGGGCACACCTGCTCGATTCAGATAGAAGAAGGCCCTTTCGCCGGATTCGAGGGGGAGGAACCGGACTACGAGGGCGTGGCCGCCATGGGTTCGCTGATCGGCCAGACCGATCCGGCAACGACCATTTACCTGTGCAACATGGTGGACCGCCTTGGCATGGACATCAACGAAAGCGGGTACGTCATCGCCTGGCTCATGGAATGCTACGAAAAGGGATATCTCAAGAAATCCGACCTGGACGGCGTCGAAATGACATGGGGAAACGGCGGCGCGGTTATGGAGATGCTGAAAAAGATCGCCTACCGCGATGGATGCGGCGACCTGCTGGCCGAAGGCGTCAAGCGTGCATCGGAAAAGATCGGGGGAGAGGCCGCCGACTGCGCGGTCTATACGCTGAAGGGGGCTTCCCCGCGTACGCACGATCACCGCGCCAACTGGCCGGAACTCATCGATACCTGCCTGTCCAACACCGGGACCATCGAAGTGACCGGCGGCGCGCCCAAACCGGAGGAACTGGGCCTGGAGCCGGTGAAAAATCCGGCCGATCCCGTTGAAGTGTCCGGCATGAACGCCAAACTCAACGGCAAGGGGCAGTTTCTGGACAGCCTGCCGCTTTGCCGCTTCTGCATGCAGGATTTTAAATCCCCGATCGAGGCGCTGAACATCATCACGGGATGGGATATGGATATTGCGGAAGCGATCGATGCCGGGCGCCGCGTGGTCAACCAGTTCCGGGTCTTCAATTTCCGGCATGGCCTGACCAAGGAAATGGAGGCCCCCTCCGTCCGTTACGGCTCTACTCCGTCGGACGGTCCGGCCGAAGGCAGAGCCATCATGCCCCAGTGGAACGCCTTGCGCCGGAACTATTACGAGCAGATGGGCTGGGATCCCGAAACCGGAAAGCCGCTTCCCGAAACGCTGAAAAAACTCGGCCTGCCGGACCTGATCCCGGGGCTATCCTCATGACACGCTCCGCCGCTGTCTCCCGGACACGGAAAATTGAATGCGCCATCCGGAGTTAGGTTCCTATAGTGTGCGGAATCCGATGAATTTCAGGAAACACTACGGAGGATTTTCTGGCGCAATGCCGTTTGACGACAACGATCTCAACGGAATTGAAGACGGACTGAAATGAAACACGGCCTGCCGGGCCTCCTGCTCCTGCTGATTCTGACAGGTTCGGGCTGCCCGCAAAAAAAACAGGAGATTCAACTCGCTTTCACAGGAGCCCTGCCCTCCCACGACCGACTCAGCCAGGTGCTGGAGGAATGGGGCCGGGACCTGGAAGCGAAAAGCGGCGGAGAACTGAAAACAGTCTTTTATCCCGGAGGCATTCTCACTCCGGCGTCCCAGCTTTTTGACTCCGTAACCACCGGCATAGCCGATATCGGATTCGGCCCGACGGGAGTCACTCCCGGCCGGTTTCCCCTGACGGAGGTTCTGGAATACCCGCTGGGCATTAAAAGCGCGTTTGCCATGACGCAATTGTCCAACGACTTTTTCCGGAAGTTCAAGCCGCGGGAATTCGACCGCGTCAAGGTTCTCTTTTTCATGAGCGCCAGTCCCGGACAGCTGCACACCAAAAGGCCCGTCCGCAGACTCGAGGATTTAAATGGAATGAGAATACGGTGCCTCGGGGGGAACGCGTCCAAAGTGCTCAAAGCCCTGGGTGCGGTTCCCATCGTCCTATCTACGGGGGACACCTATGATGCACTGAGGAAAGGCATCGTGGACGGAGTGGTGGCGGCATGGGATTCACTGGAAACCCTCAAATGGGGAGAAGTTTTGCCATACACTACCGTGAGCCATCATGCGGCCGTCGGCGCCCCCGGTTTCGTCGTCATGAACCGGAATGCCTGGGAAAGCCTTTCCCTGGAATTACAGGGAATCATCGATGCCATGTCCGAGGAATATGCCGAGAAGTTGAGCAGGATCTGGGATGAAAAGGACCGCAATACCATCCAAAAGTGGAAGGCCCGGAATCATGTCTCCATCTGCTTGAGCGAGGAGGAGGAGAAAAGATGGGGCGATGCCGTATCTCCGCTATACGAAATGTTCATCAGGGAAAAATCCGCCCGGGGGCTGGATGCCGCGGCTGCATGGAAGTACTGCAAGGACTGGGTGCGCAGCAACGCCCTGCAATGACGCCGCGGGCAGTAGGGGCGAACCTTGTGTTCGCCCGTCTTGGGAAGAGTCACACGGTAGGGGCAAACCTTGTGTTCGCCCGTCTTGGGAAGAGTCACACGGTAGGGGCAAACCTCGTGTCCGCCCTCAATCCGACACCGCCAGGACGGCAGTGCCGAATCCTGCGAACGCCCGGATGGGCAATGCCCGGGAGACTCCGATAATGGGAAACCCGCTGATTCATTTTTCCGATCGCCTGAGCGCCTGGATGGAGTTTGCCGCGGGCGCCGCTCTCGTTGGAGTCATGCTGCTGATAGGTTCCGACATCGTCGGCAGGCTGGCCGGGCACCCGGTACCGGGGACCTTTGAAATCGTTTCCCTCGCGGGCGGTTTGATTATCGGGCTCGCGCTGCCGGCAACGTCGAGATCGAAAGGGCATGTCGGTGCCGACATCCTGCTGGCGAAGCTTCCCGCGAAATCCGCTCTTCTCCTTAAAGCGGCGACGCGCCTGATCGGCATAGCCCTGTTCCTCATCGCGGCTTACGGCATGGTCATGATGGGCGCGCGCCTGAAGGAGGCGGGAGAGGTTACGGCGGAGCTGTCCATTCCCTTCTATTGCATCCCGTATGCCATAGGGGGAGCTTTCCTGGTGCAGGCCCTGATCCTGCTGTCGGAAATTTTAATTGGTGATGCCGGATATGAGTGAGGTGCTGATCGGCTGTATCGGCCTATGCCTGCTGCTTGTTCTTTTCCTTACGGGAATCGAGCTCGCCTTTGCCATGACCTGCATAGGCTTCATCGGATTTGCAATCCTCAGGTCCTGGCCAGCAGCCGTGGACCTGGTGGCCAAAGATTTTTTCGACGCTTTCGCCTCCTACGCATTTGTCGTCATACCGCTTTTTGTACTGATGGGCCAGATCGCCTACAACTCGGGCATCGCTGAAAAAATGTACGGGACGTCCCGAAAATTCGTCGGTCACGTCCCCGGAGGCCTGGCGCTGGCCACGGTCGTCGGAGCCACAATTTTCAAAGCGATTTCGGGATCCTCGCTGGCGACCGCCGCCACCTTTTCAAGCATCGCCGTGCCGGAAATGGACAAATGCGGATACGACAGGAAGCTGTCGACGGGAGTTGTCGCGAGCGTGGGAACGCTCGGCATTCTGCTGCCCCCAAGCGGCACGATGATCATCCTGGCCATGATCACGAATCAATCCATCGGAAAACTGTTTCTTGCCGGCATCGCTCCGGGGCTTTTGATCGCTCTTCTGTTTCTTGCGACCATTGTCGTATGGTGCCGCATAAATCCGTCGCTTGCACCCAGGGGGGAATCTTGGGGCTGGAAAGAGCGGATCGGTTCGATACCCCGGATTCTCGGGCCCCTGCTGATCTTCGTCGTCACCATAGGGGGCCTTCTTGCGGGATTCTTCACCCCCACAGAAGCGGGCAGCGTCGGTTCCATCGCGGTTCTCCTGCTCACTGTGCTGAATCGGGACCTGGATTTCAGGGGCTTCGTGAAATCAATCCGGGAATCGCTGCGCATGGGATGCATGGTCCTGATGCTGATCGGGGGATCGGCCGTGCTCGGCCACTTCGTGGTCGTATCGACAATTCCGGGCGCCGTCGCGGCCTGGACCCTGGAGCTGCCGCTTCCGCCTGATCTGATCGTCGCGGTCATCCTACTTATTTATCTCATCGGCGGTTCCTTCGTCGACGACGTTGCTTTCATGATTCTGGCCACTCCCATCTTTTTCCCGGTAGCGATGAAGCTCGGGTACGATCCCGTCTGGTTCGCCGTCGCCATCGGCGTAACTCTCATGATCGGCGTGATCACGCCGCCGGTTGCCGTCGCCGCCTTTATCGTCAAAAACATCACCCGGGAGCCGATCGGCCGGGTCTATAAGGGTGTTCTGCCGTTTTTAATTACCCTGGTTCTTTGCCTGGTCCTGCTCTTTGTTTTTCCGCAGCTGGCAACCTGCCTTCCCGGCAAATATTAGATACGCCCGCGATAAAGAGCGCTGGTTTCGGGCCGGGTCGGCACCTATGGACATCGATCCGGGACGACGGTGGCGGGTTGGAGCCGCTTTGCCTGGTTGCGCCGTATTCTGTAGAGGACGACGACCATGACCGCGACAACGGAGGTCAATCCCATCAACATTTCCAGAACCGGAAGATAACTTCCATAGATTCTTTCCATCTCCGCAATGACCGATATCCCCAGCCCTCCACAGGCCACATCCACGGCGGTCAGGACCCCCAGGATTTTCCCATAGGAATGACCGGCAAAAAACTCGGCAATAACCAGCTGGATCAGCGTAAACGTTCCGCCGAAGCCGAGGCCGAAAACGGCGGCATAGGCGTACAGATACATCAGATTGCCGGTGCTTGAAAGCCTGAGGAAAAAGAGTCCGGTCAGCAGCAGGATCACAACGAGAATCATGATGGATATTTTGTCCAAACGGTCGCTCATGTGACCGAACAGCAGCTTCCCGGCTATGGCGAACCAGAAAATGGCGCTGAAGATTAAAGAGTAGGTACTCCTGGGAAGCCCCAGCTCCTCGCTCATGAAAAAGGATTGATTGTTGTAGATGCCGTTCATGGTGAACCACAGCGCACCGGTGGCCAGCGCCAGGATATAAAACGCCGGATTGCGCAGGGCTTCTTTCATCGTGGGGCCCTCAATCTTATTTTTCTGCGAGGACCGCTTTGCCTCCGCCGCTTCGTCCCCGTCCGGCGGCAGCCCCTTGTCTTCCGGGCGGCTTCGAACAAGGAATATATAGGGGAGCAGCATCATGACCGCGCACAGGATGAGAAAAACGGTTATCGCGTCCCGCCATCCGCCGTTTTCCATAACGTAATTGAAGACAAGAGGGAAAACGGCCCCGCCTATGCTGGTGCCCGTTAAGGTAATGCCGACGGCAATGCCCCGGTAGCGCCGGAACCAGCGCGTCACGACCAGAATGGTCGGCACCTGGCCGGCGCAGACCTGGGAGAAAGCCAGCACGATGTAAATGACGGTCAGATGCGTCAGAGTTTCCATCGAGCGGTAGGCTAAAAGGCCCAGCACGGTTATGCAGCCCCCGGCAATCATGAAGATTCTGGCGGAGTAGCGGTCGAACAGCGAACTGACGAAGGGAGTGATGGACGCGCCCGTGAGGAAAAAAATGGTCGCGGCGTACGAGATGCTCTGTTTGGACCAGCCGAACTCGGCTGTCAGCTCGGGATAAAAAAGCGGCAGCGTGTAGACCTGGACGCCGACGAGGGCGGTATAGCTGGCAAAGATGCCTGCCAGCACCCACCAGCCGTAAAAGATTCTGTCGCGCAAGGTAAGGCTCCTCTTAGGAAATTGAATTCGTAAATTTGGGCGTTTCCAGCATACACCAGGGCAGTCAAAATTCAGTCCCAAATAAACGGCCACGGCAGGTGCCGGGAAATTGGCCTGTGCCCGGAGGCAGGGCGGTTTCCGCACCCGCAACGGGAAATAGCCTTTAAAGATTCCAATAAACGGGCGCATGAATCCCTCCAACGCCGGGATCCCCATGCTTTGGCACAATCCTGTAATCCGGCCCAATAGTGCAGGACGCATGCCTTACATACAATATCTATCTCATTCCTTTTCAATAATTTAAACCATACATGCCCCGGAATAAAATTCTATGAAGAACCAACCCCTTAATGATAGAATCACACCCGCAGAATTCCCTGGATCTGACTGTGATTCTCCGTTCGACCGGAACCTGCCGGTGAATTCTCAGCGATAATTAGGAGCGGGTATCCATTGAAGAATCCGCTACAGGGCGGGCGATCAAGCTATCGCGGGCTTCCCTTTTTTCTTATGTGCAGGAACAGGATGCCCTTCAGGATCGGGTTATTCCGGTATCATGATCGGATAACGGCAAACGGAGCGAAACGATGAGTGTACGTGCGTCGGTAGCAGATGTCGTGGTAATCGGCTCGGGGGCCTCAGGCTTGACAGCCGCCCTGACTGCGGCTGAAGGCGGAGCGACTGTAAGCGTTTTCGAAAAGCAGCGCGCGCCTGGCGGGACGTCGATCAATTTTGAAGGCATCTTTGCAGTTGAAAGCGACATGCAGCGGGCACAATTTATTGACTACAGCCGGGACGACGCCTTCAAAAGCATCATGGAATACAACCACTGGAAGGCAAACCCCCGCCTGGTTCGCAATATCGTCAATGAATCCGCCGAAACCATATCGTGGCTCGAGCGACAGGGTGTCGAATTTGCCGGCGTCTCCATCAACATGCCGAAGTCGCCCCGTACCTACCACGTCGTAGCCGGCACCGGGCAGGCCGTTGTACAAGCGCTTGTTTCCAATGCAAAAGGGAAAGGCGTCGATCTGCGGATGGGAACCCCGGTCACGAAAATCCTCAAGGAAGGCGGCCGCATCACGGGCGTCATGGCTGAAGGCGGCACGGACAACATCCGGGTGAACGCCAAAGCCGTTGTGATCGCCAGCGGCGGATTCGCGAACAACCGGAAGTGGATCAAGAAGTATACGGGGTTCGAACTCGAGAAAAACCTGTTTCCCGTCGGCAACACGGGCAAATTCGGCGACGGCATTCGCATGGCCTGGGAAGTGGGAGCCGCCCAAGAGGGCATTGGTGTCGTGGAACTGTACCGAGCCGGTCCGCTTACGACCGAAATCGGCGGCCAGGTGGAATGGCCCACGGTCCAGCCGGATCTCTGGGTCGATCCGCGCGGCGAAAGATTCTGCGATGAATCAATCGCGTTCTACGACACCTCCGTCGGAAACATGAATGCGAAGTTCAAGGAAGGATACACCTACAGCCTTTTCGATTCATCGATCCTCGAGCGCCTGAAACAGGAAGGACTCGATAAAAACGTCAATGTGAGGACGCCTCCCGGTTCCAGGCTTACCAATTTCGACAAGGAACTCGAGATCCTTTTCAAAAAGGGGAACACGGATGTCTTTGTCGCCGATTCCGTCGAGGAACTGGCCGTCAAAATCAAGGTGGATCCGGGGGTACTGAAATCCACTGTAGATGAATACAACGGGTTCTGCGAGAGAAAGCATGATGATCTTTTTGCCAAGGATCCCAGGTATCTGAGGCCTTTGAAGGGCCCCAAGTTTTACGCCGTGAAAGCCCATACCGTCTTCCTCGGCACCATGGGCGGAATCAGGATCAATCAAAAAACCGAGGTCATCGACAAAAAGGATAAGGTCATCCCGGGCCTCTACGCCGCCGGATTCGATGCAGGCGGCATGTACGGCGACAGCTATCACATTTCAGTTGCTTCCGGCTCCTCGTCCGGATTCGCAGTCAATTCGGGACGCATCGCGGGCAAGAGCTTATTGAACTATATTAAAACCGTTTAAGGTTCAGGATTAATGACAAATCGTTGAATCCTGAACGCTGAACGGGCAACGGAGTGTGTTTATGGCAGATGAATTTCAGGGCAAGGTGGTTCTGATGACGGGAGGCTCCTACGGCATCGGCCGGTCGGCAGCCATCGGTTTTGCCCGAAGGGGTGCTCGTGTCGTAGTTGCGGATATCGACCAGAAGGATGGGAGACGGATTCCGATAGCGACGTTCAACGGTTTATAACCATGAACACTGAACGATGAACCTTGAACAGCATTACAGGAGAAAACACAAATGAGTTCAGAGTATCGGGCACTTATCAACGGAGAGCTTTGTGAAGCATCCACAAAAGAAACCATGGAAGTCATCAATCCCGCAAACGGCAAAGTCGTCGGGCATGCGCCTAAATGCGGCCCTGTCGAAGTGAACCGGGCGGCTGAAGCGGCCTACAAAGCGGCACCGGCCTGGGCGGAAAAATCGCCGACCGAAAAGGCGGCGATATTCTTCAAAATGGCGGGGCTCCTCCGAAGGCATCGCGACGAATGGGCGAAACTGGAAACCATGCAGTACGGGGGGCCTATTTTTAAAACCTTTAATTTCGACATGGTTTTCGATGCGGAGCATTTTGAATTCATGGCCGGCGTGGGACGGGCCGTTACGGGCAAATCCCTCCCGGTCGGGCCGCAGGCCATTTCCGTGACTCTGCGCCAGCCCCTGGGCGTTGTCGGTCTGATCACGCCCTGGAATTTTCCTCTGGTCACGGCTATTTCCAAAATAACCCCGGCGCTGATGATGGGAAACACGGCCGTAGTTAAGCCCGCCTCCTGCGCTCCGCTGACCGTGCTGAAACTGGGGGAGCTTGCCGTTGAAGCCGGGTTTCCTCCGGGCGTTCTGAATATCCTATCGGGTCCCGGCTCTTCGGTCGGGGAAGCCATCGTGAACCATCCTTACGTGGCCAAGATCAACTTTACGGGAGATTCGGAAACCGGCAAGCGCATCCTGGGTCTGGCAAGCGCCGCCGTTAAGCCGGTCGCGTGCGAACTGGGCGGCAAAAATGCCTTCATCGTCATGCCAGATGCGAACATGAAAGCCGCGGTCGAGGGCGCCGTATGGGGAGGATTTTTCAATTCGGGCCAGAACTGCGGCGCTTCGAGCCGCTATCTCATCCACGAGTCGGTCTATGACGAATTCGCAGAAAAGTTCGTGGAAGCCGCGAAACAGCTGCGCGTTGGGGATCCATTGAATCCCGACACCATGATCGGACCGGTCGCCTACAAGGGACACAGGGACAACATTGAAAAATTCGTCGAGCGGGCCAAAAAATCCGGTGCCGGGCTGCTTCTCGGCGGGGAGCGCCCGAACACGCCGGAGACGAAGGACGGGTATTTCGTCGCACCCACCATCTTCGGGGACTGCGACCCGAAATCGGAGATCATGCAGGAGGAAGTGTTCGGTCCTGTCGTCGCCCTGGCAAAATTCAGCACGCCCGAGGAAGCCGTGGCCCTGGCCAACGATTCGCGGTTCGGCCTGTGCGCCTCCATCTGGACCAGGGACATACGGCAGGGGCTCGTCATGGCCAAACAGCTCAAAGTAGGCACCGTGTGGCTGAACCAGCACCTGTCGATCGTGTTCGAATGTCCGTGGGGAGGCTGCAAGGAATCCGGCCACAGCAAGGAAAACTCCATCATGGTGCTTGACGAATACAGCATGATGAAAAACGTTTGGATCGATCTTGTAGGAACTCCGGCGACGCCCTGGGAAGGCAAGTTCGACTAAAGGTTCCCCGTTTCGAGTTTCCCGCTATGCCTTCAACGGGAAACGAATTAAAGGTTTGGATATGAATCCATCAACGCATCCGGGTAAAGTACTGGATCTTCAAGAAGCTGTAGGACGTTACGTAAAGCCCGGGATGACGCTGCACCTCGCCGCCGGCATCGGCGGCCCCAGCGCCGCGGTTTGCGAGATCATCCGGCAGTTCCGGGATAACGATCCCGGGTTCACCCTGATTCAAAGCACCGTGACCGGACATAGTCTCAACCTCGTTCATGCCAGGCTGGTAAAAAAGCTTATCTGTTCCGTGTGTGCGAATATCTCCGCCTCCGGACGTCCGAGTCGGGTAATTCAGAATGCAATTGAAGAAAAACAGGTTGCAATGGAGAACTGGACGCTGAATTCCCTGCAGCAGCGCCTTATGGCCGGCGCGTTCGGGGTGCCCTTCATGCCCACCCGCTCCATCGTCGGGAGCAGCATAGCCGAAGAAAACGGTGAAACGTTTAAAAACATTGAAGATCCGTTCGGCTCGGGAGCCGCAGTCGGGCTGGCGGGCGCTCTCGTGCCCGATATTTCCATCATCCATGGATGCGTTGCGGACTCCGAAGGCAACACTATTGCAGCCGCTCCCTACGGGGAGGATCTCTGGGGCGCCCTGGCCAGCAGTGGAGGCGCCGTCGTCACCGTCGAGAAAATCGTTCCCACGGAGTTCATTCAGAGATACGCCGCCCTGGTCAAAATCCCCGCTTACGCGGTGAACGCCGTGGTGGCGGCCCCCCTGGGACTGCATCCGTTTTCCTTGGCCAACCCGGGCATCGTCGGTATGCAACCCTATGAAAAGGACGTGGATTTTCTCGACACCCTCTATGAAGCTTCCGCCGGCGATGATACGCTGGATGCATGGATTCATGAATGGGTTCTTCGGTGCGAAAACCACAGCCAGTACCTCGACAAGCTCGGTGAAAAAAGGATTGCGGATCTTAAAAGAAAGTCCGGGAAGGTGAAAACCGCCCCGCCTCCGGCGCCGCCGGCCCTAATCAAAGCGGATCAGGAATTCAAACCAAAGGAAATGATGCTGATTGCCATGGCAAGGGAAATATTGACCAGCGTGACCCGGAAGGGACACAAGGCCGTGCTTGCGGGCGCGGGCCTGGCCGCTACAGCGGCATTCCTGGCCTATTTCCGGAGCGTGCAAAACGGCCGGGCCGGATTCGAACTGGCTACCGGCAACGGCCAGATCGGCTACACGCCCGTCGCGGGCCAATCCATACTCGCCGGCGAAGCCAATGTGAGAACGTCGAAAATGCTGACCGACACAACCGTGATGCAGGGCGTCATTGTGGGGGGAGCGAATAACCGGTGCCTGAGCGTTCTCGGCGCCGGCGAAATGGACCGGTTCGGCAACATAAACTCCACGACGGCTTCCGACGGCAAGTTTCTCGTCGGTTCCGGGGGCGTCAACGATGCGCTCAACGCGCGCGAAGCCATCCTCTGCTTGAAGCAGTCCAAAGACCGGTTCGTGGACCGGCTTGCCTATGTGACGGGCCGGGGCGGAAACGTAACGACCGTGGTATCGAACATGGGCATTTTCAGGAAGGCGGATTCCAAGGGCGAACTGCATCTGGAGGCGTGCTTCCCCGAAACTCGCGGCCGGAGCATCGAAGAGAAGGTCCATGAAATTCGAAATCATTGCGGGTGGGAGCTTAAGACGGCGCCCGCAGTTGAGGAAATTCCCCGGCCGTCTCCGGAGGAACTCCAGCTTCTCCGCTGGCTGAGTCCCTGATTGACGACTCCGGATAATCGTTTTACGATTGAAATGCTGCATGACGATCGGCCAGGATCCTCAGGCTTATCCCGAAGAATTTCAATCGTAAATTGAAAATGAGGTGAACATGAGCGGCGGACCATTACAGGGCATAAGGGTTATCGAGTGCGCCGGCTATCTGAGCGCCC
Organism: Acidobacteriota bacterium; assembly: GCA_016933615.1. Classification (GTDB taxonomy): domain Bacteria; phylum Acidobacteriota; class UBA6911; order UBA6911; family UBA6911; genus UBA6911. The sequence goes on from JAFGAO010000068.1 coordinate 18,848, forward strand.
CTACGGCATGCTATATGCTGGGGGACCTGGGCGCCGAAGTAATCAAGATAGAGGATCGGGTGACGGGGGATCCCTCACGGGGGACTTCGGCCGTTTTCGGCTCCTCCATGACGCTGGCCAACGGCGAAAACATCCTGTTCGAAACGGCGAACCGGAATAAAAAAAGCCTGACGCTGGATCTGAAAAAGGAAAAAGGCCGGCAGCTGCTCTACGAGCTGGTTTCCAGAGCGGACGTTTTCTGCACCAACTTCACCCAAAAGGCCATAGAAAAACTCAAGATCGATTTCGAAACCCTGAAGAAATACAACCCGAAACTGGTTTACGGCCTTGCCACCGGCTACGGCCTCAAGGGCCCCGAGAGCGCCCGGCGCGCCTTCGACAGCGTCGCGCAGGCCCGCTCCGGAATTATGTACGCTCTAGGCGGCGAACCGGACGCCCCCCCGGCCCAAATCGGAGGCCCTGTCTTCGACCAGATGACCGGAACCCTGCTGGTTTATGCAATCCTGGCAGCCCTGATCGCGCGCGACAGGCAGGGCAAGGGCCAGCAGGTTGAGGTGTCGCTCCTGGGATCGGGAATTCATCTGCAGGCGTATAACCTGAACACGGCCCTTCTGCGGGGGCGCCAGATCCCCAGACCTTCCAGAAGGTCTCTGAAAAATCCGATGGCGAACCATTTCGAATGCGCCGACGGCGAATGGATTCTTCTTTCGGAGCCCCAGGCCGACCGTTTCTGGCCCGCTTTCTGCAATGCGCTGGGCATCCAGCAGCTGGAAAAGGATGAAAAATATGCCGATGCAGCCGTCCGCAGGGAGAATTTCCGGGAATTGCTGGATATTATTGAACGGGTCTTCATAACCAAAACCAGAGACGAATGGATGAAAATCCTGGACGAAAAGGGCGAAGGCATCGCCTACTCTCCCGTCCTGAGACCGACGGACCTCGCCAACGACGCCCAGGCGCTCGAAAACGGCTACATCGCCACCATCGAGCATCCGTCCCTGGGAGCCATCAAGATGGTGGGCAATCCGGTCTACTTCAGCGATACGCCGGTAACGGTAGACGGATATGCACCCTGCTTCGGCCAGAACACGGAGGAAGTCCTTCTGGAGGTCTGCGGCTGCGACTGGGACAAAATACAGGAGCTAAAGGACGAGGAAGTCATATAAGAAGGTTCCCCGTTCAGGGTTCAGCATTGAAAGTCAACCTTGAACGATGAATCCTGAACCTTGAACGGTAAGCGGGAGTCGATCGATGATAACAACCTTAAGGAATAAGCGGCTGGATGAAAAAGAATTTCTGAAAATGCGGGATCCGGTTCTCGACCTATGGCCGACGGGGCGCGAGGTGGATCTCGACGAAGCTGTCGAATATCAAAAGCAGCTGCCCGACTCCAAGAACTGGCACAAGCTGGCCCGGAAAATGAATGCGGAAGGCCGCACCGCCATATTCCCCAGGGCGGGAACCGGGCTGCTCGAGGCCCAGATCCGGCTCTCCCGGAAACTCGAGGAATCGTGCGTTCCCTTCATCCCGGTAACGTCCGACAGCTACACGCGCCAGCTGGAATTCGAAAAGGTCGACGGCATCCTGGATGAAATGCGAAAGACCGGCCGCAACCTGCTCAACGGCTTCCCCCTCATCAACTACGGGGTGAAACAGACGCGCAGACTTATTGAGAGCGTCACCGTGGGCGCCTTCAACCCCAGGCTTTCGCTCAAATCCTACAAGCTGGCGACCGAAATCTCCTTTGCCGCCGGCATGACGGCCGTCGCCGCATGCCCCTTCATCTCCTGGGCGGCCTATGAAAAGGACGCGACGCTGGAAGAATCCATGGCCGTCAACCAGTACGTGCACCGGCTGATCGGCTACTACGCCGACCGTGGAGTGGTCATTTCCACGGACAACCACGGATGGATTCTGACGGGGATGCAGCCGATGACCGTAAACCTGGCCACCACCATTGCCGACGCCATAATGGTCGCCGAGCAGGGGGGGAGGAGCATCACGTCGGTCGTTCATCTGATGGGCAACATGGCCCAGGATCTTGCCTGGATTCGCGTGACCCCAAGACTGCTGAGGGAATACCTGGACAAGCTGGGATACAGGGATGTGGAGATCGCGGGCGTTTTCGCGCAGCACACTCCCCTTTTCCCCATGCCCCAGAGCATGGGCGGCGCATTCGCTTTCCCGAACTACACGGCCGTCGTCGCCGCACTCGGGAAAACGGAAGCCGTATCCATCCGCACCATCGACGAAGCTCTCGGTGTTCCTACGGAAGAATCGCACACCCTCAGTTACGAATCCGCAAACTGGCTGCTCCAAATAGTCCGTGGCCAGAAGTTCGAACTGCAAAGCGCCCAGGTCGACGAGGAAGCCGCCGTTGCCGAGGCTGAAATACGCGCGTTCATGGACAGGATCCTGGAAGTCGGCGACGGCGACGTAATCGTCGGATGCCTGAAGTGCGTCGAAGAAGGGTTCCTCGATTCCAGTTTCAGTCCCAACAAACAGGTTCGCGACCAGGTGATAGGCATCAAGGACAGCCGCGGTGCGATCCGGTGGAGGGAATTCGGCAACCTTCCGCTGCCGGAAGAGATCAAGAAATTCCACCGTGAAAAAGTGGCGGAAAGAGAAAAAGCGGAAGGCCGCGAAATGGACTACGACGCCCTCGTTCAGGATTTCTGGGCTTTCAGCAAAGGCCGGCTAACCGGGAAACCGGAATAATAAGGTTTCCCGTTCTGCGTTTCACGTTTCCCGTTAAAATTAATAATTACCAAACGAGAAACGGGGAGCCGGAAACGGGGAACGGTTTTTTGAAGGAGAACCATCAAAGTGACCAATCCAACCGTGATAACGGGAACCGTGGGCAAAGATGCGCACGTCATAGGAACAAAAATATTATCCCGCGCCCTGCGGGAAGCCGGTTTCAACGTCGTGGAACTGGGGATCCTGACTCCCCCCGAGGAATTCATTCAGGCCGCCCTCGACAACAAAGCCGATGCCATTCTCATGAGCTCGCTTTATGGAATGGGAGAGAACGATGTGCAGGGATTCAAAGAGAAATGTATCCAGGCGGGGCTGAATGATGTGCTTCTTTACATCGGCGGGAATCTGAGCGTGGGCAAACACGACTTCTCCGAAGCCGAAGCGACCTTCAAAAAACTCGGCTTCGACCGCGTGTACCCGCCGGCATCGGACGTGAAAAAGGCCATCGCGGATCTCCGGGCCGATCTGAAAGCCAAAGGAAAAGCTTAGGAAATACAATGCGCCCAAGTATGCTGGGAGGCTATCGCGCCCTGGACCTGACCGATGAAAGGGGATTCCTGTGCGGCAAGATCCTGGCCGAACTCGGAGTGGACGTGATCAAGGTGGAGAAACCCGGGGGCGATCCCGCTCGGAAGATCGGACCATTCTGGCACGACCAGGCGGACCCTGAAAAAAGCCTGTACTGGTTTGCATACAACAGCAGCAAACGCGGAATCACCCTCGACCTGGAATCCGTGGAAGGGAAAAGCCTCTTTCGCGGCCTGGTCCAAACGTCCGATTTCGTCGTTGAATCCTTCGATCCGGGCGTATTGGGCAAGCTTGGGTTCGGCTACCGGGAATTGCGGCGCATCAAAAAGGACATCATCCTCACGTCGATCACTCCGTTCGGCCAGTCCGGGCCCTACAGCCGGTACAAGGCTGCGGACCTGACCCTCATGGGAATGGCCGGGGAACTTTTCATGACCGGTGATTCCGACAAACCCCCGGTCAACATCAGCATGCCGCAAGCCTGCATGCATGCGGGGGCGGATGCGGCCGTCGGTTCCATGCTGGCGCACCACCACAGAAGAATGACCGGCGAAGGCCAGCACGTGGACGTAGCCATGCAGCACAGCGCCGCCTGGTTCCTGGCCCAGACCATCCCGCACTGGGAAATGGAAAACCTGATCCTCGGTCGCGTGGGTACCTTCCGCACCAGCAGCCGCGGCACGCTGCAGCGACAGGTCTGGCCGTGCAGGGACGGATACATATTCTTTTTCATGATCGGGGGGCAACAGGGGGCCAAGACCGGCTACCAGCTGGTGCAATGGATGGAAGAAGAAGGAATGGCCGACGAATTTCTTAAGGGCTATAAATGGGAAGAATTCGACATGGCCACGGCCACGCAGGAGCTGATCGATAAAATCTCCCGGCCGATCGCGGAATTTTTCCTGACTCGAACCAAGAAGGAAGCCCTGGATGCCGCGATGTCCAGAAACATTTCCATCTGCCCCCTTATGGGCAACCGGGACCTGCTCGAAGACCCGAACCTGGCCGCCAGGGGCTTCTGGAAGCCGATTGCGCATCCCCACTTGAGAACCACGATCCCCTATCCCAGGCAGTTCGCGCGATCCTCGGAAAACGATACGGAGACCCGGTTCCGGGCTCCACGCATCGGTGAACACAATACGGAAGTCTACAGGGAACTCGGCCTGTCAGCCGACCGGGTGGAAGAATTGAAAAAACAGGGAGTTATATAGAAAAAACGGCTTCCGTTCAGGGTTTCCCGTTCCCCGTTGCGATTCCAGGACAGAAACGGGAAACCCCTTAAGGGCGAAACGTATGGGAATCAATAGTAAATATGAAAAGCTGCTGGAGCCCGGATATATAGGAAAGGTGAAAACCCGGAACCGAATGATCAAATCGGGCGCCGGCATGCTGATGTGGCACCAGGACGACCTGCGTATGCGCCCTGAGGTTCTGGCGTTTTACGAAGGGATCGCCAGGGGCGGCGTCGGCCTGCTGATCGTGGAATCGCCGACCGTCGATTACCCGAGAGGCGTCCGGTGGAAAGAACGGTACCGGATCGACGACGACAAATACATACCGGGCCTTGCGGAGCTTGTGGAAATCATTCACAGTCACGGCTGCCCCACATTCATGCAGATGAACCATGACGGCCCCTGGGAGGTCAAGCTGCCTTTTGTGCCGGAGCCGATGTACGACGGCCCGCCTATCGGGGCGTCCGCCGTCAGCTTCACGGAAGGAGCCGCCGACTTCCACAAGGAACCGCCCCATCCGCTCACGGTCGGGGAGATCCAGGAAATCGTGGAAAAGTTCGCGGCCGCGGCAGTCCGGGCCCGGAAGGCGGGGTTCGACGGAGTGGACATCAATGCCGCAAGCAGCCACCTCCTGCACAACTTCTTCTCCCCCTTCTTCAACCGGCGCGAGGACGCCTACGGCGGGAGTGTCGAAAACAGGGCCCGTTTCGCGGTGGAAGTGGTTCAGGCAATAAAAAAGAGCGCCGGTTCCGATTTCCCTCTCTCCATTACCATCAACAATTTCGAATCGGGCCGGGTTATCGGCGTCGACGACAGCCGGTGCCTCACCCACGAGGACGCCCGCATGATCGCCCGGCTTCTGGAGCATGCGGGGGCCGACGCCATCCAGGTCCGAAGCCATATCCTGGGGTATCACGTCGGCGCCTACCTTCCCGACACGCTTTTCTATCCGGAACCTCCCTTCGCGCCGGAACTCTTCCCGGAACAGTACGATGCCAGCGACATGGGCGTCGGCGCCAACATACCCGGGGCGGCCGGGATCAAGAGCGCCGTTTCCATCCCGGTCATCACCGTCGGCAAACTCGACGCGGATCTTGGCGAGAAAGCCATCCGGGAGGGCAAGATTGATTTCATCGCGATGACCCGGCGCCTTCTGGCCGACCCGGATTATCCCAGAAAAATCGCGGAAGGAAGGCTGGAGGATATTCAGCCCTGCACCGGATGCGACAACTGCCTGGGCAGCCGCCGCTGCCGCATCAACGGACTTCTGGGCACGCCGTACAACACCATAGAAAAAGCGGAGCAAAAGAAAAAGGTGCTCGTCATCGGCGGCGGCCCGGCCGGCATGTCGGCCGCCCGCGTATCCGCGCTCCGGGGCCATGACGTGACCCTTTACGAACAGGCGACCGCACTTGGCGGATTGCTGCCGGTTGCGTCGATTGTAAAGGGCCCCCGCCCCGAAGACCTCTCTCTAATTGTGAACTATTTCTCCCGACAGCTGTCAAAGCTCGGCGTCAAGGTGAGACTCGGCAAGACGGCGGATTTGGCCGCCGTCGAAGCGCTCAAACCGGACGTGGTGTTCCTGGCCGCGGGCGGCACTTCAACCGTGCCCGGGATTCCGGGCATCGACGGCCCGAATGTCGTCAACGGAGCGGCGCTGCATCAAAAACTTAAATTCGCTCTGAAGTTTTTCAAGCCTGAGACCATCCGGAAGCTGACTAAACTATACATGCCTCTGGGTAAAAGGGTGGTTGTCATCGGCGGCGCCATCCAGGGGTGCGAACTGGCAGAATTTCTCACCAAGCGGGGCCGCGAAGTCACCATTGTCGAGACCGGCGAGATGCTGGGCGACGGCATGGTGGATGCCATGATGGACTACCTGTTCAACTGGTTCAGGAAAAAAGGGGTCAAAATGATCAGCGGCGTCAGGGAATACGTCGAAATCATCGATAAAGGCCTGACCATTATAGACCGAGACGGCAACAGACGGCTCCTCGAAGCGGACAGCATCGCGACGGCCCTGCCGCTGACGCCCAACAACGAGCTTCTGGAAAAACTGAAAGCCACCGTGCCGGAAGTCTATGCAATCGGGGACTGCAATGAGCCGCTGCTTATAGCGGACGCCATCGGGACCGGTCTCCGTACCGCCCGGGAAATTTAAAGCAGTAAGCAGTTGGCAGTAATCTGATTCGGATTCGGGCTCAGATGAAATAGGGTATAAGTGACGGTAGGGGCGAACCTTGTGTTCGCCCTGGTAACGAAAAGTTGGCAGGAGGCGGGAGAAAGAAGCCAGGAGTCAGAAGTGACAGACACTGGGAAAAAGGTATTTGATGATCTGAAGATTGCGGCTTTCAGCTGGGCCATGGTCGGCCCGCTGACCCTGAAATTCTTCGCCGATTACGGGGCGGCGGTTATCCGCGTGGAAACGAGCTTGCGCCCCTGCGTCACACGGACCTCGGCGCCCTACAAAGACAACATCCCCGGCATCAATCGCAGCGGCTACTTCAACCATTTCAGCGCCAACATGATGAGCCTGTCGCTGAACATGAAAAGCCCGCAGGGTCTGGATGTGGCCAAAGAGCTGATTGCCTGGTCGGATGTCGTCATGGAGAACTTCACCCCGGGAGTCATGGACAAATGGGGCCTCGGCTTCCAAGAGCTGAAGAAGATCAAGCCGGACATCATCATGGTGCGGCAGAACGGCTTCGGCGTCGAAGGCCCCTACAAAAACCTGGCCGCCTTCGGGATGATCCTTTCCGCCATCGCCGGAATCCCCAACTACATCGGTTGGCCGGACGGAGGGCCCCTTCCCGTCGGCGTGGGCGCCTATACCGACAGCATCAGCCCGCGTTTCGCCTCGGCCGCCCTGATCGCGGCCCTGGAATACCGGGACAGGACCGGGAAAGGCCAGCTCATCGACCTGGCGCAATTTGAAACCGCTCTCTATTTTCTGATGCCGGGGCTACTCGATACCTGTGTCAACGATCGCGAGCCTGTCCGAAACGGCAATGCCGTCGAATGGGCCGCGCCGCACAATGTCTACCCCTGCAAGGGAAAGGAGCGGTGGTGCACCATCGCCGTGACCGAAGAAGTCCAGTGGCCGGCGCTTTGCAGCGCCGTGGGCAAACCCTGGCTGGCGCAGGATCCGCGGTTCGACACCCTGAAGCGCAGGAAAGAAAATGAAAAGGAGCTGGACGAGGAAATAGCATCCTGGACGAAAGAGCGGACGCCGGAAGAAGTGATGAACGTGCTTCAGGCGGCGGGTGTTGCGGCCGGAGTCGTCGAAAATGCATCCGACGTGTTCGAGGATCCCCAGTTGCGCCGGCGGGGGCTTTTCTGGCCCATGGAGCACGGCGAGATGGGCGCATTCACGCACCTGGGAACCAGCATGGTCCTTTCGGAAACACCGGCGCAGGCGGAAGCGCCGAGCCCGTGCATCGGGGAGCATAACGAATATATACTCACAAAAATCCTGGGCAAGACGGATGATGAATTTGTCGAGCTGCTAGCCGCAGGCGCGCTTACATAATACTACGGAGGTTTCATCATGGATTTGGAGTTTATTCGGTACGAAAAAGAGGAACAGGTTGCATTTATGACATTGAACCGGCCGGACCGTCTCAACGCCATCGGACCCGAAATTTACCGCGACTGGACGGCGGCCCTGGATGAAGCGGAGCAGGATGACGACGTAAAGGTTATCGTCTTCAAGGGTGCGGGGAAGGCCTTCAGCGCCGGGGCCGACCTGACGGGCGTCGGGTACGTTTACGGCATGAAGGATCCCAAGCCGGGGGAAAGAGGCAGGCAGCGCATCCCCCTGAGGGTAAAATTCGAATTCGACCGGCGCGTTTTTCTGGATTTTCACAGAAGGATTCTTTTCTGCAAAAAGCTGACGATCGCACAACTCCATAAGTACTGCCTCGGCATCGCTTTCAATATCGTGTCGCACTGCGACATGATCATCGCCAGCGAGGATTGCCGGATGGGGCATGTCGAGGAGCGTCTCGGCCAGGGCGGCATGACGCTCACCCCCATCATGATACTCCGCTGCGGATTCACTCGGGCGATGGAGCTTTGCCTGACCGGCCGGACCTTCAACGGCAAAAAAGCCGCGGAATATCAGCTGATCAACAAGGCCGTGCCGGCGGACAAGCTCGACGAAGAGGTCCGGAACCTGGCCTACGGCCTGTGCCTCCATCCCAAAGACGGCATCGCCGTCGGCAAGGCGATGCGGGAGATGATATACACGACTATGGGAATCGATCGCGGATTGGTGGACCACTACATAATGCACACGATGCAGACCAACCGGGTCCTGGATGAGGGCGAAGTCAATTTCTTCAAGATGAGAAGAGACAAGGGTGTTCGGGAAGCCGCCCACGAGAAGCACGATCGCTTCAAAGTCCTCGACGACTTCGACAATTAAAGCTTGGTGGATGCGAAGCCTTGGAGTGCGGCAGCTTGCTGCCGCCTTCGTTATATAGATTCCAAATCAAAGCGGCAGCTTGCTGCCGCACTCCAAGGACTCTTCTTCGCATTACTATTTCAGGAGATGAAGGCATGGATGCTGCAGTGGAATTTGCCCGGAATTTCGCGAATACGAAATACGAGGATCTTTCTTCCGAAGTCGTCGACGCGACGAAGAAGGAGATCCTGGATCTCATGGGTGTCGCCCTGGGCGGCATTTCCCAGCCGGGGGCTACGCACGTGCGCAGGCTCATGGAGGCATGGGGAGGCAAGGAAGAAAGCAGCATCATCGGCGGCAGCCTGAAGGTTCCGGCGCCGAACGCGGCCCAGGCGAACGCCACCATGGCGCACGCCCTGGATTTCGACGACGTGCACGAAGCGGCAGTCATGCACCCCGGGATAGCGGCCATCCCCGTTGCATTGGCCGTAGCGGAAGCAGAAGGAAATTTCAGCGGCAGGGAACTGATCACGGCTACGGCCCTGGGCGTCGACATGATGTGCCGTCTGGCCTTGGCGACCACCCCCGGTAAAAATCCGATCGACCTTGGATGGCACCTTACTTCCCTGTTCGGCTTTGTCGGATCTGCCGCTACGGCGGCCAGGATTATGGGACTGCCCGAAGAAAAAATAGTCGATGCCATCGGTATCGGCTACCACCAGTGTGCGGGAAACGGCCAGTGCGTCAAAGACGGGGCGTTGACCAAGAGGCTCGGACCGGGATTCGCCATAAAAGGCGGCATCACCGCGGCTCTATTGGCGAAAATGGGCGTGACGGGATCGACGAACAGCTTTGAAGGCGAGTGGGGCCTCTACCAACAGTATATGGACGGGGATTACAGCCGGGAAATTCTCCTCGAGGACCTGGGCAAACGCTTCGAAGGTGTCCATGTCGCCATCAAGCCCTATCCCTGCTGCCGGGGCATTCATCCCGCAATCGATGCCGGACTCGCACTGGCTATCGAAGACGGTGTCCGCAGCGAACACATCAAGGAAATTGTATTGACCGTGACGGAGGCGCACCTTTCCCTGCTCTGTACGCCTGAAGACGCTAAAAAATCACCCAGGAGCCCCGTAGACGCCCAGTTCAGCATTCCCTGGGGCGTCGCTTCGGCCATTGTGGGGAAACGGGTCGGTCTGGACAATTTCACGGAAAAAGCCATTACGAACAGCGATGTCCTGGAGGTCACACAAAAGATGCGGCTGGAGGTGGACGACGCGCTGAGCAAGCCCGGACCGGACCCGACGCGGATTAAGATTATTACGCATGACGGGAATGTGTTTGAGAAAGTGGTGCACACTCCCCTCGGCAGTCTTGATCGCCCCATGTCGTACGATGACTGCGCAAACAAATTCAGGGATTGCGCAAAAAGCCTCGATCCCGATCGTGTGGAACAACTCATAGAACTGGTCGGAACACTGGAGCAGGTTGACGATATACGGGCAATAATTCAACTTCTAACAACATGAATGATTCATTCGGCGACAGGCGCCGAATTACCGGGAAGCCAGGAGCCGGGATAGAAACGAGCTTTTAATTTTCAATCTTCAATCAAGTGAGGAGGCAGGCCAATGGGGGACGTTTTAAAAGGAAAAGTGGCATTCGTTACCGGTGCGGCGGCGAAGCGGGGTATGGGAAGGGCCGTTGCCGTGCGGCTGGCCAAGGAAGGCGCCGACGTGATGGTGACCGATGTATTTGCATCGCCCAAAAGCGCCTGGGCCGGGGATGAAGGCTGGAAAGGGCTGGAAGATGTCGTAAAGGAAATTGAAGCGGTCGGTCGTAAAGCCGCTTCGGCCGTGGCAAACGTGGTCAACCTGGCCGAATGCGAAGCGGCCGTCAAGGACACGATCGACAAACTGGGCCGGATCGACATCCTGGTCAACTGCGCCGGAACACGCGGCCCCGTCGGCGTGAACATTGTCGACGGCGACGTAAAGGACTGGGAAGCGCTGTTTGACGTAAACGCAATCGGTACCATGGTCATATCCAAAGCCGTCGGCAAGGAACTGATCCGCCAGAACCGGGGCGGCAAGATCGTGCACATCGCTTCGGCCGCGGGCAAGCTTCCCTGCCCCGGAAGCGCCGCCTATGCAGCCTCCAAATGGGCCGTTATCGGGATCACCCAGGCCCTGGCCATGGAACTGGCCCCCTACAAGATCAACGTCAACTCGATCAATCCCGGCTTCTTTGCCACCAACCTGCGCGACGACGACGCGACCATGCACAGCAAGAAAAAAGGGATTACGGTGGAAGAGTTCCGGAAGGACGAATACAAGATGCTTTCTGACATGGTTCCCCTGAAGCGTATGGGAACGGTTGACGACATCGCCAACCTTATCTTCTTCCTGGTCACAGACCAGTCGGAATACCTGACGGGTGTGGATATTAATATTACGGGCGGCACATTGATGCATTAAAGACGTTTCCCGTTCCCGGTTTCCCGTTTAAAAAAACGGCGCGATACGGGAAACTGCAACAGACCAACGGAGGATAGCAAATTGTTACTGGAAAACAGGGTGGCGGTTATTACCGGCAGCGCCAACGGTATGGGCAAAGCCATGGCGCTGAAGTTTGCAAGTGAAGGCTGCAATATCGTCGTCAACGACATCCAGATTGAGAAAGCTCAGGAAGTTGCCGAGACAATCAGGGCAGGCGGGCGGGATGCCATCGCGGTCAGAGCTGATGTCTCCAACAGTGAGGATATAAAATCCCTGATACACCAGGCGGTTGAAAAATTCGGCCGTATCGAAATCCTGGTCACCAATGCCGGTGCCGCCGGCGGGGCCGATCTGGAGCATTCGGACGAGGAAGAGTGGGACAGGGTCCTGGCGCTGAACCTGAAAGGCGCCTTCATGCTGTGCAAGGCTGTCGTCCCTCACATGAAAAAACAGCGCTACGGCAAAATCATCATGCTTTCCTCCATGGGAGCCGTCCGGCCCTCGATATCCGTGCTTGCCTACCATGCCGCCAAGTCCGGAATTATCGGACTGATGAAAAATCTCGCATTTGAACTGGCTCCCTTCGGCATTTATGTGAACTGCATCGTGCCGGGCCCGATTGAAACGCCGTTCTGGGATCCGCTTTCGGCGGGCATGTCGGAAGAAAAAAAACAGGCGTTTTTCGCCGCACTCGGCAGGAAGGAAGTGCCGCTGGGCCGGATGGGGCAACCGGAAGAGATTGCCGGACCGGCGCTGTTCTTTGCATCGGAACTGTCTTCCTACGTCACCGGCCAGGTGCTTTGCGTCGCGGGCGGCCAGCCGGGCATCACGCAGAGCATGACCTTTATCTCCTCCCCGGAGAGCGAGGGATTCGGGAAATGATACGGGATGCCCTGATTGTGGCGGCGGCAAAGGCGGCGAGGGCGAAAGAGCTTTGGAGTGAAAAATTGAATCCCGGCCAAAACTACGAGGGGGTTGTTGTCGTCAATCCTTTACAGAAATGATAAAGCCTCCATTTGCCTTCATGATCAACAACAAATGCAGAAGCTTTCAGCATTTTTGCGGGTAAGGGCGGGCACCAACTTGTCCGCCGAAGCCTGCGGGGCGAAGGCGGAAGGTTCGCTTCTTCATTGCATCGGCGTTCGTTTGTTTGCCCATATTCAATAATTCAGGGGGAAAGGGCGAACACAAGGTTCAGGGCGAACACAGGGCGAACACAGGGCGAACACAGGGCGAACACAGGGCGAACACAAGGTTCGCCCCTACTTAAAATCCGGACCTACAGAATATCCTGTAGCCCCAGCTCCTCCAGCCTTTCCTTTCGGAATTTGCCGGTCTCGAAGTCGAAGCCCATGGCCTCGAGGTATTGGCGCTTGAGCCCCTCGAATTCGAGGGTCACGCTCCTGGTCGGCCCCGCCGTGAGCGGCGGGTTCCCGCGGGCCCTTTCCGGCAGAGTGAAATCGGAAAGCCGGAATCCTTCCCTGAAATTGAAAAGATGCAGCATGGTGCCGATGCGCTGCCCCGTCAGTTTTAAATTCTCTATGTCCAGGTCCCAGCCCTTGATCGCGCGCATCAGCTCGATCCAGCGGAAATTCAGGCCGTCGGCCGCGAATATGCACACGCCGGAGCAGTTCATGAGTTGCTGCCAGCCCGACATGACGGCCTGGTACTTTCCCTTCCCTTCGGGATTGTACCTGGCGGACCGTCCCCTCGGTCAAATTCACAAACAGAATTCTGCCGATATATCCGAATCCAGCTTTCATTGGACGCTCCTTAATAGGAATTCCTCTCGAGGCGACCGGCTATAAAGGGCTGTTCCGGACCGTATTGTGTTATGAATCCGACATCATTATCGAAGGCGTGCTGCATACTGCGATGTGGAAACATTTTCATGCTCACGATCCGGCCATATTCCATGTAAGTTGCGTGCGGCATTGTAACATCGAACAGCTGGGACTTCCTGTTTATTCGACCGTTTGAAACCCGGGAAAAGTCCGCTAATATACCCTGACTGAATAGGAGACGCGATCATGAGCGGGAAGGCGCAGTTTGAAATGCTGCTTTCACCTTTTAATATAGGAAAAATGCGGCTTAAGAACCGAATAATAAAGACCGCGGCAGAAATGAATACCCATGATCCCCATGATGCCCGGATGAACCAGAGAACCATCGACTACGTGGAAGCAGTGGCCAGGGGCGGTGCAGGCATGGTTATTCTCTGGGATGCCTACCTTGATTATCCTTTGGGCGCAAGGATGCCCGATGGGTTGCGTATTGACGCTGACGAATACATTGCAGGCTTCAGCCAATTGGCCGATGCCGTCCACAAGCATGATTGCAGTTTATCGGTGCAGATGATGCATGCCGGACCCTGGTGCCCGGCGTCGTTTTCCGGGCGCCCGCCAATCGCCGCTTCCGTGATGAGAGTCGAGGTGTATGAAAAACACTGGGGTGACGAAACCGTTGAGGCAGCCGTTGCCGATATTGAAGAAATTCAGGAAAAGTTCGTTCGTGCGGCGGAGCGCTACAAGAAGGCCGGGGTTGACCATCTGGAGATACATTGCGCTACACAGCACCTGGGCAATACCTTTATGTCCCGTCACTGGAACAAACGCAAGGACCGGTACGGTCCTCAAAGCCTGGAAAACCGGTCCCGGTTTATGGTTGAAATCATCGAGGAAATTAAGAGACGTCTGGGGAAAGACTTCCCGATAGGGGTCCATTATAATGCCGCCGAATATGGGATAGATGACGGCATAACTCCCGCGGAGGGTCAGGAATTCGGGCGAATCTTCGAAGCTGCCGGCGCCGATAATCTTCATCCCAAAGCCGATGGTTTGGGTCCAATCTATAAATTAATGAACTGGCCCGATACGGTCTGCTATCCGGAGCCTCCGGACCCCTTGCCGGAAGGGCTTGATGGAAGCCGAAGCGGGGCCGGATTCTGGGTGCCGCTGGCCGCATCGGTCAAGAAGGCGGTTTCCATACCGGTTATTGCCACCGGCGGCATCCATGCCGAACTTGCAGAGAAAATCCTGCGGCAGGGTAAAGCGGATTTTATCGGCATGACCCGACGCCTGTTGGCCGATCCGGCACTCCCCAACAAGATTGCCGCGGGAAGACTAAAGGACATTGCCCCATGCACACGCTGTCTTTCCTGCCTCGACAGAATACATTCGCACCCTATTCCGGGGAGATCATGCTGCCGCGTCAATGCTTCCCTGACAAGAGAGCGGGAATACGAAATCAAACCGGCAGTCAGGAAGAAAAAAGTGATGGTGGTCGGTGGCGGGCCGGCGGGAATGGAGGCGGCAAGGGTCGCGGCTTTAAGGGGGCATGAAGTGGCGCTGTATGAGAAAGAACCTCAACTGGGAGGATCCGTACCCGTGGCGGCCACGATCAAGGGGCTTGAGATTGAAGATCTTCCTGCCCTGGTTCGCTATCTCAATACACAAATTACCAAGCTGGGCGTCAAGATCCATCTTGGCCAAGAGGTCAATAAGGCGATTGTCGAGCAGGTCAAGCCGGATGTGCTCATACTGGCGACGGGAGGATTGTATTCCGTTCCGGAAATACCCGGAATCGATTCGGGCAACGTGGTCAGGGCTGCCGACCTGAACCGCCGGCTGAAGGCTTGTTTGAGGTTCACAGGTCCCAGGCTGCTGACGTGGGCCGCGAAATTCTGGATGCCCATCGGTAAAAATGTTGTCATTATCGGCGGCGCCATACAGGCCCTCCAGCTGGCGGCATTTCTGGTTAAGCGCGGCAGAAAGGTCACAGTTGTCGACACAGCCGAGAAAATGGGGGATGGACTGGTTGAGTTCTATAAGATGCGACTGTTTTGGTGGTTGGAGCAAAAGGGAGTGCCCTTATTGTCCGGCGTAAAGTATGAGGAGATAACAGATAAGGGGCTGACGATCACTACCCGCGAAGGAGTGAAAACGCTCCTGGCGGCAGATGCCGTAATACCTGCTTTGCCTATGGCGCCGGACACTGAGTTCTTCAAAAACCTGAAGGGGACAGCCCCTGAAATCTATCAGATCGGCGACTGTGGAAACTCTGCCCTGATAATAGATGCTATCGGGGACGGTTCCCGAATTGGCCGCGCCATATAAGTAATGGAACAGATTATATCCGGACAGGAACATTTTGGAACAGAGAGGCAACTATGACCCGTGAAGAATTTGATGTTTACCTGGAAAAATTCAACGGCAGGGATTACGAGGGATTTCTTGATTACTTCGCCGACGAATTCGAAATGATCCATGTCGGCGGTTCGTTTAAAACCCGGGAATCGGTAATGAAGTTCTATAATTTCCTTCATGCCTATATTAAGGAAAGCGTGATTGTGGATCGTTTTGTTTCCGATGAACATACGGTCGCGCTTGAAGCCAGGGTGCAGATTCAGGGAGTGAAGGAATTGTCCCCCGAGACAGTGGCCGCCTCGGACTACCCGAAGCTCAAGCCGCTTGCGGTCGGACAGACAGCCGTGATTCCGCAGTTCATTCATTATCATCTGGAGAAGGGGAAATTCGTAAAAGTCGTTTGTGCGGAACTTTAAAAGGGCGGCTTGAAAAGAGTCGCCCATAGAGTCATCTTCAAACAGGTGGCGGGGCAAAAAATAATTCCGGCCGGCTTCATACGCCCGCGGAAAAACTCCGCGGGAATTGCGGCTCCCTATGCGGTATGCTTATGTCGTGACATTATAAAAGGAGTTTCCAATGCCGGATTCAACAGACAAACCCAAAGCCGTGTTCTGTACCAACACTCAATTGCCGCTCGGCGTCCACGATTTTGAAGCCGACGGCGACGGGCCCGCGAAGGCGCACGCACCGGATCCCCTTCACAGGGTCATCTACATGGACGACCGCGTCGTCCCGGGCTCCTTTTACGTCGAAGCCGTGTGGGTAAAAGGTTCCGTGCCCAAGGTTCA
Organism: Acidobacteriota bacterium; assembly: GCA_016933615.1. Taxonomy (GTDB): domain Bacteria; phylum Acidobacteriota; class UBA6911; order UBA6911; family UBA6911; genus UBA6911. The sequence continues at coordinate 35,204 of JAFGAO010000068.1, forward strand.
CCCCGTGCACCGGCACGATCACGACGAGATCCTCGGCTTCGTGGGAAGCGATATGGAGAACCCGGACGATCTCGGGGCGGAAATCGATATCGTCATCGACGGCAAAAAGACGACGATCACCAAAACGTGCTTTATCCACGTGCCTGCCGGTGTGGAGCACGGCGGGCTCTGTTTCAGGAAAATCGACAGGCCGGTATTTCAGATCGCCATGTTGAGGCAGGATATATTTGAAAGCGTCCCCCCCACGTAGGAATTTCCTGCCGCGGGCCGGAAAAATTATCATGACAGGCGCCGGGAAAAAGGCTGCGCCGCCAAGGGCGGTTATTACAAACATCCAGGGCTTTTCCATCCATGACGGGCCGGGAATACGCACGGTGGTTTTTTTCAAGGGGTGCCCGCTCGCCTGCCGCTGGTGTGCCAACCCGGAATGCCTGTCCCCCGAGCCGCAGATCGGGTTCATTGAGACTCTCTGCACGGATTGCGGGGAGTGCTCCCAAATCTGCGCCGAGGGCGCCATCCGCGGCGGCAAAGGCGTTCACCGGATCGACTATTCTCGCTGCACCTCCTGCGGCGATTGCGTCGACGGCTGCGGCTACGGGGCGCTCGTGCGCTACGGCGAATCCATGACGGTTCCCGACGTCTGGGATATCGTCCGGCGCGACAAGATGTTTTACGACAGTTCGGGCGGGGGCGTCACGGTCTCGGGGGGGGAGCCTTTGCTCCGGGCGGGATTCGTCCGGGAGCTGTTTGAGCTGTGCAGACAGGAGCGGATCGATACCTGCATCGAGACGTGCGGATTGGCCGCCCGGGATGCGCTTGTTGAGGTTATTCCCGTCACGGATCACTTCCTGTTCGATCTGAAGCTCATCGATCCAAAGCTGCACAAAACATACACCGGACAATCCAGCGGCATCATTCTCGAAAATGCCGCATTTCTCATGGAGCGGGGCGTCGACATCGTATTCCGGCAGCCGCTGGTTCCCGCAATAACCGATACTGTTGAAAATATGGAAGCGACCGCGGCCTTTCTCAAAGGATCCGGCAAAAAGGACGTAAGCCTGGAGTTGATGCCCTACCACCGGATGGGGCGGGGCAAATACCGGGCGCTCGATATGCGGTATCTCATGGACGGGACCGAAGCAGCGGGGAACGAAAGAGCGGAGGCCGTCAAAAAAGCCTACATCGATCTCGGCGTACGTTGTACGATTTCAAGGTAACAGCATCTTCGGAGTCTGAAATGGTCGAAGTGAACATGCAGCTTCTTGACAGGATCGACGACCTGAAACTCGGCGAACGGGTCCTGCAGTGGAAAAAGGCCGTGAAAGAGGCCGGGTGGAAACTTTTCGCAGAGAGGGAGAAATGGACCGTCCAGTCCTGGCGCGAAACCGAAGGGCTCGACATCCAGCTGCGGCGCGCCCTCCTATTCAAGAAGGTGGTGGAGAATGTCGAAATCCGGATTCAGGACTACGACAGGATCGCGGGCCGCCTGACGCCCGCCGTTATCGGATGCATGACCTCGATCGACGTCTGCGGCGACTACATCCCGGGCATCTGGCAGGACTCCGACAAGCTGAGGATCACGATGGACGCCGACGTCGGCATGGATCCCGAAAGCATTGAAATTCTTCGCGCCGGCGCGCGGCTGTTTCGCGGGAAAACGGCGCCCGAGATGACCTACAAGGCCTGGGAGGCGGCCGACGGCGGCTGGATCAGGGATGCCGAAGCGGCCAAGCTCAAGGATCCGACCCTGGACACCGGCATATTCGGACAGGTCACTTCCGTACTGATGTGGAAGAAGATTTTGGAGAAAGGCCTGAAAGGCTTCATCCGGGAGGCCCGGGAGCATATCGACGCGTTTGTCGCAAACCGGGAAAGCGACATCGACCGGCTTTACTTCTGGAAATCCTCGATCATCGCATGCGAAGCGGTCATCGATCACGCCCGCCGATACGCCGCCGCGGCCAGGGAAATGGCTGAAAAGGAAACGTGGCCGGAACGCAGGGCCGAGCTGCTCGAAATGGCGGCCGCCTGCGGCCATGTGCCCGAGAATCCGGCCCGGACCTTTCACGAGGCGCTGCAATCGATGGCCATCGTGGGCGTGTGCAAGAACTACGAGCACCCGATGCACAACAATCCCCAGTGGGGGCGAGGCGACCAGTACCTGTATCCCTACTTCATCCGGGACATCGACGAGGGAACAATCACGCTCGAAAAGGCTTCGGACCTGCTCGCGGAGCTCATCGGCCGCTGGGGAACCCAAACCTTCGTCTCCTCCGAGAGCTCCATGGAATCGCACCAGATCAATTTCGGAATCAACAACGCCATGATCGGCGGTGTGAATGCGGCGGGCGAGGACGGTTCCAACGAATTGAGCTACCTGTTCCTGCACGTCGTCGGGCTGCTGCAGCTGTCGTCCCCGACCCTGGGCCTGCGCTGGAACGGCAAAACGCCCTCCTGGATTATGAACAAGGCCATCCGCACGAACATGGCCACCAAGGGCGGCATTCCCCTTTTCGAAAACGACGAAGTCGTCATCGAGCATTTCCTCAAGGACGGAATCCCGATCGAGGAGGCCGCGGAGTGGTGCGGGCTGGGCTGCGTGTATCCCTGCCTTCCCTCAAGGGCGGAGCATTACGGCGCCGAGGGCATCGCCGCCTGCAATCTGGCCGCGATGCTTCATCTGGTGCTGCACAACGGCGCAGACGTAAACGACAAACAAACGGGGCTGCAGACGGGCGACCCGAGAGAGTTCAAGAGCTTCGAAGATCTCTACGGCGCCCTGATGCGGCAGCACAGGTTCATCACGCACCGTATTTTCTGGCTTGCGTCCATCGCCCGCAGGGAACAGCCCAAGCACATGAGGCTCCCGTTTTTGTCGACCGTGGGCGTTCCGAGCTGCATGGAACTGGGGCAGGATCTCCTGATTCCGGACCCGGAATCCTGCATGTTCGGCATTTCCGACAGGGCCATCATCGACGTCGCCGATTCTCTCATGGCCTTGAAGAAGCTGGTGTTTGATGAAAAGAAGCTGACCATGGGGGAACTTCTCGAGGCGATCGACGGCAACTTCGAAGGCCGGGAGGGGGAACGGATCCGGCGCCTGTGCCTGGCGCAACCCAAGTTCGGCAACGATATCGACGAGGTGGACCTGCTGGCCAAAAGAATCGGCGAAGACTCCGAGCGCATCATCCGCAGCTACGACAACTCCCCGTTCCGCAATTACATGATCGCGCGGGAAGGGCTCGCCTGGCACTATTTCGGCGGGCTGGGCGTGGGTGCCCTGCCCAACGGGAGAAAGGCGTTCGAGCCGCTCAACGACGGCTCCATCTCCCCGATGAGAGGCGTGGACAGGGCGGGGCCGACCGCCGTGCTGCGTTCGGCGCTCAAGGCCGGGTTCAGGGAATCCCACGCCTCGGTGCTGAACCAGAAGTTCTCCGCGTCCATCCTGGGGAGCCGAGAAAGCATCGACAAGCTCGCGGCCTACACCAACGCCTTCATGGCAAACGGCGGCTCCCACATCCAGTACAACATGGTGGACACGAACGAACTGCGGGACGCGAAAATCCACCCCGAAAACCATCGCGACCTGATCGTCCGCATCGGGGGTTTCAGCGCCTATTTCACGCAGCTTTCCGCCGACATCCAGGACGACGTCATCAACCGGAGCGAGCACAACCTTTAGTATGATTACTTGAAAATTATTCGAATAACGGGGGAGATGTTTATATGACGGGGGGATTTCAGGGGAAAACGGCGCTGGTTACGGGAGCCGCTTCCGGAATTGGAAGGGCGGCCGCGCGGCTTTTTGCCAAGGAAGGGGCAAACGTCATTGTTTCCACAGGCACCAACATCCGGGGCGGAGAAGAAACCGTCCGGATGATAAAAGAAAACGGAGGGGAGGCCGCATTCGTCAAGTGTGACGTCACCCGTGCGGAAGATATAGAAGCGATGGTCGCGCGTGCGCTCGAACTCTACGGAGGTCTCCACTACGCATTCAACAACGCCGGCATTGGCCCCGACGGAGATCGTATGCCCATCGTAGCGGTCGCCGAATGCCCGGTGGAAATCTGGGACAAAACGCTGGACATCAACCTGAAAGGCATATTCCTGTGCATGAAATACGAAATCCGGCAAATGCTGAAGCAGGGCTTCGGCGCCATCGTCAATAATTCATCCATCGGAGCCTACAAAGCGGTCCCGGGATTCGCGGCCTACGACGCGAGCAAAAGCGGCATGATCGGCCTTACAAAAGCGGCCGCGCTGGAATATGCAACCTCCGGAATCCGGATCAACGTCCTGTGCCCGGGTCCGACCGACGGCACGCAGCTGATGGAAAAACTGACCCGGTTCCATCCGGAAGAGCGGGATCATATCAACAGCACGGTTCCCATGAAGCGTTTGGCGTCTCCGGAGGAAATGGCCCAGGTCGCCGTCTGGCTGTGTTCGGAATCCGCGTCGTTCGTCACCGGATGCCAGATCCCGGTCGACGGCGGGCTTACAGCGACCTAACTCCATATTTATGCGCAGCAGTCCTGACAGTGACAGGGGAGGATACGGAAGCATCCTCAAAGGCACCCTGGTACTGGATCTCGCGGACGAAAAGGGCAGCTACTGTTCGAGACTCCTTGCGGACCTGGGAGCCGAGGTCATTAAAATTGAACCGCCCGGGGGAGACCCATCCAGAAATCTGGGGCCTTTCTATCGTAAAGAAGCGGGCGGCGAGCCTGTCAGTCTTTCTTTCTTCTACAACAACCTGAACAAGAAAAGCATCTGCCTGGACCTCCGGGCGGCGGAGGGAAGACGTTTCTTCAAAAGGCTGGCGCAAAGGGCCGACGTTCTGGTGGACACCTTCCCGCCGGGCTACTTAGACAGTCTGAAGCTTGGCTCCGAATCGCTCCGCGGCGAAAATCCCGGCTTAATTCACCTTTCGATCACGGCTTTCGGGCACAGCGGACCGAAATCGGCCTGCCGCGCATCCGACAGCGCCGTTTCCGCCTATGGGGGCCAGACATACGTTTGCAGCAACGGGTCGGGCAAACCCTCGAAGTTGTTCGGCATGCAATCCTGGTACGCGGCATCGCTCTTCGGCGCCGTCGCCGTCATGCTCCGGCTGCGGCAGCGGAAACGAACCGGGCGCGGGATTTTCATCGACCTCTCCGCCCAGGAAGCCGTCGTCTCCACACTGGACCATGTGCTGATCGATTATTTTTCAGACCGTCGAATCGCCCACAGGCGGGATGCATCGACTCGTGACAGCCGCTTCCAGGTTGTTCCCTGCAAAGACGGTTTCCTCCTCCTTACGATCCTGGAAACCTGGGATACGCTGATCGAACTTATCGATTCGGAAAACGGAGCCAGGAATTTCCCGGATCCGAGGTGGAGAGATCCGGATTACCGCCTGAAACACTTCGGCGATATGCTCAAAGTTATAAAAGAGTGGGCCTCGCGCCACACAAAACGGGAGCTGTTCGAAATCGGCCAGGCAATGCGCTTCCCCTGGGCTCCCGTCGCTTCAGCCCGGGAAGTTCTTGAAAGCCCGCAGCTGCGCTCCCGCGGTTTCTTTGTCGAAAGCCGTGTTTCGGGGGAAAAAGCGATCCTTCCCGGCACCCCCTACAGGTTCAATTCCTGGAAACCCACGACTCCAGTGCCCGCCCCACGCCCTGGGGAACACAGGACCGAGGTACTGAAAAAACTGGACACCCATATAAAAATAAATAATTTAAAACATGAAGTATTTGATTATAAATATTCATATTTAAATAATAATATTCTAAAAGGAATCAGGGTGCTGGATCTGTCCAGGATGCTTTCCGGGCCGTACGCCACCCGGATCCTGGCTGATTTCGGAGCGGAGGTGATCAAGGTCCAGACCGGGAAAACCGCCCGGGGTGCCGAGCGCGACGACAGCGCCTATTTCAGCGCGTGGAACCGGAACAAGCGCAGCATCCGGCTGGACCTGGATTCAGAGGAGGCAGGAGAGGTTTTTCTGAAGCTGGTTGCTGGAAGCGACATTCTCGTGGAAAACTATTCCCCCCGTGTCATGGCCAATTGGGGATTGCCCCCGGATCGAATGAAAGACGCGAACCCTTCCCTGATTATGCTGAGCATCTCGGCGATGGGGCAAACGGGCCCCTGGAAAGACTTCGTCGGATACGCCCCTACATTCCATGCCCTTTCGGGATTGATGTCCGCATCGTCGTCTGTACCCGGCTCTCCCGCAACCATCGGACATGCGTTCGGGGACGTAATGGCCGGACTCTATGGCGCCTTTTCTCTGATGGCGGCTCTGGAATTCCGGGATAACACAGGACAGGGCCTGCATATCGATCTTTCCGGATACGAAGCCCTGTGTTCCCTGCTCGGCCCGGCCCTGATGCATAACTCGCTGGCCCGTGATGCGGGCGAACGGAGCCGATGGTGTGAAGAATACTGCGATACGGTACCGGACGGGTGCTATCCGTGCCGGGGAACCGATCGCTGGTGCACCCTGACGGTAAAAAACGATACCGAGTGGCGGACATTCTGCAGCGTTCTCGGCCGGCCGGAACTGGAATCGGACCGCTTCGCCACCCCGGAGGGAAGGAGAAAACACGAACAGGCGCTCGATGACATTATTAAGAACTGGACGGAGGCCCGTTCTGCGGAATCCGCGGTCGGGGCTATTCAGAAGGCAGGGCTTGCGGCCGGTATCGTTCAGGACGCAAGGGAGATTTCAAGGGATAGGCATTTAACCGCCCGCAAATTTTTCATTTCCCTGAAACACCCGCAACTCGGCGATACGGCCGCCGACAGATCCGCCCTGTGGCCGTGGGACTGCGCCACGGACGGATGGCGGGCCGCGCCGCTTCAGGGAGAGGCCGACCGCGATATATTCGTAAAGCTTCTCGGAATGCCGGAAGAAACCTTCAGGGATTTCCTGAGGCGGGGGGTCATCGGATAAAGTATCACCAAATTATTTTTTGAGGGCTGCGACGGCGTGGTAGCAGGATTTGCGCTTGTATTCCCGGTCGAACAGGAGCGGATAGTTCGTACGGCCCCTGACGGGGAAATAATTTTTCCATGACTCGCCGTCGCCCGTTCCCCAGAAAGTGACGCGCCGGATCGCGCTACGGTATTTGAGAAACAGCTTGAAGAACTCGACATAACGATCGGCGAGCTGTTTTTCGACCCCAGGAGGCATACCGTTCACATAGGGATCGAGTTCCTCGGCATACTGAGCCCTGTCGGATACATCGGCTCCCGTTTGCTGTTGCGCCCGTGGCAGTACGTCGACATCCATCTCGGTTATATGAACCTGCATTCCGGTCTCTGCAAAGGTCGCGATGCTTTTCTCAAACTCCCCGATGTCCGGATAATCCAATCCGACATGCCCCTGCATGCCGATTCCGGTCCGGTTAACGTGCTGCCTCGGTTTCCGCGAACAAAAGCCTCAACCTATGGACTTTCCGTCCCAGCAGTACGTACACAGTTTTTCTTTCGGCAGGCCGATTGCCTCCACCAGATCATCCAGCCTCTGGTACTTCAAGGTGGTCAGGTTCAGCTGCCGGCCTACGCATTCGACCATGGCGCGGTACGGCCCCGAATCTGGATCCGCGTAGGTTCCCAGATCGATCTTCCCATCGGGATCGATTTCCTGAATCGCCTTCCGTGCGGCCAGCTCCGTCTCGGATTTGGATTGCGAAAAATTGAGGAATTTACAGCCGTACACCAGAGGGGGGCAGGCCGGGCGCATGTGGACCTCTTTTGCCCCAAGGGCATACAACCGGCTGATGATATCCTTGAGCTGGGTGCCCCGGACGATGGAATCCTCGCAGAACAGCAGGCGCTTGTCATGAATCAGTTCCTGAACCGGGATCAGTTTCATGCGGGCAATCAAATCCCGAACGCGCTGATCCCGGGGCATGAACGAGCGGGGCCAGGTCGGAGTGTATTTGACGAACGGCCTGCGATAGGGCAAGCCCGCCTCCGCCGCATACCCGATGCCGTGCCCGACGCCGGAATCCGGGATGCCCGCCACGTAGTCCACCTCCACATTGTCGGCTCGGTAGAGCGCGGCCCCGCAGCGGTTGCGCGCCGCTTCCACGTTGATGTTTTCGTAGGTGGACGCCGGATAGCCGTAGTACACCCATAAAAAAGCGCAGATCTGCAGCACATCGCCGGGAGGATTCAGCCGCTCCATACCGTCCGGCGTGAGACGCACGATTTCGCCCGGACCCAGGAAAGAATCGATTTCGTAGTCGAGATTCGGGAAAGCTGCCGTTTCCATGGTGACGGCCCAGGAGCCTTCTTTCCTGCCTACGCACAACGGGGTGCGCCCCAGGCGATCCCGGGCCGCGATCACGCCGTCCTCGCACAAAAGCAGCATGGTACAGGATCCCTCTATGGCCGCCTGGGCCGCCTGAATCCCTTCAACGAGGCTTTCTTCCTTGTTGATCAGCGCCGCGACCAGTTCCGTGGGGTTGGTTTCATTCATGGAAAGCTCGGAAAAGTGGGCGATGCGCTTCTCGAGGACCGTTTGCGTGAGAGCATCGAGGTTGTGGATGCGCCCAACGGTTGCCAGTGCATATCTTCCTAGATGGGACCCTACAAGCAGGGGCTGATCTTCATTGTCGCTGATGACCCCGATTCCCATTTCCCCAGCGAGCTTGGGCAGATCGTCCTCGAATTTGGAACGGAACTGGGAATTGGAGATGTCGTGTATGTTTCTTTTGAAGCCTTTTTTGTTGTGAACCACCATGCCGCCCCGCCTCGTGCCGAGGTGGGAGTGGTAATCGGTCCCGTAAAAAAGGTCGATACTGCAGTCCGCCTTGGATGTTGCGCCGAACAAACCGCCCATTGTGCCTCCCGACCGCCGTTACGGATCTCTTATCACAAAAAATGTTAAACGCGCGCATTACTTTAAAGGAAAATCATCCCGGCGTCTTCAATAAATCGACCTCTCAGGTGAAATCACTTGTCCGGCCATACAATCTTCCCTCCGAGCACGGTCATAACCGCCCGGATATCCTTGATTTCGCAAGGGGGGACGGAGAACGGATCCCGGTTCAGAAGAACGAGATCGGCCTTTTTCCCCGAACGCACCGATCCCCTCACGCGCTCTTCGAAATTTGCCGCGGCACCTCCGTAAATGTGCATTGCAAGAGCCTGCTTTAGATCAATACAAGGCCCCGGCATGCGGCGCCCGGTTTCGGTCCGGCGCGTAACGGCGGCCGAGATGCCGACCCACGGATTGGGGTCCGCGACCGGAAAATCGGAACCGAATCCTGTCCCGACCCCGTTCTCAAGCATCGCCCCGACCGGATACAGATTCTCCAGGTCCCCGGCCCGGACCGTCTCGAGATAACGATCCCCTTCGTAATTAAGAAACGCCGGCTGCGTCACGGCCATAATCCCGAGATCCGCCATTTTCCGCAGCAGCCCGGGACGGCAAACCGAACAGTGTTCGATGCGATGGCGCGCGTCCGCTTCCGGCCCGAGACGCAAAGCCCGGGCAAGCCCCGCGACGCAAGCCGCAATAACCGGTTCTTCGACGGCGTGAATTGCAGCCTGAAATCCCTTTGTGTGAATGGACGCGATGATTTTGCCTAGTTCCTCCGACCCGGGATCGAGGCTGCCCGTCACCCGGTTGACGACAATCTTTACGGCGCCCAATTTGAGTTCCCCGTCGGGAACGCGGGTAACATAATCCTTTTCATTAAAATCCGCAAAAGCCCGCAAACCCAGCATCATCGAGAGTCCGGGTGCGAAAAGCCCCCTCTGTTTCCACGATTCGTATTTTTGCCATTGTTTCAAACCGTTGCAGGACGAGGCGTCCTGAACCGACGTGATTCCGCAGGAAAGCAGCTTTTCATTCGCCCGCTTGAGACCGTTCTCGATCCCGGCCTCGTCAAGTCCGGGGATCCTTCCGGACAGATACCCTCCCATGCCGAACAGGAGCCCCGTCGGCAGGCCGGTATCGGGATCGCGGTCTATCATGCCTCCGGGCGGGTCCCCGGTTTCATCGCCGATCCCGGCTTTCTCGAGAGCGAGGCTGTTCAGCACATGGGCGTGTCCCGAGCGGTGCGTCAGTTTCACCGGGTTCGAAGGAGCGACCCTATCCAGATCCCGGCGGTTCGGGTGCCGTTTTTCGGAAAGATAGAATTCATTATAGCTTTTCCCTCGCACCCACTCTCCGGGGGAGGCCCTTGCACAGGCATCCCGGATCTTTTCCCGGATATCCGAAACGGACCGAATCCCGTTCCTGGGCGACAGGCTCAAAGAAATCAGGTTTTCAGCATATGCGACAAGGTGACAGTGCGCGTCGACGAATCCGGGGATCAGCGTCCTTCCGGCGCAATCCACGATCCGGCCCGCCTTTCCTTTCAGGCCCTCCTGCATCTCGAGCCGGGACACAAGAGCAACGCGGCCGTCCCTGACGGCAACCAGCGATGCGTCCGGCATGCCGGGATCCAGCGTGACCACCTTTGCATTGCAGAAAACCGTATCGTACCCGCCTTCAGACACCCGGATATCCCCCGTTCCCGTATGATAAGAAATATCGTTTCATTCCGGGGCCTGTGACGAAGGGAAGCCGCCCCGCCGCACGGGCACCGGAATCTGAATTGTTGATTCTGAACCGACTGCAATATATCATGGGCCGCCTGAACGCGATCTTCGTTCATTATTTTACACTAAGGGGAATCTCCATTGACGGAAGGCATGCCATCCGGGAAGTCCGCGGCAACGGATACCGCCGATTCCAGCAGAGAAAGTTCCAGGCCGTTGCTGAAATTCATTGGCTGGAGTTTCCTGGGTTCTTTCATATTCTTTGTCCCCATCTCCATCAACCAAACGACAACCATACCCCTGGATCATATCCTGACCGTAATACAAAACACCGTCCCGTGGTTTGGTCCGCTCTTTGCGCTTGCCGTCATTGCGATCGGGGGCATCCTTCCCTTCCGGGATAAAAGCTGGAACCGGGACGGGGTTACCGCCGTTCTTTCAATCCTCAAGCTGCTCGGCATCGGAGCCGGGATCATGGCCTACGGCAGGATCGGTCCCGACTGGCTGCTCAAAGAGGACCTGCTTCCCTTTTTGTGGACTAAAGTGGCCGTTCCCGTCGCCATTATCGTGCCGCTCGGATCCATATTCTTAACTTTCATCATCTGCTACGGGCTGCTGGAATTCATCGGCGTCCTCATGCGGCCCATCATGCGCCCCATCTGGAAACTGCCCGGAAGATCCGCCGTGGATGCCGTGACCTCTTTTGTAGGCAGTTTCGCCATCGCCATGTTTCTCACAAACCGTATTTACAAGGAGGGGAAATACACCGAAAGAGAAGCGGCGATCATCCTGACCGGGTTTTCGAGCGTTTCCGCCAGCTTCATGGTCATCGTCGCAAGAACCCTGGGACTGATGGAAATCTGGAATACGTTTTTCTGGACCACGCTGCTGGTGACCTACCTGGTTTCGGCCATTACCCCGAGGCTGTATCCGCTGAAATCCATAAGAAATGAATATTATCTCGCAAGCGGAACCCCCGAGCCCTCGCTGAAAGGGAATCTGCTATGCAATGCCCTGCGGGCCGGACTGGAGGCGGCCGGCAAATCAGGCTCCCTGTACCACAATATCCGGGCTAATTTGAAGGACGGAATGTTTATGACCTTCAGGCTGATATCCACCATAATCTCCGTCGGCCTCATTTCGCTGGTCCTGGTGGAAACAACTCCGGTGTTTGATTACATCGGTTACATTTTCTACCCGTTCGCCTATCTGACCCGACTGCCGGACCCCGCCATTGTGGCCAAGGCCGCCGCCGTGGCGGGCGCCGAGATGTTTATCCCGTCCGTCCTTGTGGCCGGGACGCCGGGAGTTGCCGTGATGTCTAAATTTGTAGTCGGAGTGGTATCGATCGCATTAATCCTGTTTTTCTCCGGATCCATTCCCTGCCTCCTTTCGACCGATGTGCGTTTAAGCGTCAGGGATCTGATGATCATAATGGTGGAACGCGCGGTTCTGGCTTTGCTGATTGCGGCGCCGATCGCCCATTTTCTCTTCTAAACTAGGGAATTTCGATGACTCATTCCGCAAGAGACAGCTGGGGATCCCGCGCGGGATTCGTGCTGGCGGCGGCGGGATCCGCCGTAGGGCTCGGGAATCTGTGGAAGTTTCCATACATCACATGGAACAACGACGGCGGCGCTTTTGTCGTCGTCTACCTGCTTGCAGTCGTTTTCATCGGCCTTCCCCTTATGATGAGCGAGATCCTCGTCGGCCGCTCCACGCAGCTCAGCCCCGTACCGGCATTCGCAAAGCTTGGCGGCAGATTGTGGTCCGGCGTAGGCTGGCTCGGCGTAGCCTCAGGAGCCGTGATTCAGTCCTACTACATGGTCATCGCCGGATGGTCCCTGAGTTCCTTCGTGCAGTGCCTGGGCTGGACTTTTAAGGGATACTCCCTTCCCCCTGACGGCGCATTTGATGCGTTTCTGTCCAACGGCCCCCTTCAGATCGGGCTTACGCTGATATTCACCCTGCTCACTGCGTTCATCGTCTACCGCGGGATCGGCGGCGGCATTGAAAACGCGACGAAGGTGCTGATGCCGGCGCTTCTGATAATTCTCCTGTATCTTGTTTTTACGACGCTGACCATGGAGGGGCGCAATCAAGCACTCGCGGAAATCTTCATTCCCGATTTTTCCGAACTTGGCAAGGAAGGGTTCCTGGAGGCCATGGGCCAGGCATTCTTCTCGTTATCCCTGGGACTGGGAGCCATGGTCGCCTACGGATCCTACATGGGCAAAAAAGAGTCCATCTTCAAGTCTGCCCTCTGGGTGGTGGTGCTCGACACAGTCGTCGCCCTCCTCTGCTGCATCGCCATGTTCACGATCATCTTTTCGGTTCCCGGGCTGGAGAATCGCGTATCCGGATCCACGATCGGCATGCTGTTTATTACGCTGCCGGAACTTTTCTATACGGAAATGCCCGGGGGATTCCTGCTCGGCCCCCTTTTTTTCGTGCTTGTGGCATTCGCTGCCCTCACTTCAACCATCTCGCTGGGGGAAGTAACCACGTCCCTGCTGATCGACCGGAAAGGCTGGTCACGGGTGCGCGCCACGCTGGTCACAACGTCCGTCGTTTTTGTCGGCTCCATTCTGGCCGCGCTCTCTCTCGGCGCCAACGGGCTTTTGTCCTCATTCACTGTCTTCGAAGGGAAAGCGGGCGTTCTGTCCACCCTGGATCACCTGGCGGCCAACTGGATGCTCCCCACGGGCGGCTTCCTGATAACCCTCTTCGTGGGCTGGAAACTGGGGAGGAAATTCTGCTTGGAGGAACTGGGGCTGGAAAAACCCAACCCGGCTTTTACTGTCTGGCTCTGGATCGTACGTATCGTGGCTCCGGCCGCGGTGCTCATCCTTCTGATAAATGTGTTCATGGGAAAAGATTTTTCGTGATTCCGAACTCATTATTGAACTATTCCTGAGCCTGCTGCATCCAAATCCAGGAAAGCTCCTTGTCAAAAAATCGATAATCCTGATAGCATGTAGGATATAGAAAAAAGCGGAGATATTACCTCAAAAGACGGACATGAAGTAAAGCATTCGATACGACCCTTGAAGGGGGAATGCCTATGATCCGACATGTCTTTCCGGCAGTCCTGTTTCTGTGTGCCATTGCGGCGGCGCAAACCGAACAACCGGAGACGAAGCAGGATCCGGCCGACAGCAAGGTCTTCCGCATCGATGTGAACCTCGTACAGGTGGATGCCGTCGTTACGGACAAAGACGGCCGTCCCGTCGACGATCTGACCGCCAACGACTTCACCATCCTGCAGGACGGCAAACGGCAGGAAATCACCAACTTTTCACTGGTCCGGCTGAAGGATTCCGCCGTTACCCGACCCGTCGTTAAAAGACCGGCATCGGAAATACAGGAAACACCGTCACGTCCGCCGCTTCAGTCCGTAAAGCTGAAGAAAAATGAAATCCGGGGGGTCATTGCCCTTGTGGTGGACGACCTGGGATTATCCTTCTCCAACATGGTACGGTCCCGGGAAGCCATCAGGAAATGGGTTGATGAAGAAATGCAGCCGGGGGATCTGGTGGCCGTCGTCACAACCGGATTGGGGATGGGCGGCCTGCAGCAGTTTACGGGCGACAGGCGGGTCCTCCATGAAGCGATCGACCGCATCCACTTCAATGTTCTCAGCCGTGTCGGATCCTCAAGCTTCCGGGCTGAGTCCGGGGCAAGCGTTCTTTCGCCCATCGGAGGGACAATAAGAAGTGTCCTGGGGACTCTGGAAGCCATACGATATGTACTGAAAGGCATAGGTAACTTTCCCGGCAGGAAAAGCCTCATGCTTTTCAGCGAACATCTGCGGATCCATTTCGACGACGGCGGGATTATGGCGATGGACCTGAGCGATCTCGTCAAGGAAAAGCTGGATCAGTTGATCCAGGATGCCAACCGGGGGGCGGTCGTCCTGCACACCATCGATCCCCGAGGGGCCTTACGGACAGAAATTTCGGTGGAAGACACGCTGACGCTGGTAGGCGGTAACGCAATGTCGCTTGATGCAATGGGTGATAGAACGGCGGAAACAATGGCCAAAATGAATGAAGTCGCCTCAGCGCGTGAAATGGAGTGGATAAAATCCCGGGAAGGCCTTTTCATAATGCCCGGGGAGACCGGGGGGTTGTATATCCCGAATCACAATGAAGTCGGGATTGCCCTGCAGGAGGCCGCGCGGGACGGTGAAGTCTACTACCTGATCGGTTTCCGCCCCGACGCGGAAACCGTCGCTGAAATGCAACATAACAGGGGCAAGTTCCACGAGATCAAAGTTCGTGTGAAACGGCCCGGCCTTGAGGTACGGTCCCGCTCCGGTTTCTTCAGTTCCACCGATACGACATACGCGCCTGCCCCGCCGGCCGATACAATGGCGCAGGCGATGCTTTCCCCTCTTATGCATGACGACCTGGCGGTCCACCTGACATCCGGTTATGTCCAAAGTACCGGTGGAGAATACCTGCTGCGGGCATGGGTGCATCTGCCGGGCCGTCAATTGACGGTTCTGCGCGACAACAATGGAGAGAACTCCATCTCCCTGGAAACCCATGCGGCCACAACCGGCTTCGACGGCCTCATCCGCGACTCGGACAGGACAGTGCACAGGATTCCCCTTACCAACCAGGGCGTCCTGTCTGTCCGGGAACACGGCCTGCGGCTTTCCATCACGATTCCGGCCAAGGATCCCGGCGCTTACTTCGTCCGGCTGGCTGTAAAAGACCAGGGCTCGGGCAGGATCGGATCCGCCTATCAATACATAGAGATCCCCGATTTAAAAAAAGAAGGCCTGGCACTTTCGGATCTTTTTGTCGTCAACTCGAATGAAGACGTGCGGTGGATTCTGTCCCAAACAGGCCGGGAGTCAGAGGATCGGCTCTACTCCGCCGGTCAGAACCGCGAAAAGAGTCCCGCAATCCGGCAGTATCAGCCGGGGGAGAGCATTGAATACCTCACCCTGATCTACAACACGGATACCCGCCCCGATCTGCCGCTCGATCTGGAAACCCGGACCATTCTATACAGGGACGGAAGCGAAATTTTCACAAGCGAACCGGAAGCCGTGGACCTCACCGGTGTAACGGACCTGGAAAGGATCCCGGTCAAAAAAAGACTGCGTCTGGGCAAAACCATGCCGCCGGGGGATTACATACTGCAGCTTCAGGTCCGGGATAAGCGGGCAGAGGAACGGGACGGCTTTGCCGTCCGGTCCCTGGATTTCCATGTCATCCCGGAACAGGAGCCCACCAATCTTGAAAAGGCTGAAATGTCGATTCGCCTGGGCAATGAAGCAAATCACGCCGGTAAAAAAGAGGAGGCCGCCCAGGCCTTCGCGGAAGCGGCCCGGCTGTACCGGGAAGAACTCCGGTACAGTCCCGACGATATTGTTTTATGGAAAGAGACGGGTACGGTGTCTTTCCTGGCCGGTCAAACCGATCAGGCCGTGGCCGCTTACCAGGAGGCCGTCCGGCTGCAGCCGGAAGACGCGGAATCCCATTACATGCTCGGAATCATCCGTGCGACAAATGACGTAGAATCCGCGATCGGGGATTTCCGGGAAGCCGTCCGGCTGAATCCTGAAAATGCAAAGTATCATTTCGATTTGGGCCGCGCATTGGCCCAAATAGAAGATTTTGAGTCTTCGATCGAAGCCTTCAGGGAGGCTTCCCGGCTGGATCCCCGGGACGGAGAAAGCCTTGCCTCCCTGGGAATTGTCCTCGAGCAGATGGGCGAAACGGAAGAAGCCGCGGAAGAGTACCGCAAGGCGCTGGCGCTGAATCTTACCGACCGCAGCGCCGAAAGCGTGCGCGGTCTATTGAAAAACGCATTAGAGGATTTCAAGAATCCGGATACGATCAAGCGCCAGGAATATTATACCCTTAGGGTGAAACAATGGCGGGATGCCGTGAACAATCACATCCCCGGGGAATCCGATGAGGCGGCGGTAGAGGTCGGAAGCTGGCCGGTCGAGGATTTGAGGATCGTTCTTTACCTGGTCGACCATATCAAACGAGGGAAACTGCAATCCTATATCGACGCCGGCGTCATATCCCTGTTCAAAGGCAGGCGGTATATTAACCAAAACATCCTTCCGTTTCTCCACATTCCGGATGATTCCAATCCTTTGCTGAAACGGGCGGCGCTGCTGCACACCGATATAGCCTTGCTTCAACTGGATACAGGCCAAATCCGTGAAAAGAGACCGGATTACCGGGGTGCCGTGTCCATAAAGGGCAACGATGCCATCGCATTGCAGGACGGTCATGCAACGGTACAGGGCAGAGGGTGGCATTGGAAATTTGCCCGTCAACTGCTCGATAACGTTACCCCGCGACCTTCCGAAGACGGCATGGTTCGAAAGTGGTATGTTGCCGCCACCGCTTTCATGCTCGCGGGGCGGCTGGCGGCCGATGCCGAGGATAACCTGGCCCTTGCCATGGAGTACTTTCCGTCCGATCCTCATTTACTTTTCTACAGGGGTGTTTTACACGAGAAATACGCCGCGCCCGCATTTCAAAACGCACTCCCTCCGGACGGTATAACTTTTGCATTCGGCAACGCCGAAACAGAACTGAAGAAGGCCCGAAAATATTTTCAGAAGGCGCTGAAAGCCGATCCGGAATTTTCCGAAGCGCGGCTGCATCTCGGGCGGGTCATGGGGCTTCTCGGCGACCACCAGGAAGCGGTGGAGGAATTGCAGAAAGCAGCCGCTTCCATCACGGATGATCGGCTCAGTTACTACGGCTTCCTCTATCTCGGGAATGAACTGGCGGCGCTGAACCGCACAGCGGAGGCGCGCATACAGTACGAAACGGCCGCCGCACTCTATCCGAATGCACGGGCTCCGCTACTGAGCTTAAGCCGGCTTGCACTCAGCGGCGGCGATTATAAGAACGCGCTCTTCTTTGGAAAACAGGTTTTGACATTGCCGTCTGAAGAGGCCGGTTCGGACGACCCCTGGTGGAGCTATGACGTCTCCCCGGGTTTCAATGCATCCGCGCTCATTTCGGAAATGTACGAAGCGGTCGAAATCCCGGCTCCCTGATCCTGAGGGCCCCGAGCCGTCCCGGAAGGCGCCTTTCTTTCGGGACGTGCCATATTCCTGAACCATTTGGCCGCCTGTCTCATCTGAATCGAAGACAGTTCCCTGTAAAAAATCCGGCAATCCTGCTAGTATGCGGGATATTCAAAACAACTCAGGAAAACAATGCCGGGACGGGATTATAAATGCATTGAACCCGACAATGGGAAAACCCTATGAACCGATATCTGCTGCTCCCGTTATTGCTCTTGTGTGCGTATGCGCCCGCACAAATCCCGCAATCCGCCGCCAAGGAGGGGGACGGCGCGGCCGGGGTATTCCGGGTCGACGTAAACCTGGTCCAGGTGGACGCCGTCGTTACGGACAAGAACGGCCGACCCGTGACCGACCTCACGGCCGGCGATTTCATCATTCTCCAGGATGGCAAGCCACAGGAAATCACGAACTTTTCCCTGGTTCGTCTGCCGGCGCCCTTGCTTTCAGGCCCTGCCGTGAAAAAGCCGCCTTCGAAATTCCGGGACGCCTCCCCTCAGGCGCCCACGCCACAGGTCCGTATGACGCCCGAAGAGGTGCGGCGGGTCGTGGCCCTGGTCGTGGACGACCTGGGGCTCTCCTTTTCCAATACGGTGCAGGTACGGGATGCCGTCAGGAAATGGGTCGACGAGGAAATGCAGCCGGGCGATCTTGTAGCCGTCGTCACGACAGGATTCGGTATGGGCGGCCTGCAGCAGTTCACGGGCGACAAAAAGCTGCTGTATGAAGCGATCGACCGCATCCGTTTCAACATTCTCAGCCGTGTCGGAGCTTCGAGCTACGAACAGGAGGAGACGGCTCTTTCGACCCAGCAGGAGGAGGAACGCAGCCGGGGAATGACGATGGGAACCCTGGGAAGCCTGCGCTACATTCTCAACGGCATGGAAATTCTTCCCGGAAGAAAAAGCCTGATCCTTTTCAGCGAAAACTTGGTGATGAATTTCGACGATTCCGAAGAGGGGGACGAAGGGGCGGTATTTAAAATGAACCTGAGCGACTCGAGCAAGGACAGGATGCAGCTTCTGGTTCAGGACGCCAACCGGGCCTCCGTCGTCATCCACACCATCGATCCAAGGGGAACCACCTGGGGCGCCCACCCGGATGTCGAAACCAGCGAAATGACGAAATCGCGCGAGGGCCTCACGGTCATGGCGCAGCAGACCGGAGGGCTGTTTATCGGGGACCACAATTTCGTCGAACCTTCGCTGCAGGAAGCCGCCCGGGACGGCGAAACCTACTACCTGATCGGATTCCTGCCCGGTGCGGATACCGTCGCGGAAATAAAGGAAGGCCGATCCAAATACCACAACCTGACGGTCCGCGTGAAGCGGCCAGGCCTCCAGGTGCGGTCCCGCTCCGGCTTCTTCAGTACAACCGAAGAAGCCCCCTACGCGCCAGCGCCGGACAGCGACACCTTGGCTCGGGCGATGCTGTCCCCGCTTCTGCAGGACGATCTGCCCGTGCGCCTGGCGTCCGGCTACGTTTTAGGCCCGGAAGGAGACTACCTGCTGCGGGTCTGGGTTCATCTGCCCGGCCGGCAGCTGGCTGTTATCCGCGAGGGGAACGGAGAGCATTACGTCTCCCTGGAGACCTATGCCGCCACAACCGGTTTCGACGGCCTGATCCACGACTCGGGGAGGACCACGCACAAAATTCCCCTGAACACCCAGGAGATTCTGTCGATCCGGGAACACGGCCTCCGGTTTTCCGTCGCCATTCCGGCCAAGAATCCGGGCACATATTTTGTACGGCTGGCGGTAAAGGATCTGGGCTCGGGCAGAATCGGATCCGCCTATCAGTATGTCGAGATCCCCGATCTGAGAAAGGAAGGCCTGGCTCTTTCCGATCTTTTTGTCATCAACAGCAATGAGGACGTGCGGCTGATCCTGCCGGATGCAGGCGGCAAGTCTTCGGAACAGGCGTATTCCACTGGACAGAATCGGGAAAAAAGCCCGGCCATCCGGCAATATCAGCCCGGCGAGACTCTCGAATTCCTGGCCGTGGTTTACAATGCAGTCGCCCTGCAGGGATCGCCGCCGGATCTTGAGACCCGAACCGTTCTTTACAGGGACGGTGGTGAAATTTTCAGAAGCGATCCCGAACCCGTGGACCCGGGAAAAGCTTTCGATTCTGCGAGGATTCCGGTTAAAAAGAGAATGCGCCTGGGCAAAACGATGCCGCCCGGCGATTATATCCTGCAGCTTCAGGTGATCGACAAAAGGGCGAAGAAACAGAAAAACCTCGCCTCGGCGTCCCTGGATTTTCAGGTAATCCCCGAAAAGGAACCCGGCAATCTGGAAAAGGCTGAAGCGTTGATCCGCCGGGGCAACGAAGCAAACAGGGCCGGCCGGAAAGAAGTAGCGGCGCAGGCCTTCGCGGAAGCCGCCCGGCTGTACCGGCAGGAGATAGGGAACCATCCGGACGACACCGTTTTATGGAAGCAGGCGGGGACGGTGCATTTTCTGGCGGGCCAAACGGAGGAGGCCGCGGCCGCTTACGAAGAGGCCGTGCGGCTGCAGCCCGAGGACGCGGAATCGCATTACATGCTGGGGATCATCCGTGCGGCGACCGACGTGGATTCGGGGATCGGCAGCCTGCGGGAAGCCATACGGCTCGATTCAGACAACGCGAAGTATCGTTTTGATTTAGGCCGCGCGCTGGCTCAAAACCAGGACTTTCAGTCTTCGATTGAGGCGTTAAGGGAGGCCTCCCGCCTGGATCCCCGGGACGGAGAAAGCCACGCTTCCATGGGAATCGTCCTGGAGCAGATGGGAGAAATGGAAGAAGCCGTAGGCGAGTACCGCCAGGCGCTGGCACTGGATCTTTCCGACAACAGCGCCGACAGCGTGCGGGAGCTTCTGAAAAAAGCGCTGGCGGATTTTGGGGACGGGGATGCGGAAAAGCGCCGGGAATCCATCACCCTGAGAGCAAAAGACTGGCGCTCGGCCGTTGAGCGGCACGTTCCGGGGAAATCGGACACGGCGGCCGTAGAGGTGGGAAGCTGGCCGGTCAACGATTTGGATATCATTATTTCCCTGCTCGACAATATCCGCGAAGGGGAACTGGATCCCATTGTTGAAAGCAGCCTCGTGCGCCCTTTCAAGGGCAGGCAGTACATAGAGGAAAGTATTCTTCCTCTTCTGAATCTTACCGACAGCAACAACCGGCTTTTGAAAAGAGCCGCGCTGCTTCACACCGACATCGCCATGTTCCAGCTCGATACCGGTCCGCTCGACTCGAAGACCGTGATCTATCGGGGCATCGTTTATAAAAAGGGCCGCCAGGCTGCCGTTTCCATCCAGGACGGCAGGGGTACCGGCCTGAAAAAAGTCTGGCACTGGGAATTTGCGCGCCATCTTCTCGGCAGGATTGCCCCCCGCCCCTCCGATGACGACATGGTCCGGAAGTGGTATGTCGCCGCGACGGCTTTCATGCTCTCGCGCCGGCAATTCGATGAGGCGGAGGACAACCTGGCGGCCGCCCTGGAGCACTTTCCGTCGCATCCCGGGCTGCTGTTTTACAGGGGCGTCCTGCACGAAAAGTACGCGACGACCCCATTCCAGGACGCCCTTCCGCCGGAAGGGGGGACTTTTGTATTCGGCTCCGAAAAATCAGAGCTGCAGCGAGCCGAGGGGTACTTTCAGAAAGCCCTGGAAATCGATCCTGCCTTTTGCGAAGCGCGCCTGCACCTGGGACGGGTGCAGGGACTGCTCGGCGACCATGAGACGGCAGTCGACGAGCTTCAGCAAGCCGCTGCCTCCATCAAAGACAGGCAGCTTCGTTATTACTGCGCTCTCTACCTCGGAAACGAGCTGGCGGCCCTCAACCGGACGGCGGAAGCCCGCAAACAGTATGAAACAGCCGCAAAACTTTATCCGGGGGTCCAGTCTCCCCTGCTGGGTCTGAGTCAGCTTGCCCTTAAAAGCGGCGATTATGAAAACGCCATGGCTTTTGGAAAACAGGTTTTGACATTGCCGGCTGGAGAGGACGCATCCGACGACCCGTGGTGGAGTTATGATGTCTCCGCGGTTCTCAATGCACCCGCTCTCATTTCGGAAATGTATGAAGCGGCGGCAATTCCGTCTCCCTGAACCTCAATTCCGATATTGCCTTTGCTGGGAAAGTCTATTCCATTTGTTCTCAGGCCTTTAACACGAGCAAATCCAACTTCGCCGAAGTCGGATTTATGATAGACAAACTGTTGAGCCAAAAAGAGAACAGCATCTTTTCGATAGTCAACTTCGGAATTGAGGCTGAAACCAAAGGGCGGAGCTGCTCTGAAAATCCAAAGGGTAAAGTCTACGGAAACAATGATGTATTGGTGTTATTGCCGCCATCGCAGCCGTACGGCAATAACCGCCGCTCATTTTTCTTCAAAACGGTTGACGACGGCCGTGCCGACGAGGTCGCTCCAGACATTGGTTGCCGTACGCATCATATCCAGCACGCGGTCGACCGCAATAATAGTGCCTATGCCTTCAAGCGGCAGGCCGACCGCCTGCAGGATCACCACCAGCATCACAAGGCCGGCCATGGGAATCGCGGCCGCCCCGACGGATGCCAGAAGCGCCGTCAGCAGCACCAGCGCCTGCTCCCCCACGCCGAGGCCGGTGCCGTACATCTGCGCTATGGTCAGCGCGGCTACGGCTTCATAGAGCGCGGTGCCGTCCATATTGACGGTCGCACCCATAGGGAGGACGAAGCTCGTCACGCCCCGGCGGTTCCCCGCCAGTTCCGAACACTCCATTGTCAGAGGGAGAGTCGCTCCGGAAGAGGCCGTGGAGAATGCCGTGGCCAGAGCCGGCGAACAGACACGAAAATACGAATACGGTTGACGTTTCCCCAATATTCTCAAGACGAGGGGCAAAGCGATCAGGGCATGGATGAACAGGCCGAATCCCACGGTAATGAAATAGAACCGCAGATCCCAGATAATGCCGGGACCGCTCCGGGACACTTCCCGGGCCAGAAGAGCGAAGATCCCTATCGGGGCCAGCTTCACGATCGCCAGGGTTAAGGCCTGGATGACTTCGAGAACTCCGTCGATAACTTTCTTCACCGATTCTACGCCGGAGCCTGTCAGCCGTGTCAGGAAGAGGCCGAAAAGCAACGCGAAGAAAATGACGGGAAGCACGTCTCCGGAAGCCATCGAGGAAAAAATATTGTCGGGCACTATCCCGAGAAGGAACTGGGGCAGAGTCTGCGTGGTGGTGGAAAAACCTTCAGGAAGAACGCCCGCCGGTGCCAGGTCCAGATAATCGCCCGGCCGGATGAGATTGACCAGCACAAGGCCGATGGCAATGGCGAGGGTAGTGGATACGGTGTAATAGATCATGGTCCGGATACCTACCCGCCCGACGGACCGGGCGCTGCCCAGGCTCGCGATCCCGCTTACCAGCGAGGTAAAGACAAGCGGAATGATAATCATCTTCAATAGACGTAGAAACAGATCTCCCAGGAATCCGATGGATTGGGCCGCGGCGGGAAGGATCCATCCCATCCCAATGCCGGCGATCAGCGCGAGGAGTACCTGCCAGTGCAGTTTCAAATACCAGGACTTTTCATTGGGTTTGATTTCTTTCATTGACCGAGAAGATTCACCGCCTGCTGCACGCTGAAATGTTCAGAGGGCGAACACAAGATTGGGCGAACACAAGATTGGGCGAACACAAGGTTCGCCCCTACAGAATGCCGACTGTTTTATTCCTTTTTATCCATCCGATAAAAGGAACGCAGGTGACCGTCGTGCGTCGTTACGAAGAAGTCGGTCGCCGCATAGCCTTTCCTGAAATAGTGCCGGAACATCTGGCGCATTTTCGACTGCCACTGCATGGCGATCCCCAAATCGCGGCCCTTGATTTCCTGAAGATTGTAGGGCACTTCAAAAAGGAATTTATCCTCGGCGAAGTTCAGTTTTATTCCGGAAGGCTTCATCAATCCCGGCGCCGCTTCCTCCATTTCGTTGATGGCCCTCAGCCGTTTCATCTCTTTTTTGAGATCGTGGCGCGGCGGGCCCGTTTCCAGCCGGCGCGCCACTTCGCCGGATCCCAGATCCCATTTCGTCAGGAGCCGGTCCGTGGGCAGACCGCGGTCCGGAAACCGCGTCGTCTCTCCAAAATAGTTCTCCTCGTACTGATCCGCGGAGGCTCCGAGCTTCCCCAGAGCGAAATAGGCATGCATCGGCTGCATGGGATCAAAGGATGCGGTGATCCGCTTTATCTTTTGTTTCAATGCTTCCCTGCGCTGCGCAGATTTGAGTTTGAATCCGATATCGAAATTCCGGTAGGCAACGCGCACGGCCAGAAGGCAGGAATGCTGGACCGGGCCTTTTGAATCCCTCCCCTGAAGGCTGAATACGAATCCCACCAGGTCGCCGATATTGCTGTAGGCGCCGAGAAGGATGCCACCCGAACGGTGCGCTTCCAGCAGCAGCGAAACCGGAACCACGTCCACATCCTCCGAATTCCAGACTTCTTTCTGGATATCTTCGCAAGTCTTGTAGTCCGCCAGGTTGCGAAACGGGGCGATGGTGACTTTGATTTCGTCTTTCCTCTTTTTTCGTCTTGCAGCCGGAGTCATGTTGCCTCACTTCCCGTATCAGGGTTTGTCCTTGATAAACCTTCTGCGCTATCTCATTCTGCCGGACCGTAGAGCAGCGCCTCCCTGCGCACGGCCAGAAATTCCGTCATCTCATGCCTGCCCGTTTCCAGCACCTCGGCTGCAGAAGCGCCCGCCCGCAGCATCCGCATCGCCTTC
The DNA here is from genome assembly GCA_016933615.1 of Acidobacteriota bacterium. Taxonomy (GTDB): domain Bacteria; phylum Acidobacteriota; class UBA6911; order UBA6911; family UBA6911; genus UBA6911. Next base: position 59,580 of record JAFGAO010000068.1, read on the forward strand.
GCATTGCCCAGCAATTGCATCACGGCGTCCAGTTCGAAAACATCCGGGTACAGGCGGGACAGCACCGATACCAGGGTGAGCCCGAGGAGCACCGAGTGGACTTTCTCCCGATTGGCTATATGGACGCTGACGCCGCCGCATTTTTCCCCGGAATACCTGCCTGTTTTAGGCGTGAAATAGACCGGGACGAAACATACGCCCGGCGGTTGCGCCTCACGCAGCGCAGCCGCGAGCCGGCGCGGTTCGATCCACGGCGCGCCGACTGATTCAAAAGGCCTTTCGGTGCCCCGCCCCACCGAAACGTTGGTTCTTTCCAGCAGGCAGATTCCGGGATAGAGAATCGCCGCCGCCAGGCTCCGCATGTTCGGAGAGGGATCGACCCAGAGCTGTCCGGTATCGTTGTAGTAAAAAGACCGCTGCCAGCCCTGCATGGCCACAACATGCAAAGTCGCACCTATGGCCTTTTGCCGGTTGAAATAGCGCGCGAGCTCTCCAACGGTCATTCCATGGCGGATCGGAAGAGGCATGTACCCGGTAAACGAAACCCGGTCCGCATCCAGCATCGGTCCCTCGACCTGCATCCCGCCGACAGGATTGGGACGATCCAAAACATAAAAAGGTATCTTTGCTTCCGCCGCGGCCTCCATGCAGTATGCCATGGTCGATATATAGGTGTAAAACCGCGCTCCGATATCCTGGACATCAAAAATCAATGCTTCGACCCGACGGAGCATCTCGGGCGTCGGTTTCCTTGTGTCCCCGTACAGGCTGTAAACGGGAAGGCCCGTAACGGCATCCGGGGAGGAATCGATTCTGCCGTCCAGTATTCCGCGGATTCCGTGTTCGGGGCTGAAGAGAGCGATCAGCTCGCAAACGCCCGACTGCAAAAGCAGATCGATGGTCGTCGTCCCGTCGGCGGCCAGCCCCGTATGATTCGTTATCAGGCCGACGCGTTTCCCGGCAAGGGGCCCGAAATTCTCCCGCCGCAAAACATCAATGCCGTTTAGGACCTCCGGTGAGGAATCTCCACCCGCGGCGGCAGCCGTCAATAGAAGGCACATCGCCACCCGGAGAATGCGGGCCGCACGCAATTGACTATAATAAGCCTTGAAAGCTTTTTGTAGCATTAAAATTCCCGTTTTTTACGAATCAGGAAAAATTATACATCAAAAAGCAAATTGACGGCGAGGATTGAGGCGCAGCGCGGGATCCCGGGCTATGGATCGGATACCGATCATTCGAAAACGGTTTTCCATCCCCTGCGGTTCAGGTCCCGGTGAATAACCAGGCCCGCGATCAGCGCAATTACGAGGAACACCAGCCCCGTCAGCAAGTCCCCGAAAATAATCTTGCCTGTCCCGAACAGGCTCAGATACACCAGGATGCACCCGCAAACCCAATCCAGCAGATTGCAGGCTGCGTCGGACCGGGCCGGTACGTCGGGAGCCTTTTCGGCAACAGGGCCCCAGAGGCATGCGCCGGGGCGGACTCTCCGGTAGAAAGAAACCAGGATCTCCTCTTTTTCCGGAGCCGTCAGAAATGTCGCGAGGAGCCAAGCGGCCGTGGAGCATGCAACCGTAATAAGCACGGTCCAGGCAAACTGGAGCTCATCGCTGTCCATTTTCAGGCAAACCTGCAGAAGCATCGATACAACGAACGAAGCCACCATGGCGGAAACCTCGCTCCAGGCATTGATGCGCCACCAGAACCACCTGAGAAGAAAAACGCTCCCCGTGCCGGCGCTGACGGCAATTAAAAATTTCCAGGCGCCGGCAATGGAATCCTGGTAGTAGGTAACGAGGCAGGACACCAGCATAATTACAATGGTGGAGACCTGAGACGCCTTCACATAATGCCGTTCGGCGCGATTGCGGGCCAGGAACCGCCTGTACAAATCATTGACCAGATAGGAAGCACCCCAGTTCAGCTGCGTGGTGATGGTGGACATGTAGGCGGCGGCAAACGCAGCCAGGATCAGCCCCCGCAGCGCGGTCGGAAATACGCCGGGATCCATGACCACCATGACGAAACCCGACTCCTTGTCCGCAAGCGTTGGATAAAGGATAATCGAACACAGAGCCACCAGTATCCAGGGCCAGGGGCGAACGGCATAGTGCGCGATGTTGAACCAAAGGGTAGCCAGCAGGGAATGCCTTTCATCCTTGGCGGAAAGCATCCTCTGGGCGATGTAGCCGCCGCCGCCCGGCTCCGCTCCGGGATACCAGGTCGCCCACCAGTTGACGGCCAGATAGACGACAAAGGTCAATACCGGCATCCAGGCGGAACCGATCTCCGGGACGAAGGAGAGTATGGATCCGCCGCCTGAACCCGATGCGGCTTTGGCTTCATCCAGGGACCGGAGCTTGAGTATCAGGGAATCCATCCCGCCCACGGCATCGACGGCGAAAACGGCCAGTACCACCATCATCGCCATTATCAGGGCAAATTGAAAAAGGTCCATCACCAGGACTCCCCAGAGGCCGGAGAGAGTCGAAACGGCGGCTGTCACGAGCATGAGCACCAGTACCAGCAGGAGAGCCTGTATTTTTGTGATCCCGAATACCGTCATCAGGATTTTAACCATGGCCAGGTTCACCCATCCTATCACGATGCAGTTTATCGGAAGCCCAAGATACAGGGCGCGGAATCCCCTGAGAAACGCGGCCGGCCGGCCGCTGTAACGGATTTCGGCAAACTCGACATCCGTCAGAACTCCGGCGCGGCGCCACAGCCGGGCATAAAAAAAGACGGTCAGCATCCCGCTCATCAGCATATTCCACCAGAGCCAGTTTCCCGCTATCCCGTGGTCGGCTACCATGCCCGTCACAGCGAGAGGGGTATCCGCCGCGAATGTCGTGGCCACCATGGAAGTCCCGGCCAGCCACCAGGTCACCTTCCTGCCGCCGACAAAATAATCCTCGGTTGAAGCGGTCGCGCGTTTTCGGAAATACAAACCGATGCCCGCGCTGAGCGCAAAGTATGCAATTATAACCAGCCAATCGACGGTCGCTAGCGGCATCGGCACCTCCCCTGAAGATGGATGGATGCATCCCCTTTTCCACTGCAGTCGTCCATCTTTAACCGGGAATCGGGAATCGTCAACATGTGTTTGACGCGATGAGGTACGGGGCGCCAAGCAGCCGAAGAATTCAGAATTCAGTCTTTCTGGGATAGTCGTCTAAGGCATGTTAATATTTTCAGCGAGGAATTGATCCCATGGAATCCAGCGAGATAAAAAGCCGATGCGTGGGTACCATCGTTGGATTTGCCGTCGGGGACGCCTTGGGGATGCCGGTCGAATTCCTGAGCCGGGAACAGATTCAACGATACTACGGGGAAGAAATTTCCAACTACATGCAGGCTCCCGCAGGGCATGCGAGCGATTTTCTCCCCAGGGGATCCTATACCGACAATACCCAGACCCTGCTCGCAACCGCGGAATGCCTGATAGAATGCAAAAAGATGGATCCAGTCAGGCAGGCGGAGGCGCTTCTTTCCTGGTATCTGAACAGCGTTCCGCACCGAACGCCTTCGAACGCCTGCATAAGAGCCTGCAAGCACCTGTCCACAGGCAGGCCCTGGAATAAAAGCGGAGTGTTCAGCAGCGACTGCCAGGCAACCGGCAGGATGCCTCCCATAGGACTTATGTTCTACCGCCGGCCTCAGACCCTGGCCCGCGCGGCGCTGGATAACTGCATTATCACGCACAATGAGCCCCGCGCCCGTGCAGCCTGCGTCGCTGTCGCCTACCTTATCTCCAGACTGGTTCAATCCGGTGAACGCGCCTGGCCAGCCGACCAGGCTCTGGAAACGGCCGACTACATCAGCCACCTGAGCGAGGATCTGGCCGGACTGATTCGCTGGTCGACCCAGATCGTGCACCTGTCTCCAGAAGAAGCGCTGTTTGAGATAGGGACCAGTTCCGATGTTATGGAAACCATACCTGCCGCTCTCTACTGCTTCCTCAAGCATCCGAGAGATCTCCCCGGTGCCGTCCTCTCGGCGGTGAACGCCGGAGACGCGGCGGCATCCATCGGAGCTTTGGCAGGTTCTTTCGTCGGTGCCCTGGCGGGCCGTGAAGTCATTGACAGTGCATGGCTGCATGGCATCGAAAATTACGACGTACTCATCGGAATAGGAGAAAATCTGGCGAATCTTACCAATCCCCAGGATATTGTAGGATACTAACCAAACCTTATACGCTATCCCCCCCGTGACGACTGAAACCTGTCTTCGATTCTTGGGCCCACCAAGGGCTCGGGTTACAAGGTTGTTTGAAGGCTTCCGGAGTGGTTGATGGATTGCTCTATGAACAGAATGCCGGCAGGAAAACCGCGTAGAAAAATTATTCACAGATTTTGTGGAAAACCGGAGGAAAACGTGGGTTTTGAACAGGACTAAATGATTAGATTCAATAATCTTTCTACCTATTTGCTTAAAAGATGTGCAACGGTATTTTGATAACTGACTAATATTTTCCAGGCTGCAGTCCTTCCAGCACGCATCCGGTCAGTGAACGGCAACCATACCGGATTCCAGACAGGCGCCGGCGGTTCCGGCTTTGGGATCTCGTCCATAAAACGGAGTTCCCGGCGCGCAACTTATCTCGGGGTTCCGCTTGGCGCTGACGGCCCGCGCCAACAGTTCTTTGATATTGCGGCTTTCCAAGGTGCGTCCATTTATTTTTACGGAATAAACTCTGTACATGGTTCCCTCTGCAATAAATACAACCTGTGTTTCCCAATATCAGGGCGAACACAAGGTTCGCCCCTACTACGGGTTAATGATATTTTCGCATGACACTGACCACCACACCCTGGATCTTCACCCTTGCTTCATCCAGAATGATCGGGGCCAGCGACTCATTGGCCGGCTGAAGCCTTACGCGCCCTCCCTCGGGGTAGTACTTTTTCAGCGTCACTTTTTCATTGTCAATCAACGCAACAACCGTTTCTCCGGGATCGGCTGTTTCCCGGGATTCCACGACGACATAATCCCCGTTCCGGATCTGTTCCTCAATCATCGACTCTCCCTGAACCTGCAGGACATAATACCGGCCCCGGCCGGGAAGAAAAGCGTTCGGAACCTCGAGCGTTTCAGGGGCGGAAACCGCTTCAATAGGCCGGCCGGCGGCGACATATCCGAATAGAGGCAATGCACGGATTCCCGGGGATTCTTCGTGCGACAGCTGAATGGACCTGGCGCGGTTGGTATCCCGATGAAGATAGCCGCGGATTTCCAGGGCTTCCAGGTGTTTAAAAACCGCATTCAGGGAGGCGAACTGGAAATGTTCCGCTATTTCCTCCATGCTGGGCGAATATCCGTTTTCCTCTATGAATCCCGCTACAAAATCGAGTATTTCTTTCTGTCGCTTTGTCAGCTTCATAGTTTCACCTTTTTTCCACT
>JAFGAO010000069.1 GCA_016933615.1 Acidobacteriota bacterium
ACGCAACTCTTGAGTTGCGCCGCCTTAGCATCTGCCCGTCCGGCGCTCGCGCCAAAATGTAAACTTATTTTTGCGCGAACCCTTAGTCAACGCCGGCCCGGCGCCCTTGCTCGAGCTGTAATTGTTTAAGCGGGGAATTGGGGACCGGGAACCGGGAACGCTGAACGGTTCACTCTGCCATTTGAAATCGGCATGTCAAATCCGGTATCCTGCCTCTCTATTAAGGGCGGATACCGCATTTATGCAATACGATTTCGATGCACTTATAGAGCGAAGAAACACCGACAGCGCCAAGTGGGGCCTGTATCCTCCAGATGTGATCCCGCTGTGGGTGGCGGACATGGATTTCGTGTCCGCGGATCCCATAGTGCGCGCGCTGCGCCGGCGTGCGGACCATGGGGTGTTCGGATACTGCCGTCCTTCGGATGCCCTGAAGGAGCTTATTTGTGGGAAAATGAAACGGGTCTACGGCTGGGAGGTCGCGGCCCCGGATATCGCGTTCCTTCCCGGAATCGTGACCGGCCTGAACGTCGCGTTCCAGGCGTTTGCCGCCATGGGGGAGGGTATTGTCGTCCATCCTCCGGTATATTTCCATTTCATACGGGACCCGGTTTTTCATGGAAGGATCCTGCAGAACTCTCCCCTGGCCAGAAACGGGGACACCTACGAGATCGATTTCGACAGGTTCGAGAGCGCCATTGACGCAAATTCCAGGCTGTTTGTTCTCTGCAACCCGCATAATCCCGTAGGGCGTGTTTTTACAGGAGAAGAGCTGGAAAGAATCGCCGAAGTCTGCCTGCGCCGGAAATTAATCATTTGTTCCGATGAAATTCACTGCGATCTTCTTTATCCCCCCCACCGGCATATCCCCATTGCGTCCCTCGATCCGGAGATCGAGTCGCGTACGATCACCTTAATGTCTCCGAGCAAAACCTTCAATATTGCCGGTCTCGGTTGCGGCTACGCGCTGATAAAGAATCCTGAGCTTCGCAGGTATTGGAATAAAATAAGTTACGGTATTATCCCTCATGTGAATATTATGGGATATGCGGCCGCGGAAGCCGGCCTCAAGGATGGCGGGGAATGGCTGGACCAGGTTATGGCTTACCTGGCCGCCAACCGGGATCACCTGGCTCGTTTTATCGCAGAAAAAATGCCGTCGATCCGCATGTGCAGAATCGAGGCGACCTATCTTGCCTGGCTGGATTTCACGGAATCGGGCATTGAAGGGGCCCCGGAGCGCTTTTTCCTGGAAAAAGCCCGCGTAGCGCTCAGCGAAGGCACGGAATTCGGGAAAAATTTTGAAAAATTCGCGCGGCTGAACTTTGCCTGCCCGCGCAGGGTCCTGGATGAGGCGCTCGAGCGCATGGCGGCTGCCTTGAATGGAATCTGAATTCCGGCTTAATGCCGTTTAAATCCACTGAAATAGTTTATTTTAGCAAGGCTATTTGCTTGACAGGGATCCAGCCTTTTGCTATATTCGTCGGGTTTTTCGCTTAATAAGAATGGCGGGGAAAGTGTCGGTGCGCAACCGGATAGCATCCTGCCATCAAAGGACTTTAAAGGACAAGGAGAGCAAGGTTTGCCGACCTTCAATCAGCTGGTACGAAACGGCCGGAAAAAAATTCGTTTTAAGACGAAAAGCCCGGCATTACAGGGGAGCCCGCAACGCAGGGGGGTATGCACGCGGGTGTACACGTCTACACCCAAGAAACCGAATTCCGCTCTGCGTAAAGTTGCGCGTGTCCGGCTTACAAACGGAATAGAAGTCACTACATATATTCCGGGTATCGGACACAATCTGCAGGAACACTCCATCGTTTTAATACGCGGTGGACGTGTCAAGGACCTCCCCGGGGTTCGGTACCATGTAGTGCGGGGGACACTGGATTCCGTCGGTGTTCAGGATCGGAAGAATTCCCGCTCGAAGTATGGTGCCAAGCGACCTAAAAGCTAGCTCTTAACAATATTATCCATGGGTGCGTGATTCCCACCCGCATATTTACGTAAACGGCGACTGCCATAAGTCGACAGGCATTCCTTCCGGTAATGTTCCCGCACGCTGGCAGTCAAAACAGTTTCAGTAAGCTTTGGAGACCTTGCAAGTATGCCGAGGCGAAGAGAAGTACCGAAACGAGAGACGCTGCCGGATCCCGCATTCGGGAGCACGCTCATTACCAAATTTATAAACTGCATGATGCTGGACGGTAAAAAGAGTGTGGCTGAAGGCGCTTTCTATGGCAGCCTCGACGCGATCAAAGACCGCACGAAAGAGGATCCGGTCAAAGTGTTCAAGAAGGCCCTCGATAACGTGAAACCGATTCTGGAGGTGAAATCCCGGCGTGTCGGCGGAGCGACCTATCAGGTGCCCATCGAGGTTCCGCAGGATCGAAGAACATCGCTGGCGATCCGCTGGCTGATAGCGAACGCGCGCGGGCGTGGAGAAAAAACCATGAAGGAGAAGCTCGCGGGGGAATTCCTGGATGCTTTCAACAACCGCGGCGGAGCCATTAAAAAGAAAGAAGACACGCATCGAATGGCGGAAGCCAACAAGGCTTTCGCGCATTACCGGTGGTAATCGAGGTTCTCCGTGGCACGTCTCGTACCTTTGGAAAGAAACAGGAATATCGGCATCATGGCCCACATCGATGCCGGAAAGACCACGACCACGGAGCGGGTTCTTTTTTACTCGGGCATTACGCACAAACTCGGAGAGGTGCACGAAGGCACCGCTACAATGGACTGGATGGAGCAGGAACAGGAGCGGGGAATCACGATCACTTCGGCCGCCACCACCTGCATGTGGAGGGAACACCGGATCAATATCATCGACACCCCGGGGCATGTGGATTTCACCGCCGAAGTGGAGCGCAGCCTCAGGGTTCTGGACGGGGCGGTCGCCCT